>NC_007948.1:4132142-4450000 GCF_000013865.1 Polaromonas sp. JS666
ACTGCGGGGCCCAGCTGAAAACCGCCGCCGGCAAAACCGAATGCATGAATCAGGCCGGGTGTGGTGGCGCTGGGGCCCAGCACCGGCTGGCGGTCGGGCAAGTAGCCTTCGGTGCCACTCCAGGTGCGGATGATGTGCGCGTTGCGCAGGGCCGGCAGCAAGTCAATGGTCTGCTGCATCAGGGAGGCAATGCCGCTGCGTTGGGCGCGGGCGCGCTGCTCGTCCAGCGCATAGCCCCGGCCGCCGCCAATGACGCAATTGCCGCGCGCCACCTGCCGCGCATAGACGCCGCCGCCTTCCACGCCCAGGCTGAAGTTGAGGAACACCGGCAGGGGTTCGGTCACCGCCATCTCGGGGTGGCCCGATTCCATGGGCACCGCATCGCCAAACTGCGCCGCGATGGTGCCGGCCCAAGCGCCCGCGCAGTTCAGCAAATGCCTGGCGCGCACTTCCAGCGCATGGCCCGAGCGCAGCACAAACGCCGTGCCGTCGTGTGCCGCTTCGTCGATGCATGTCTGCTCGCGCACATCCGCGCCCAGCCGCCGCGCGGCCAGCGCAAAGGCCGGCGACACCAGGCGCGGGTTGGCCTGCCCGTCGTCCGGGCACAGCGACGCGCCCACAGCCGCCCGGCCCAGCCAGGGGCAGCGCTCGCGCAGGGCCCGCGCCGACAGGATTTGCAGGTCCATGCCGAAGCCCTGCGTGCGCTCGCGGTAACTTTCCAGCGCAGCCAAATCAGCTTCGCTGCGTGCAATCTTGAGGTGGCCGGAGCGCAGATATTCGCCGTCGATGCCGATGAGTTGCGGCAACTGCGCCCACAAGCCCTGCGCGCGTTGCGACAGCGGCAACTGGCTGGGCGGCCGCCCCTGGCGCCGCACGCCGCCATAGTTCACGCCGCTGGAGCGGGAGCCGCAGAGGTCGCGCTCCAGCAGGACCACCGACAGGCCCGTGCGGCGCAGGAACAGCGCGGCCGACGAGCCCATGATGCCGCCGCCAATGATGGCGACGTCGGCAGAGATGCGTTCCATCATGCGGCCTCTCCGTTCGCCCGGGCCATGGCCGCGAACGGCAGCGGCTTGATGGGCGCCTGGCCGCGCAGCCGGCCCACCGCATCGGGTGCGGCGGCGCAAGCCTGCGCCAGGATTTCCGCCGCCGCCACGCCGCAGGTGCGGCCCTGGCAGCGGCCCATGCCCACGCGCGTCAGCGCCTTGAGGCGGTTCATCTCGCGCGCGCCGGTGTTCTGCACGCATTGGCGCAATTCGCCCGCGGTGATTTCTTCGCAGCGGCAAATCACCAGCTCGTCAGGTGCGCTGGCGGCCCAGTCCTGCGGGAAGGGAAAGGCTCGCTCCAGCCCGACGCGAAAGGCCGCCGTGCGCGCCAGCTTCGCTTCCAGCTCAGAGGCGCGTGCGGCGTCCACAGCATCCACGGCCTTGCCAGCATCGGCCAGCAATGCCAGCGCCGCACGCTCGCCCGCCCACTCGGCCGCGTCAGCGCCCATGATGCCGGCCCCATCGCCCGCCAGGTACACGCCCGGCACGCTGGAGCGCCCCGCTCCGTCGCGTTCGGGCAATGCGGCGCGCTGCAGGGCGTTGTAGCTGAAACGGCAGCCCAGCAGGTCGGCCAGCTGGGTTTCGGAGCGCAAGGCATAGCCAAAGCCCACGGCATCACAGGCCAGCTCGTGCTCGGTGGCGCCAGCGCGCCAGCGCATGGCCGTGACTCGCGCGTCGCCCGTGGCGCGCACCAGCCGCACGCCCTGGTGCACCGGCACGCCGTGCGCGCGCAACCAGCCCAGGTAATACACGCCCTTGGCAAACACAGCGGGCTGGCGCAGCATGGCCGGCGCCGCCAGCGCCTTGTCCTTGAAACTGGCGGTGTCCAGCACGGCAACCACCCTGGCGCCTGCCTTCGCATACTGGTAGGCCACCAGATACAGCAGGGGCCCGGTGCCGGCGATGACCACGCGCGAACCGATGGCGCAGCCCTGGTACTTCAGCGCCACCTGCGCGGCGCCCAGGGTGTAAACGCCGGGCAATGTCCAGCCCGGAAACGGCAGGACGCGGTCGGTTGCGCCGGTGGCCAAGATCAGCTGGCCATAGGGCAGCGTGCCCATGCGGCCGCGGCAAAGCAAATCAAGCCGGCCACCTTCGGCGCTCCAGACCAGCGTCTCGGGCCGGTAGTCGACGCGGTCCAGAATGTTGGCCATGGCGCTGTGCAGCGCCTCGGCACGGCCGGCTTCAAAACCGTACAGCGTGCGTTTGGAGCGGGTGAAGCCCGGTGGCGGCTGGCGGTAAATCTGCCCGCCCCAGCGCGGTGCTTCGTCAATGACCACCGGCCGCACGCCGTGCGCGACCAGCGTTTGCGCTGCACGCACGCCGGCCGGCCCGGCGCCCACAATGACGGGTTGCAGGGCTTTTGTCATTCGTGCCCCTCCGCGCCGGTCACCAGGCGCATGCCCTCTTCAATGAAGGTGCCGCAGGCGCGCAGGCGCTGGCCCGACTCGGTGGTGATCCAGCAGTCCTGGCAGGCGCCCATCATGCAAAAGCCGGCGCGTGGTTCGCCGCTGAACTCGCTGCGGCGCAGCTGCGCCGTGTGGGTGAGCACGGCGGTCAGCACGGTGTCGCCGGCCAGGGCGATCAGCGCCTGGCCGTTGAGCACAAAGCCCACCGGGGTACGGCCGGTTTCGGCCACGCGTTGAAGAAGCGCCACGGTGTTTCCTGGGGAACGGGGTGTTTTAGTTTCAGGGGCCAGGGTCATTTGTGCCCCACGAGGATCTTGTCGAGGCCGTACACGCGGTCCAGCACCAGCATGGCGACTGCCGTCAGCGCGACCATGAGCGCCGAGACCGCCGCCATCAGCGGGTCAATCGACTCGGTCGCATACATGTACATGCGCACCGGCAGCGTCACGGTGGACGGCGCGGTGACAAAGATCGACATGGTCACTTCGTCAAAGCTGTTGATGAAGGCGAGCAGCCAGCCACCCGTCACGCCGGGCAAAATCATCGGCAGCGTGATGCGCCGGAACACCGTGGCCTGGCTGGCGCCCAGCGACAGGGCGGCCTGCTCCGCGCTGCGGTCGCCCCCCTCTACCGACGCCAGCACCAGCCGCAGCGCATACGGCGTGATGACGACCACGTGGGCCAGCGCCAGCCAGAAGAAGCTGCCGGTGGCGCCAATCAGCGAAAAGGTGCGCAGCAGCGCTACCCCCAGCACCAGGTGCGGAATGATCAGCGGCGAGAGAAACAGGCCGTTGAGGAAGTCGCGCCCCGGAAAGCTGTGGCGCGCAATGGCCAGCCCCGCCGGCACGGCCAGCACCGTGGCCAGCGTGGCCGACAGGAAGGCCAGCCACAGGCTGTTCTTGAAGGACTGCACAAAGTCGGCATGGGCAAACACCGCCTTGAACCAGCGCAGCGAAAAATGCGTGGTGGGAATGGTCAGCGTGTTCTCGGGCGTGAAGGCCACCACGCAAACGATGACGAGCGGCGCCATCATGAAGGCGATGACGAGGGCGTTGAAGATGAGTGCGATGGGACCGTTTTTTGACATGGTGCAGACCCCGCTTAACCCATTGATTTTTTGTAGGAGCGCTCGAGCACCCGGTTGTAGCTGAGCATCAGCACCAGGTTGGCCAGCAGCAGCGTGAGCGCAATCGCCGCGCCCAGCGGCCAGTTGAGCTCGTGCAGGTACTCGTCGTACACCACGGTGGCCACCATCTTCAGGCGCCGCCCGCCCAGCAGGCCGGGAATGGCAAAGGCGCTGGCGCTCAGGCCGAAGACGATCAGGCTGCCCGAAAGAACGCCGGGCAGCACCTGCGGAAAAATAATGCGGCGTACGGTGGTGAAATGCGAGGCCTTGAGCGACAGCGCGGCATCTTCCACGCCGGGGTCTAGTTTTTGCAGCGAGGTCCAGACCGGGATCACCATGAAGGGCAGCATCACATGCACCAGCGCAATGACCACGGCGGCTTCGGTGTAGAGGATGCGCATGGGCGGCAGGCCCATGGCGCGCACGGCCTGGTTCACCACGCCCTCGGGCCCGAGCAGCATGCTCCAGCCAAATGCGCGCACCACCACCGACACCAGCAGTGGCGCCAGCACCACCAGCAGCAAGACAGAGCGCCACGGGTTGCGCATGCGGCTGAGCACATAGGCCTCGGGCGCGCCGACCAGCACGCAGATCAGCGTGGTGAGCGCCGAGACCCAGAAGGTGCGCCAGAAAATGCGGTGGTAGTAGTCGTCCGTCAGCACCGCGGCGTAATGCGCCAGCGTGAAACTGTTCTTGACGCCGGTGGCGTGGTCGAACACCTGGAAGGACAGCACGGCCGTGAGCGCCAGGGGCACCAGCAGCAGGCAGGCAAACAGCACAAAGGCCGGCGCCGACAGCAGCCATGGTGCGCGGGCCGCCGAGGGCCGCGAAACATTCGGTGCAGCTCCCACCATGGTTGTTGCGTTCACTGCTTGCCCCCGTGTTGCTCCCTCTCCCTCCGGGAGAGGACAGGGGTGAGGGCCTGGGCGGCTATAAGGCCAGCGGCCTGCGCGAACACCCTCACCCTAACCCTCTCCCAGGGGGAGAGGGAATGAAAACGGGTCGCCGCGTTCATGCCACGGCCTCCAGCGTCGCCGGTGCGGCAGGCACTTGCAGATGCAGCGCGCCGGGCAACAGGCGCACCTGGCCGGCCGGCCAGTCGAGGCCGACGCGCTGGCCTTCTTCGGCAGGCACTTCGCCATCGTTGGGGCAGACCACCACCAGCTCACCGGCGGCGGTGTCTACCTGGTAGAGCCACTGGCTGCCCAGGAAGAAGCGCTCGCACACCGCGCCCGCGAGGCGACCCCGGGTCTCGGGCACGAGGCGGATTTTTTCGGGCCGCAGGCTGAGCACCACGGCGTCGCCCACGGCGGCGCCGGGCGCATGGACCTCCAGCGACGCCGTGCCCAGGTCCACCGTGGCCCAGGCACCGGTAGCGATGACGCGGCCTTCCAGCAGGTTGGCCTTGCCGACAAAGCTGGAGATGAAACGCGTTTGCGGGTGTTCGTACAGGCGGTGCGGCTGGTCGATCTGCGTGACGCGGCCGGCCTCCATCACCACCACGCGGTCGCTGATGGACATGGCCTCGGTCTGGTCGTGCGTGACCATCACGGTGGTGGTGCCCACCTTGCGCTGGATCTGCCGCAGCTCGAACTGCATTTCCTCGCGCAGCTTGGCGTCGAGGTTGGACAGCGGCTCGTCGAGCAGCAGCACCGGCGGCTCGATGACCAGGGCGCGGGCCAGGGCCACCCGCTGGCGCTGGCCGCCGGACAGCTCGCGCGGGTAGCGCGTGGCGTGCGCCTCCAGGTGCACCAGCGCCAGCGCGGCCTTGACGCGTTCGGTGCGCTCGTTTTTGGGCATACGCCGCATCTCCAGGCCAAAGCTCACGTTGTCGTGCACGCTCATGTGGGGGAACAGCGCATAGCTCTGAAACACGATACCCAGGCCGCGCGTGTTCGGTTTGGCGTGGGTGATGTCACGGCCATCGAGCGTGATGCGGCCGGCGGTGACATCGGCAAAACCGGCAATCATTTGCAGCGTCGTGGTCTTGCCGCAGCCCGAAGGCCCGAGCAGCGAGACAAATTCGCCCTTCTCCACCGACAGGTTCATGTCGATCACGGCGTGCGTGGCGCCATAGGACTTGTTCACATTCGCCAGGGTCAGAAAAGACATCAGGAACACCTCACAAACAAGGAAGGCATGCACAGGGAAATCCGCAGGGACATCAGCGCCGCGACCGGCTGCCTGAAGGCCGCATCAAGGCTGCTTTGCGACACCTTGATGACGTTCATGCTAGGGCATCTCATAAAAAATCGTCAATAGGTTATTCCGTATATAGAGATATTTATTTAATTTATTCCGTTTAATGGAATTTCTATAAGATATGGATGAAATTCATTCCGATGAAAGAGATGCCATGAAAGAGAATCCAAAAGAGGACGACAGCGCCTCGAGCAGCGTGCAGCGCGCTTTTGCCATCCTGCGGGCCCTGGCCGCCACCCAGGCCAAGGGCGGGCGCATCACGCACATTGCCAAGGCCACGGGGCTGACACAGGCCACCACCCACCGCCTGCTGCAAAGCCTGGTGGCCGAGCGCGTCGTGGAGCAGGACGCCGCGTCCAAGCTCTACCGGCTG
Organism: Polaromonas sp. JS666; assembly: GCF_000013865.1. Classification (NCBI taxonomy): domain Bacteria; kingdom Pseudomonadati; phylum Pseudomonadota; class Betaproteobacteria; order Burkholderiales; family Comamonadaceae; genus Polaromonas; species Polaromonas sp. JS666. The sequence goes on from NC_007948.1 coordinate 4,138,299, forward strand.
AGCATTGATTTTTTTGCGCTGGCCGCACAGGCCGGCAACTCGATGGACTTGCGCGCGCTGTGCCGCCCATCCATGCTGCGGCTGTGCGCCAGCCTGGGCGACACCATCTTTTTGCTGGTGCGCAGCGGCTTTGACGCGGTGTGCCTGGACCGCAGCGAAGGCCCCTTCCCGATCCGCTCCTTCACCGGCGACATCGGCGGCCGGGTGGCGCTGGGCATGGGCCAGGGCAGCCTGGCCATCCTGGCCTTTTTGCCGGAGTCCGAACGCGAAGAGGTGATTCGCTACAACCTGCCGCGCATGCGCGAGTACGGCGTGTATGACGAGGTCTACCTGCGCACCGAAATCGAGCGGGTGCGCCAGACGGGCTATGCCGGGCGCAACACCGGCTTGCTCGACGGCATGGCCGGCGTGGGTGTGCCGGTGCTGGACCGTGAAGGCCGCGCCGTGGCGGCGCTCAGCGTCGGCACGATCTCGTCGCGGCTCAGCCCTGACCGCCTGCCGACGGTGGTGGAATTGCTCAAGCGCGAGGCCACGGCCATCGGCGCGCAGCTCAACCCTTTTGACAGCACGCTGCGCCGCCCGGCGCAAAGCCTGGCGCCTACAGACGGCGCCTGAGCCGCTTTAAGGCGCCGCCTGTTCGCGCAGCCATTCGCGCAGCTGCAGCAGGGGCCGCCAGCTGGCCTTTTGCGTGGGCCACACCAGATAGTAGGCAAAGTCGGAACTCAATGACAGGTCAAACGGCACGGCCAGGGTGCCGTCGGCAATCTCGTCGGCCACCAAAAAGCGCGGCAGCACGGCCACGCCCAGCCCGGCCTTGACGGCCTGGGCGATCATGGAAAACAGTTCGTACTTCGGGCCGGTGCTGGCGCCCTGCGCGTCGTCAATGCCGGCCAGCTGCAGCCAGTCGCGCCAGGCGTGCGGGCGCGTGCTCTGGTGGATCAGCGTGAACTTAAGCACGTCGGCCGGGCGCCGCAGCTGGCGCTTTTTCATCAACGCGGGGCTGCACACCACCACGCTTTCCTCGCCCATCAGGTACTCGGACTCGGTGCCCGGCCAGTCGGGCCGGCCGTAGTGGATGGCCGCGTCCAGGCCGGTGAGTGAAAAATCAAAGGGCAGCAGCCGGGTCGACAGGTTCAGCGTCACATGCGGGTGCGCCTTGAGGAAGGTGGGCATGCGGGGGATCAGCCACTTGGTGGCGAAGGTGGGCACCACGCCGAGCTCCAGCGTGCCGCCCTCGCCCTTGGAAGACGCCAGGTCCAGCATCGCGGCTTCCAGCGCATCGAGTGCCGGGCTGACACGCGACAGCAGCGAGCGCCCGGCATCAGTCAACACCAGCTGGCGCGGCAGGCGCAAAAAAAGACTCACATCGAGGTCCTGCTCCAGCCCCAGGATCTGATGGCTGACCGCACTCTGGCTCACCGACAGGTCCTGCCCCGCGAGCGTAAAACTGCCGCGGTGCGCCGCCGCTTCGAAGGCCAGCAGGGCTTGGGTGGAGGGGATTTTTCGGCGCATCGCATGAATATATCTCATGCCTGCATCGAAATACATCCTTTGCGCAGTGGCTGTGATTTCCCGAAAATCCGGCTTCCACCCGTTGAATTTACCCGCTGAAATCATCCGTCTTCATCCGTCGAAATTACCCACGCAATGACCAACCTCCAGACCCTGCTTGCCAGCTGCCTGCCGCCCGAAGCCGTGCAGCACATCCATGAGCAGATGTACGTTCATCCTGCCCTGCAGTCCGGCGTGTCCGGCACGGTGACGCGCGCCGAACTGGCCCAGGCCCTGAACATGGCCCTGTTCCATGGGTTGGTGCAGCGGGTGCCGGCGGCGCAAGAGTACATGGCCAGCGATGTGGCCGGGCAACAGCGCCAGGTCGTCTTTGACCACGGCGCGCTGCGTACCGTGCGCTGGCCCAGTGGCGCCTTGCCTCCGGGCGAAGCGGCCTTCACGCGGCTGCTGCGCCCGCTGGGTTTTACGCTGGAGGGCACCTACCCCTTGCCGCGCCTGAAGATGACCGGCCGCGCCTGGTGCCACCAGGATTTCCCGCAGGAGATCGCGCAGTTCTTTGTGTCCGAACTGCATCCCGAACAATTCACCGTGCCCTTCCAGGCCGCCGTTACGCGGGTGTTGTCCACCTCGCGCGACCCGCTGGGCCCGCAAGATGTGGCGGACCTGGAGCAGCTGGCGCGCGACGGCAAGCTGCCGCTGCAACAGGCGCTGCGGCTGCTGCCGGTGATGCTCCAGTGCTTTGACCGCCAGCATGGCGTGTTTGCGCTGGACGACTATGAGCTGCTGCTAGCCGAGTCTGCCGAAATGGCCTGGATCGCCACCGAGGGCAACGCCTTCAACCACGCGACCGACCGCGTCGGCGATGTGGATGCGGTGGCCCGGCGCCAGCGCGAACTGGGCCGCCCCATCAAGGACGCGGTCGAAGTCTCGGCCAGTGGCCGCGTGCGCCAGACGGCGTTTCGTGCGGCGACGGTGCAGCGCGAATTCCTCACACCCGCCGGCCAGGTCACGCGCGCCGTGCCGGGTTCGTTTTATGAATTCATCACCCGCGCCGAGCTGCAAGCGAGCCCTGCCGCCAATGACCCGGCGCAAGGCACCCGCCTCGACCTGGCCTTTGACGCCGGCAATGCCACCGGCATTTTCGGCATGACGGCGGCCCGCGCATGAGCCGCCGGGCCGCTCCCAAGGCCACTCCCAAGGCGAACACCGGAGCGCTTAGCGCGGAGGTTCACCCATGAGCGCAGCCGCGCGCACGCCGGTCCGCCCGCTCTATGCGCAGGCCAGCGGCTCGCCGATTCGTGCCATGCTGGCACTGGCCGGACAGCCCGGCATGATTTCACTGGCAGGCGGTCATCCCGACCCCGCGCTGCTGCCGGCGGACTGGCTGCGCGAATGCATGCTGGCCGTGGCCTCCGGCCTGCAGGGGCACAGCCTGCAATACGGTGCCACCGAGGGCCTGCCCGCGCTGCGTGCGGCCAGCGCCGAGCTGCTGCAACAACGCGGCCTGCAGGCCCAGGCCGAGCAAGTGGTGATCACCACCGGCTCGCAGCAGGCCATTGACCTGCTGGCGCGGGTTCTCGTCGAGCCGGGCGCCGGCGTGGCGGTGGAGTCCTTCAACTACCCGGCCGCCCTGCAGGCCTTCCGCTTTGCGGGTGCGCAGCTGGTGGAAGTTCCTGCCGATGCCCAGGGGCTGGATGTCGAGCGGCTCGAAAGTGTTTTGACCAGCGCACGGCCGCGCGTGCTGTATGTGGTTCCGAACTTTGCCAACCCGACAGGTGCCGTGATGCCCCTGGCGCGGCGCGTGCGCCTGCTGGAACTTGCCGCACGGCACGAGGTCACACTGATCGAGGACGATCCTTATGGCGAACTCTGGTTTGGAGCGGCGCCACCGCCCTCGCTGGCGCAGATCAACCAGCAAACCGGATCACATGCGCAGGTAGCCTACATGACGAGTTATTCCAAGGTGGTGGCCCCGGCCCTGCGCCTGGGTGTGCTGATGGCGCCGCCGGACGTGCTGCGCGCCGTCGTGCTGGCCAAGCAGGCCGCCGATGTGCACAGCGGCTCACTGGAGCAGCTGACCCTGACCGCGATGCTGGCCTCCAGCCGCCTGGTTGAGCACCTGGCCATGCTGCGCAAGGCCTACGCGGCCAAGGCCCGCACGCTGGCTGCTGCACTGCACGCACATTGCGGCGGGCTGCTTGAATTCAGCGAGCCCCAGGGCGGCATGTTTGTCTGGGCCCGGCTTGCCAGCGCGTTGCCACTGATGCCGTCGCAGGCGTGGGTGGACTTCGGCCTGCAGCACCAGGTGCTGGCCGTGCCGGGCGCCGCCTTCAGCCTTCACAACACCGCACAGCCCTGGCTGCGCCTGAGTTTTGCCAACCCCGGTGCAGACGCCCTGCTGCAAGGCGCGCAACGCCTGGGCCGCGGGCTGCGCAGCCTTGCCGCCACGGCCGATACGCCATCATCACGCCAACATTTCCCCGAAAGGACTTCACCATGAGCCACGCCAATGACATTTCGTCCCTGCTGCAAAGCCTGGGCATCCACGCCGACCTGAACAGCCAGGCGTCCGCGACCCTTGAGGTTCACACCCCGATTGACGGCAGCCGGCTGGCGCGTCTCGCCACCACCAGCCCGGCCGAAGTGGATGCCGCACTCAATCGCGCGCACCAGCGTTTTTTGAGCTGGCGCGATGTGCCGGCACCCAAGCGCGGTGAACTGGTACGCGCCTTCGGCGAAACCGTGCGGCGCCACAAGCCGGAACTCGGGCAGCTGATCTCGCTGGAGACCGGCAAGATCCTGCAGGAGGGCCTGGGCGAAGTGCAGGAAGTGATCGACATCTGCGAATTTGCGGTCGGCCTGTCGCGCCAGCTCTACGGCCTGACGATTGCCAGCGAGCGGCCCGACCACAAGCTGCTGGAGACCTGGCATCCGGTGGGCGTGGTCGGCATCATCTCGGCCTTCAATTTTCCGATGGCGGTGTTTGCCTGGAATGCCGCGCTGGCGCTGGTCTGCGGCAACACGCTGGCCTGGAAGCCGTCCGAGAAGACGCCGCTGTCGGCCGTCGCACTTAATGGCCTGCTGCTGCGCGCGGCGAAGGAATTGGGGCTGGATACCGACGGCCTGAGCGAGTTGCTGATCGGTGAGCGCTCCGTCGGTGAGGCGCTGGTCAACCATCCGCAGGTCAAGCTGGTCAGCGCGACCGGCTCGACCGCCATGGGCAAGAATGTGGCCATGGCCTGCGCGGCGCAGTTCAAACGCTCGCTGCTCGAACTGGGCGGCAACAACGCGGCCATCGTCTGCCCCTCGGCCAACCTGGAACTGGTGGTGCGCGGTGCGGCGTTTGCCGCCGCCGGCACGGCCGGGCAGCGCTGCACCAGCCTGCGCCGGCTGATCGTGCACCGCTCCGTCTACGCGGCATTGGTGGAGCGGCTGGTGTCGGTGTTCGCGCGTCTGCCGGTGGGCAACCCGCTCACGGAAGGCACGCTGGTCGGCCCGCTGATCGACGGCCGCGCCTTTGACGCCATGCAAACCGCACTGGCCAGCGCGAAGGGCCTGGGCGCCAAGGTTCACTTCGGCCAGCGCGAGGAAGGTGCTGGTGCCGGTGGTAGTGCAGGCCACTATGTGCGGCCCGCCATCGTGGAACTGGCCGAGCAGGCCGGCCCCATGCTGCACGAGACCTTTGCGCCAATTCTGTATGTGGTGCCTTACGACGACTTCGACGAAGCCATTGCCATGAACAATGCAGTGGTACACGGCCTGTCGTCCGCCGTCTTCACCCAGGACCTGCGCGAGGCCGAGCGCTTCACCTCGGCGTGCGGCTCGGACTGCGGCATTGCCAATGTCAACATCGGCACCAGCGGCGCAGAAATCGGCGGCGCCTTTGGCGGCGAGAAGGAAACCGGCGGCGGCCGGGAGTCGGGCTCGGATTCGTGGAAAGCCTATATGCGCCGCGCCACCAACACGGTCAACTACGGATCCAGCCTGCCGCTGGCGCAGGGGATTCGTTTCGAGATTTAAGCGCCGGCCCCGCCGCGCACAGCACTGCGGAGGTCAGGTCGGCAGTACCACCCTACACCCGCTCGAAAATGCCGGCGGCGCCTTGCCCCATGCCGACACACATGGTCACCATGCCGTACTTCAGCTGATGGCGCTGCAGCGCATGGATCACGGTGGCCGCGCGAATCGCGCCCGTGGCGCCCAGCGGGTGACCCAGTGCAATCGCGCCGCCCATCGGGTTGACTTTGGCCGCGTTCAGGCCCAGCGTGTTGATGACCGCCAGCGACTGCGCGGCAAACGCCTCGTTGAGTTCGAACCAGTCGATGTCATCCTGCTTCAGGCCGGCGTAACGCAGCGCTGCGGGAATGGCTTCGATCGGGCCTACGCCCATGATGTGCGGCGGCACGCCCTTGGCGGCGTAACTGACGAAACGCGCCAGCGGTTTCAGGCCGAATTCCTTGACGGCTTTTTCGCTGGCCAGAATCAGCGCGCCCGCGCCATCGGAAGTTTGTGAGCTGTTGCCGGCCGTGACCGAGCCGCGCGCAGCAAACACGGTTTTCAGTTTGGCCAGGCCTTCCACCGTGGTGTCGGGGCGCGCGCCCTCGTCCAGGCTCACGGTGCGGGTGGTGGCGATGACTTCGCCGGTTTCCAGGTTGGCGGTTCGGTCGGTCACTTCCACCGGCGTGATTTCATTCGTGAACTCGCCGGCCTGCTGCGCCTTGAGTGCCTTCATGTGGGACTCGTAGGCGAACTGGTCCTGCGCATCACGCGAGACCTTCCACTGCTGCGCAACCTTCTCGGCCGTCAGGCCCATGCCGTAGGCGATGCCGACGTTCTCGTCGTTGGCAAACATTTCCGGCGACAGCGACGGCGAGTTGCCCGACATGGGCACCATGCTCATGCTCTCGGTGCCGGCGGCAATCATCACATCGGCTTCGCCGACACGGATGCGGTCCGCCGCCATCTGCACGGCGGACAGGCCCGAGGCACAAAAGCGGTTGACGGTGATGCCACCCACACTGGTGGGCAAGCCCGCCAGCACCGCACCGATGCGGGCGATGTTCAAACCCTGCGGGCCTTCGGGAATCGCGCAGCCGCAGATGATGTCTTCAATGGCCTTGGGGTCCAGCGTGGGCACCTGGGCCAGCGCGGCCTGCAGCGCCTTGACCAGCAGGTCGTCGGGACGCGTATTGCGGAAAAACCCCCGGTGCGAACGGCCGATGGGCGTGCGCGTGGCGGCAACGATGTAGGCTTCCTGGACTTGTTTCATGGGTAGTTCCTTGTTTCTCAATAAGTTGGCTTGGTAGGACAAAGGCTGCTGCCCTCACCCTAACCCTCTCCCGCCAGCGGGAGAGGGGACTGGGTACAGGATTCGGGGCCTTCTTGCTCCCTCGCCCGCTTGCGGGAGAGGGCTGGGGTGAGGGTGTCGGCTACTTGCCATACCTTTTCCAGTACAGCCTCTGTCTTGCTCAGGACGTCGTTGTTCCAGAATCGCAAGGTCTGAAAACCCAGGGCAGCCATGTCGCTACTGCGCTTCTGGTCATAACTGGTGGCATCGCCCTCAGCATGCTGGCCGCCATCCAGTTCAATGACCAAGCCTATTTCAAGACATGCGAAGTCAGCGAAATACGGACCAATCGGATGTTGACGCCGAAACTTCAGATCTCTGACCTGGCGACCTCTCAACTTTGACCACAGCAATATCTCGGCATCCGTTTGACCTTGGCGAAGCGCTCTTGCCCTCACCCTAGCCCTCTCCCGCGTGCGGGAGAGGGAACCTGAATCAGGCGCGCCGGATAAGTTCTGTTCAGTTGTCACGACTGGTTGTCACTTTCGCGGACCGGACGGAATCCAGGCCCAGACAAACTCGCACTCGACCGGGTTGACGCCAGCTTCGTCAGTCACCGTGACCGCCACATTGACTTCGCCCTTATCACTGGCCTGCATGGCCGCTCGCTGCTCGTCGGTGAGCGTCGCCACGGCGCGCAACGAGCCGGTTGCGCGCTTTTTGAACGCCATCTTCAGCTCCTTGGCCAACGGGATGCAGTCGTCTCGCACGTTCATACCGACCACCATGCCGGTGGCGGTTTCCGCCAGCAGGTTCATGGCCGAGGCATGCACGCCGCCGATGTGGTTCTGCACCTTCTTCTGGTTCTGGATGCCGATTTCAACCCGGTTGTTGCTCATCTGCAAAAAGTCCAGCCCGGCCGTGCCGGTGAAAGGCACGGCGCGGCGCAGGATCACGCTGCGAAACCAGGTGCGGGCAAAGGCCGGCACCTCAGACAGGCGCTCGAGCTGGCGCTCCAGGCGGTTAGGAGATGTCTTCGTCAAATCAGTCATCAATTCCTCACCGGTTTGCCGGTGCTCATCATGCCCATGATGCGTTCCTGCGTTTTCGGGTTTTCGAGCAGCGAACAGAAGGCCTTGCGTTCCAGCGTCATCAGATATTCCTCCGTGACCAGCGTGCCGGCATCCACGTCGCCACCACACACCACGTTGGCGATCAGGCCGGCGATGTGAAAGTCATGCGCGCTGATGAAGCCGCCGTCGCGCATGTTGACCAGCTGGCCCTTGATGGTGGCCAGGCCGTTGCGGCCCACGACCGGGAAGGGCCGCCTGTGCGGCGCGCGGTAGCCCGAGTTGAACAGGGCGCGGGCCTCGTTCAGCGCCACGAACAGCAGTTCGTCCTTGTTCGGCACGATGACGTCGCTGTCCAGCAGGTAGCCGATCTTGCGGCTTTCAATCGCGCTGGTGCCCACCTTGGCCATGGCGGCGGCGGTGAAGTCTTCGGTCAGGAAAGGCAATATGTCCTTGTTGGTGGACGTGGCGGCGTTTTCTGCCGCGCGGCGCGCAATGTACGCCAGGCCGCCGGCACCGGGCACGAGGCCGACACCGACTTCCACCAAGCCGATGTAGCTTTCCATCGCGGCGACGCGTTTGGCCGAGTACACGGCCATCTCGCAGCCACCGCCCAGCGCCAGGCCGCGAATTGCCGACACGACAGGCACAGCCGCGTAGCGCAGCTTGAGCATGACGTTTTGCAGTTCGGCTTCCGCGCCTTCAATCGACCTGGCGCCGCCCATCATGAAGGCGGGCAGCATGGCCTGCAGGTCGGCGCCGGCCGAGAACATCTCGTCGTTGGACCAGATGACCATGCCCTTGTAACCCTTCTCGGCGAGGTCCACGCCCATCGCCAGGCCTTCCGCCACATCGGGGCTGATGGCGTGCATCTTGGTCTTGATGCTGGCAATCAGCACGTCGCCTTTTTCTCCGTTCGCACCGTCCAGCGTCCAGAGGCGGATGGCATCGTCTTCATGCAGCGTGGTACCGGCGGTTTCGAAAGCCGGGGCGTTGGCACCCAGCACGTCCTCGGGGAAATACTGGCGCTCATAAACGGGCAGCTTGCGGCGCGGAATGAATTTTTGCGCCGAGGCGCTCCACGAACCTTCCGCGGTGTGCACACCGCCCGCGTCGGCCACCGGGCCCTTGAACACCCAGTCGGGCAGCGGCGCTTTGCTCAAGGCCTTGCCCGCCTCAATGTCTTCCTGGATCCAGCTGGCCACCTGCTGCCAGCCGGCCTGCTGCCACAACTCGAACGGGCCTTGCTTGGCGCCAAAGCCCCAGCGCATCGCAAAGTCGATGTCGCGCGCGGTTTCGGCAATGCTTTCGAGGTGCACCGCGGCATAGTGGAACTGGTCGCGCAGGATGGCCCAGAGGAATCGCGCTTCGGCGCCCTCGGCCTCGCGCAGCAGCTTCAGCCGCTCGCCGGCCGGTTTTTTCAGCATGCGACCGACGACCTCGTTGGCCTTGGCGCCTGCGGCCACGTACTCCATGCTTTCGGGGTCGAGGCGCAGGATGTCCCGGCCGACCTTCTTGTAAAAGCCGGCGCCGGTTTTCTGGCCCAGGCTTTTGGATTCCAGCAGTTTCGCCAGGACCGGCGGCGTGCCGTAGATGTCCGAGAACGGATCTTCGACCTTGCCGGGACCGAGATTGTCCTGCAGCGTCCTGATCACATGCGCCATGGTGTCCAGGCCCACCACGTCAGCAGTGCGGAAGGTGCCGGAGCTGGCGCGGCCCAGTTTCTTGCCGGTCAGGTCGTCAACCACGTCATACGTCAGGCCAAAGGTCTCGGCCTCCTTGATGGTTGCCAGCATGCCGGCAATGCCGACGCGGTTGGCAATGAAGTTGGGCGTGTCGTGCGCGCGGATCACGCCCTTGCCCAGTGCGCTGACCGCAAAGGCTTCCAGGTCGTCGAGCACTTTCGGCCCGGTGGTGGGCGTGTTGATCAGCTCCACCAGTGTCATGTAGCGCGGCGGATTGAAAAAGTGGATGCCGCAAAAACGCGGCTTGATCGATTCGGGCAGGGCTTCGCTGAGTTTGGTGATCGACAGGCCCGAGGTGTTGCTGGCCACAATCGCGCCTTCGGCAATGAAGGGGGCGATCTTGTGGTACAGGTCGGTCTTCCAGTCCATGCGCTCGGCAATCGCCTCGATGATGAGGTCGCACTCCAACAGCTGCTCCATGTGCTCTTCGTAGTTGGCCGGCTGGATCAGCGCCGCATCCTCGGGTACGCCCAGCGGCGCGGGCTTGAGCTTTTTCAGGCCTTCGATCGCCTTGGTGACGATGCCATTTTTCGAAGACTTGGAAGACGACGGGGCCCCGCCCCCATCGTTGTCTTTTGCGGGCAGGTCAAACAGCACCACGGGCACCTTGACATTGACCAGATGAGCGGCGATCTGCGCGCCCATCACACCGGCGCCGAGCACGGCTACTCTTTTGACTGTGAATTTTTGCATGTTGTGTTCCTTTATCGGAGAGCCCTCACCCTAACCCTCTCCCAGAGGGCGAGGGGATAAAGCGGAGATGACTGGGTGGGGCTGACCCCGCATGGTTCAAGCCAGCGCCTCGTCGGTATCCATCAGCGCCTTGCTGCCTGAGCGCGCGGTGCGCATCAGCGTCGCGGTCTCGGGGAAGAGCTTGGCGAAGTAAAAGCGCGCGGTTTGCAGCTTGGCCAGGTAGAACTTGTCGGGGTTGCCGGCGGCAATCTCGCGCAGCGCGACCTGTGCCATGCGGGCCCAGAAGTAGCCGAACACCAGGTGGCCGGCGACCCGCAGGTAGTCGACCGCGGCAGCGCCCACTTCGTCGGGGTTCTGGAAACCCTTGAAGCCGAGCTCGGTCGTGAACTTGGTCATCTGGTCGGCCAGGTACGCCAGCGGGTTGATGAACTCGGCCATCTTCTCGTTGACGCCTTCTTCCTCGATCAGGGCGCCGATCAGCTTGCCGAATTTCTTCAGCGTGGCGCCGTTGTTGCCCAGGATCTTGCGGCCCAGCAGGTCCAGCGACTGGACGGTGTTGGTGCCCTCATAAATCATGTTGATGCGGTTGTCGCGCACAAACTGCTCCATGCCCCATTCCTTGATGAAGCCGTGGCCGCCGAAGACCTGCATGCAGGCATTGGTGGCAATGTGGCCGTTGTCGGTCAGGAAGGCCTTGACGATGGGCGTGAGCAGGGCGACGATTTCGCCGGACTCCTTCCGCACCTTTTCGTCGGGGTGGTGGAGTTCCTTGTCGAGCAGCAGCGTGCAGTAAATAGCCAGGGCACGGCCGCCTTCGGCATAGGCCTTGGCGGTCAACAGCATCTTGCGCACATCGGGGTGCACGATGATGGGGTCGGCCGGTTTGTCCTTGGCTTTCACGCCGGAGAGCGAGCGCATCTGGATGCGGTCCTTGGCATAGGCCAGGGCGTTCTGGTAAGCCACTTCGGTCAGCCCCAGCGACTGGTTGCCCACGCCCAGGCGTGCGGCGTTCATCATCACGAACATCGCGGCCAGGCCCTTGTTGGGCGCGCCCACCATGGTGCCGACAGCATCTTCCAGCACCATCTGGCAGGTGGAGTTGCCGTGGATGCCCATCTTGTGCTCGATACCGCCGCAGTAAATGCCGTTGCGCGCGCCGAGCGAGCCATCCTTGTTGACGTTGAACTTGGGCACGGCGAACAGGCTGATGCCTTTGCTGCCCTGCGGCGCGTCGGGCAGGCGGGCCAGCACCAGGTGCACGATGTTGCTGGTCATGTCGTGCTCGCCGGCGCTGATGAAAATCTTGTTGCCGGTGAGCTTGTAGGTGCCGTCAGGCTGGGGTTCGGCTTTGGTACGCAGCAGGCCCAGGTCGGTGCCGCAATGCGGCTCGGTCAGGCACATGGTGCCGGTCCACTCGCCGCTGGTCAGCTTGGGCAGGTAGGTTTTTTTCTGCTCGTCAGTGCCGTGGGCATGCAGGGCTTCATACGCGCCATGCGACAGGCCCGGGTACATCGTCCAGGCCTGGTTGGCCGAATTCATCATTTCGTAAAAGCACTGGTTGACGACAAAGGGCAGGCCCTGGCCGCCGTACTCGGGGTCGCAGCTCAACGCAGCCCAGCCACCTTCCACGTACTTCGCATAAGCTTCCTTGAAGCCCTTGGGCGGTGTGACTTCATGGGTGGTCTTGTCGAGCGTGCAGCCTTCCTGGTCGCCGCTGATATTGAGCGGGAAGGTGACTTCAGCCGCAAACTTTCCGCCTTCTTCAAGCACCGCATTGATGGTGTCGGCGTCGATGTCGGCATGCCGCGGCAAGACCTTCAATTCATCGGTGACCTTGAGCACTTCGTGCATGACGAATTGCATATCGCGCAGGGGTGGGGTGTACTGAGGCATGGGGAATCCTTTGGCTTTAAGCCGGTTTGGAAGATGAAGATGTTTTGGGGGAGGCTTTTGCCGGCGTTTTTTCCGGCGCTTTCGTCGGCGAGGCACCAGGGGATGGCTCTGCCGGCGACGGCGCAGCATCGTTGCCGTAACGCGCCAGGATGTTGGCAAAGCCGGCGTTGGCGCGGGCGACGGAGCCGGGGGATTTCAGGAAACGCGCTTCGTAATGCAGCGCCAGAATGAGTCCGTGGATCTCGAAAACCATCTGCTGTTCGTCGGCATCGCGCTGCAGGTGCCCGGCCTCCTTGGCCTGCACCACGGCGCGGTACATCGCGGCCAGCCAGGTCCGCACCGAGCCCGCCAGCGCATCGCGCACCGGTCCCGGCCGGTCGTCGAACTCGACGGCGCCGCTGATGTACAGGCACCCCGAATCGATTTCGACCGAAGTGCGGTTCATCCAGTTGTGAAACAGCGCGCGCAGGCGCGGCAGGCCCCTGGCCTCGCGCAACGCCGGGAAGAACACCTCTTCCTCGAAGCGGCTGTGGTATTCGCGGACCACCGAAATCTGCAGTTCCTCGCGTGAGCCAAAATGGGCAAAGACACCGGACTTGCTCATGTGCATGACTTCGGCGAGCGCCCCGATGCTCAGGCCCTCCAGGCCAATTTGTGTGGCCAGGCCCAGGGCCGCATCCACAATGGCCGCCTTGGTCTGCTGGCCTTTTTGCTGGCTTTTGGGCACGGCTGCGCCGATCGCAGGGATAGGCGCAGCCGGGACGGGAACGGTTTTGACAGGGAGTTCATTGACGGTCATGGGATTGAGCCAAAATAAAACGAACGATCGTTCTATTTTGCAACAATTCAAAGACGGTCAAGGCCTGCGGGTGATGGAGTGTCTGTTTATAGAGAACAAGGTCTAGCCAAACCAAGGGTAAACCCTAGAACAAGCCCACCCCCGTCCAGGCTCACTACGTGTAGCCCGTTCCCCCCCTCAGGGGGCGGCGCCTGCGGTCTGGCGAAGCCAGTCCCGCGGCCCCTGCTGATATGGAGTGGGCGCGGTGGCTGAAGTTGGGACTCTTCAAACCCAGCCGGGGCCGCGGAACCGGCCTTGGCCCGTCCTGAGCCTGTCGAAGGACCGGGCCGCAGGCGCAGCGGCCCCCGAGGGGCTGGAGTCTGCGGCTCCAAAGCTGCTCGAGCAGCTTTGGACAGGCGACAGAGGCGAAGCGTCTCGCGAGCCGCGGCCTGCAAGGCCTCGGGAGCTACGCGAAGCGAGCGACCGTGGGGGCTTTATTTCACGAGCTTGAACGGCACCACCGTCTGCTTCTGCTCGCCCAGGCCCTCAATCCACACCGTCATCTGGTCGCCCTTTTTCAGGTACACCGGCGGCTTCATGCCCAGGCCCACGCCAGGGGGCGTACCTGTGGTGATCACGTCGCCCGGCTCCAGCGTCATGAACTGGCTGACGTAGCTGACGAGCTTGGCCACACTGAAGATCATGGTTTTGGTAGAGCCCTTTTGCATGCGCTTGCCGTTGACCTCCAGCCACATGCCCAGTTTTTGCGGGTTGGGCACGTCGTCGCGCGTCACCAGCCAGGGGCCGATCGGGCCGAAGGTGTCGCAACCCTTGCCCTTGTCCCAGGTACCGCCGCGCTCGATCTGGAACTCGCGCTCGCTGACGTCATTGATGGTGCAGTAGCCGGCCACATAAGTGAGTGCATCCTTCTGCGACACATAGCGTGCGCGGGTGCCGATCACCACGCCGAGCTCGACCTCCCAGTCGGTCTTGACCGAGCCCTTGGGCAGCATGACCGGATCGTTGGGCCCCTGGATGCAGCTGGTGGCCTTCATGAACACGACGGGTTCGGCGGGGATCGGCAAGCCGGACTCGGCCGCGTGGTCGGCGTAGTTCAGCCCGATGGCGATGAACTTGCCGACGCCGCTGACGGGGCAGCCCATGCGCGGCGAACCCTTGACCAGCGGCAGCTTGTCGGTTTTCAGTTTGCGCAGCTTGGCCAGCGCCGCATCACCGAGCTGATCGGGACCGATGTCCTTGATCACGCCGCTCAAGTCGCGCAGCTTGCCTTCGGCATCAATCAGTCCGGGCTTTTCCTTGCCCGGGTTGCCATAACGAACGAGTTTCATGGTTTTTCCTTCTGGTTAAATCAAAGTCACATCAATAAGTCAGTAAGTCGAACGCCCGCCCGACAGGTCGAACACGGCGCCGGTCGAAAACGAACACTCTTCGGTGGCCAGCCACGTCACCATGGCCGCGACTTCGTCGGGCGTGCCGAAGCGGCCCATCGGGATTTTCGACAGCATGAACTGGATGTGTTCCGGTGTCATCTGGTCAAAAATTGGCGTCTTTACCGCAGCCGGTGTCACGCAATTGACGCGCACGCCAGTATCGGCGAGTTCCTTGCCCAGCGATTTGGTGAGCGCAATCACCGCCGCCTTGCTGGCACTGTAAGCGCTGGCATTGGGATTACCGTCCTTGCCCGCCACCGAGGCGATGTTGATGATGCGGCCATAGTTGCGCGTGCGCATGTGCGGCACCACCTCGCGGCAGCAAAAGAAAAGCCCATTCAGGTTGACCTGCTGCACTTGCATCCATTGCTCGGGCGGGTAGTCCCACAGCTTCACGTTCGGGCCGGTGATGCCGGCCGAGTTGACCAGCACATCAATGATCGGGTGGTGGGCCACGGTTTGCCGCACGGCCTGCACCACGCTCGCATGGCTGCCCACATCCACCACAACGGTATGCACGCCCGCGCCGAGTTCGCCTCGGGCCGCCGCCAGCGCCTGCGGGTTGAGGTCCCACAGGCTGACCGTGGCGCCCGAAGCCAGCATGCGCTGCGCAATGGCAAAGCCCAGGCCCGCCGCGCCGCCGGTGATCACCGCATGGCGGCCGGCCAGGTCAAGCTGGTTCATATGGTCATGCCGCCGTCGATGGCATAGGACTGCCCGGTCACAAAGGCCGATTCGTCACTGGCCAGAAACACCACCAGCGGCGCAATTTCATGGGCCTGTGCAAGTCGCCCCATGGGCTGGCGCGCCACGAAGTTTTTCCGCGCCTCGGCGGGGTCTTCAAACACATTGATGCGGTCCTGCAGCGAAGGGGTGTCGACCGTACCGGGGCAAATGGCATTGCAGCGCACACCCTGCGTCACGAAGTCGGCGGCCACGCATTTCGTGAGGCCGGTCACCGCGGCCTTGGAGGCGCCATAGACAAAGCGGTTCGGCAGGCCCTTGAAGCCGCAGACGCTGGCCATGTTGATGATGCTGCCGCCGCCATGGGCCAGCATCTTGGGCAGCACCGCCTGGATCATCCAGAACTGCGAGCGCACATTGAGGTTGAAGGCAAAGTCCCAGTCTTCGTCGGTGGCCTGCAGGATGGAGCCGGCGTGGACAAAGCCGGCGCAGTTGAACAGCACGTTGAGCGGTGGCAACGCTGCCGCCAGTTTCTGGATGGCGGCCTTGTCGAGCACATTGAGCGCCGCAGTTTTGATGTTGGGCACGCCCGCGTAATCGGCGAGCAGTTTCTCATTGACGTCGGTAGCCCACACCTGGGCGCCCTCGGCCGCCATGGCCAGCGCGGTGGCCTTTCCGATGCCCTGTCCGGCGGCCGTGACCAGTGCGGTTTTTCCCTGGAGTCTCATGCTTTTTCCTTGGTTGTTGACGATGGTTGTGATGATTGCGATGACTTACTTGATGGTCACGTCGGCAAGCTGCCGCTTGCCGATGACGGGCCAGTCCCATTCGATGCCCAGGCCGGGCGTGTCCGGCGGGAAGGCGTAGCCGCCGTCGACGCGGATGCGGCTGGTCGTGATGTCGTCGAGCTGCGGTATGTACTCGACCCAGGCCGCGTTGGGCACTGCGGCGCACAGGCTCACATGCAGCTCCATCAGGAAGTGCGGACACACCGGCACATCAAAGCCCTCGGCCAGATGCGCCACCTTGATCCAGGGCGTGATGCCGCCAATGCGGGCCACGTCGGGCTGGACGATGCTGCAGGCGCCCTGCTCCAGGTATTCGCGGAACTGGCTGAGGTGGTACATCGACTCGCCCACCGCCACCGGAATGGCCGTGTGTTCACGCAAATGCCGGTGGCCGGAGATGTTTTCCGCGGGCAGCGGCTCTTCCAGCCAGGCGAGGTCCAGCGCGGCAAAAGCCGCCGCCCGGCGCACGGCTTCGGGGCGGTTGAAGCCCTGGTTCGCATCGGTCATGATGTCGAACCCCGCACCGACCGCCTCGCGCACCTTGGACAGGCGCGCCACGTCCTCGCTGACATGCGGCCGGCCGACCTTGATCTTGGCGCCCTTGAAACCCTCGGCCTTGGCGGCCAGCGTCTGGTCCACCAGTTCGTCCGCGCTCAGGTGCAGCCAGCCGCCTTCGGTGGTGTAGACCGGCACCCGCGGCTGCGCGCCACCCAGCAATTGCCACAAGGGCAGGCCCTGGCTGCGGGCGCGCCAGTCCCACAGCGCGGTGTCCACGCAGGCCAGCGCCAGGCTGGTGATGGCCCCGACGGCGGTGGCATGGGTATGGAAAAACAGGTCTTTCCAGATCGCTTCAATCAGCAGCGGGTTGCGGCCCAGCAGGCGCGGCGCCAGGTGGTCGTGCAGCAAGGCCATCACCGATGAGCCGCCGGTGCCAATGGTGTACGCATAACCGGTGCCCTCCACGCCATCGCTGCAGCGCAAGGTGAGCAGCAGCGTCTCCTGCGTCACAAAGGACTGGATGGCATCGGTGCGCACGACCTTGGGCGGCAAATTGACCTGCCGCAGGCGGATGGATTCGATCGTTACTTCCGGTTTCATGGTGCAGAAGGGTATCCAGGGTTATTCGCGGTTATTCAGGTCGGTTATTCAGGTCATGAACGGTATTACAGGGTTTAGCCGGATGCCACCGCCGGTGGATTCATGGGATTATCAATTGGCCTTACCACTTGTCCAATTCTGGCTAACCCTTAATTTCGCCGCCAAAGCCCGCATGCCCATACAAACCGTCGAACCGCAACGCCTGTACCGCCAGATTGCCGAGCAATTGCGCTCGCTGATCAGCAAGGGCGAGTTTGCGGCTGGCAAACGCCTGCCGGCTGAGCGCGACCTGGCCAAGCAACTGGGCGTGAGCCGCCCTTCCGTGCGTGAAGCACTGATCGCACTGGAGGTGGAAGGCTGGGTCGAAGTGCGCACCGGCTCCGGCGTTTACGTGCTGGACCGGTCGAACCAGGTTCAGCGGAAAAACGGGCCGCAGATTGCGTCGACCGAATGGGGACCGCTGGAACTCATCCGGGCGCGCCGCGTGGTGGAAGGCGAAATTGCCTCCATGGCCGCCGTCCAGGCCAAACGCAAAGACATTGACGCGATGCGCAAAGCCATAGACGCCATGAAAAGCGATGCCGGGCGCGGCGTGCTGCCGCTCGAAGGCGACCGGGCATTTCATACCGCGATCGTCGAGGCCTGCGGCAACGTGGTGCTGATCGAAACCGTCCAGAGTTTCTGGGATTCGCGCCGCGGCCCGCTGTTCACGCGCCTGGGTGGCTATTTCGAGACCATGAAGTCATGGCAATCCGCCATCGACGAGCACGAAGCGATTTACGCCGCCATCTGCGCGCATGACGGCGCCGCTGCCCGCGCTGCGATGCATGCCCACATGGACAAATCCCACACCCGATTCAGCGCGAGCTGGCGCCGCGCGAAGACGAGCTGATTCCAGCGTCCAGCACTCCCCTGCTTTTACTTTCAACTTTTCACGTTCACTTTTTTCAACCGAGGAGACAACATGACAAAACGACTGACGATAAAAACCATGGCCCTATGCGCAATATTGGCGGGAACCATGGGGTCATTTGGCATCGCCCATGCGCAAACCAAGCTGAAGTGGGCCCACGTGTATGAAACGTCGGAGCCCTATCACAAGTGGTCGGTCTGGGCGGCAGACGAGATCAAGAAGCGCACCAACGGCCGCTATGAGATCCAGGTGTTCCCGGCTTCCACGCTGGGCAAGGAAAGCGACATCAACCAGGGCCTGCAGCTGGGCACCGTCGACATCATCATCTCGGGCGCCTCCTTCGCTGCCCGCAGCTTTCCGCGCATCGGTGTGGGCTACTACCCCTACACCTTCCGGGATCCAGAGCACCTGCTCAAGTATTCGAAGAGCGATGTCTTCAAGGAACTGGCCGACGGCTACAAGCAGAAAACCGGCGTGCAGACCGTCGCCGTCACCTACTACGGCGCACGCCACTCCACCAGCAACAAGCTCTTCAAGAACTGCGATGAAATGAAGGGCCTGAAGATGCGGGTGCCCGACGTGCCCGCCTACATGGCCTTGCCGCGCGCCTGCGGCGCCAACCCGACGCCGATCGCTTTTGCCGAGGTCTACCTGGCCCTGCAAAACGGCACGGTCGATGCGCAGGAAAATCCGCTGCCCACCATCGAAGCCAAGAAGTTCTACGAGGTCCAGAAGAACATCATCCTGACCGGCCACATCCTCGATTCGCTGGTGACGCAAGTCGGCCCCCACGTCTGGACCAAGCTCAGCGATGCGGACAAGAAAATCTTCACCGACGTGATGCAGGAAGCAGCGGCCAGCGCCACGGCCGACATCAAGAAGCGTGAAGGCGAGCTGGTTGACGAATTCAAGAAAAAGGGCCTGAACGTCGTCACGGTCAACAAGGACGAGTTCCGCGACCGCATCGTGAAAGCCGTGGACATGACGTCGATGGGCTACGACAAAAAGGATTGGAACCGCATCCAGGCCCTCAAATAAGCATCGGGTGTGCCCCGCTCAGCCCCGCTCCATATCAGCGAGGCTGAGCACTTCCGAATGCCCTCCCTTTCCCCTGGCGGGAAGGGGCCTCTCCACCAACATCCACCATCATGATCACCATTCCTGACATCGACGCCCTGCCCAAGGTCATGGGCGACGACGGCGAGTTCCATGCCACCGACGACGCGGTCGACCTGTCGGACACACCCGCCGAGGCCTGGGTGGCCCTTTTGTTTTTCTGGGCACTGGGCCTGACGGTTTTCTACCAGTTCTTCACCCGCTATGTGATGAACGACTCGGCCGCCTGGACCGAAGAGATCGCCCGCTACCTGCTGATCGCCACCGTGTTCGTGGGCGCGGCCATTGGCGTGGCCAAGAACAACCACATCCAGGTCGACTTTTTCTACCGCTTCATGCCGCCCTGGCTGGGCCGGGCCATGGCCTTGCTCACCGATGTGCTGCGCATCGCCTTCCTGGCGGCTGCGGTTGTATTGACCTGGCAAATGATGAACAAGATGGGCAATTACAAAATGACCATCGTTGATTTGCCGATGAACCTGGTGTATGGCGTTTGCCTGATCGGCTTTGCGGCCATGTGCGTGCGCTCGGTCTGGGTCATGCATGTGCACGTGAAGCGCGGCTACAGCGTGCTGGAACGCCCTGAATCCACCATGGAGGACCGCTAAATGCTGAAAGTTGCTTTCCTGTTCCTGATGAGCGGCGGCCTGCCGGTGGCCATGGCCATGGCCGGCGCTTCGCTCCTCTACATCCTGTTCACCCAAAGCTCGCCGCCCTTTGTGGTGATTCACCGCATGGTCAGCGGCATTGACAGCTTTCCGCTGCTGGCCGTGCCTTTCTTCATTCTGGCCGGCAACCTGATGAACAACGCCGGCATCACCAACCGCATCTACAACTACGCGCTGGCGCTGGTGGGCTGGATGAAGGGCGGGCTGGGCCATGTCAACGTCGTGGGCTCGGTGGTGTTTGCCGGCATGAGCGGCACCGCCATTGCCGACGCGGCCGGTCTGGGCACGATCGAGATCAAGGCCATGAAGGACCACGGCTACAGCACCGAATTTGCCGTGGGCGTGACGGCGGCTTCCGCCACGCTGGGCCCCATCATTCCGCCCAGCCTGCCCTTTGTGATCTACGGCATGATGGCCAACGTCAGTGTTGGCGCCCTGTTTCTGGCCGGCATACTGCCGGGCGTCATGATGGCCATCCTGATGATGCTCACCGTGGCTTACTTCGCGCACAAGAACGGCTGGGGCGCCGACGTCAAGTTCGATTGGCGCCGCCTGAGCAAGGCGCTGATCGAAACCGCGGTGGTCATCGGCTGGCCGCTGCTGCTGTGGCTGCTGATTGGCAAGCTTAACTTTCCGCCGCAAGTCACCGTGGCCGCCGCGCTGGTGGCGCTGTTTGCGGCCGACAAGGCGTTCAAGTTCCAGGCCGTTCTGCCCATCATGACGCCGGTGCTGCTGATCGGCGGCATGACGACCGGCATCTTCACGCCCACCGAAGGCGCAATTGCCGCCTGCGTCTGGTCGCTGATCCTCGGCTTTGCCTGGTATGGCACGTTGACCTTCAAGAGTTTCGTGAAGGTCTGCCTGGATACGGTAGAGACGACAGCCACCGTGCTGTTCATCGTGGCCGCGGCGTCCATCTTCGGCTGGATGCTCACCGCCACCGGCGTGACCACCGACATTGCCAACTGGGTGCTGGGTTTCACCAAGGAGGCCTGGGTCTTCCTGCTGCTGGCCAATGTGCTGATGCTGTTTGTGGGCTGCTTCCTGGAGCCGACGGCGGCCATCACGATTCTGGTGCCCATCCTGGTGCCCATCGCCGTGCAGCTGGGCGTTGACCCCGTCCATTTCGGGCTGGTGATGGTGCTCAACCTGATGATAGGCCTGCTGCACCCACCCATGGGCATGGTGCTGTTTGTGCTGGCGCGCGTGGCCAAGCTCTCGGTCGAGCGCACCACCATCGCCATTCTGCCCTGGCTGTTTCCGCTGCTGGGCAGCCTGATTGTCATTACCTACTTCCCCAAGCTGGTGCTGTGGCTGCCCAAGATGTTTTATTGAAATGTTTTGTTGAAATGTTTGACTGAAGAGAAATTTCCATGACCCCATTCATTCGCCTTCATCCCGCCGATGACGTGCTGATCGCCCGCCAGCAACTGCTGAGCGGCACCAGCGTCGAAGGTGTACCGGTCAAGGGCCTGATCCCGGCCGGCCACAAGATCGCCACCCACCCCATCGCGCAGGGCGAGCCGGTGCGGCGCTACAACCAGATCATCGGCTTTGCCAGCAAACCGATTGCCGCCGGTGAGCACGTTCACACGCACAACCTCGACATGGGCCCGAACAAGGGTGACTTCGAACGCGACTACGCCTTTGGCGCGGACGTCAAACCCGAACCGGCGCGGCGCGAGGCCACCTTCATGGGCATCAAGCGGGCCGACGGCCGCGTTGCCACGCGCAACTACATCGGCGTGCTCACGAGCGTGAACTGCTCGGCCACCGCCGCGCGCGCCATCGCCGACCACTTTTCGCGGCGCACCAACCCGGCGGCGCTGGCCGCGTTCCCGAATGTCGACGGCGTGGTGGCGCTGACCCACGGCACCGGCTGCGGCATGGACACCGAGGGGACAGGCATGCAGCTGCTGCAGCGCACGCTGGCCGGTTATGCCACGCACGCCAACTTTGCCGCCGTGCTGGTGGTGGGACTGGGCTGCGAAGCCAACCAGATCAATGCCTGGCTGGCGCACAGCAGCCTGCGGGAGGGCGAGACCTTCAAGGTGTTCAACATCCAGGACACGGGCGGCACGACCAAGACCGTGGCCAAGGGCGTCGCCCTGATCAACGAAATGCTGCCCACCGTCAACAACGTGAAGCGCGAACCCTGCAGCGCTGCGCACATCACCATCGGCCTGCAATGCGGCGGCTCGGACGGCTACTCGGGCATCAGCGCCAACCCGGCGCTGGGCGCGGCGGTAGACCTGCTGGTGGCGCACGGCGGCACCGCCATCCTGAGCGAGACACCCGAAATTTACGGTGCGGAACACCTGCTGACGCGCCGGGCGGTGAAACCCGAGGTGGCTGAAAAGCTGATCCAGCGCATCAAGTGGTGGGAGCACTACACCGAGATCAACGAGGGCGAGATGAACAACAACCCCTCGCCGGGCAACAAGGCCGGCGGGCTGACCACCATCCTGGAAAAATCGCTGGGCGCCGTCGCCAAGGGCGGCACCAGCAACCTGCAGGCGGTCTATGAATACGCCGAGCCGGTGCAGGCCCACGGCTTTGTCTACATGGACACGCCCGGCTACGACCCGGTCAGCGCAACCGGCCAGGTCGCCGGCGGCGCCAACCTGATCTGCTTCACGACCGGCCGCGGCTCGGCCTATGGCTGCGCACCCTCGCCCTCGCTCAAGCTGTCGACCAACTCGGCGCTGTGGCGCAAGCAGGAAGACGACATGGACATCAACTGCGGCGAGATCATCGACGGCAGCAGCACGGTGGCCGAGATGGGGCAGCGCATTTTCGAGCTGGTTCTGGCCACCGCGTCAGGCGAACCCAGCAAGAGCGAAAAACACGGCTATGGGCAAAACGAGTTTGTGCCCTGGCAGGTCGGCGCCGTGATGTAGTCCTTTTCTTCACTCCCTCTCCCCCTGGGAGAGGGCGGGGGTGAGGGCTCTGCGCGCCGAGAGGCCCTCACCCTGACCCTCTCCCAGGGGGGAGAGGGAATGGAATCCCAAAACACCTTCAATACCCTCATGAGCCACACCATCTCCGCCGCCCAGTTACGAGCCCAGGTAGCTACTGTTTTAAAAGCCGCCGGCAGCTCCGCCGAAGAGGCCACCACCGTCGCCGCCAACCTGGTGCTGGCCAACCTGAGCGGCCACGACTCGCACGGCGTGGGCATGCTGCCGCGTTATGTGGATGCCGTGCTCGAAGGCGGCCTGAAACCCAACAGCAGCGTGCGGGTAGTCCTCGACACCGGCTCGCTGCTGACACTGGACGGCCAGCGCGGCTACGGCCAGATCGTCGGCGAGCAGGCGATGGCGCTGGGCATAGACCGCGCCAAGGCCCATGGCAGCTGCATCATGACGCTGGGCAATGCCCACCATCTGGGCCGCATCGGGCACTTCGCCGAAATGGCGGTGGATCAAGGCCTGGTGTCCCTGCATTTTGTCAACGTGCTGTCGCGACCGGTGGTGGCGCCGTTTGGCGGAGGCGATGGCCGCTTTGGCACAAACCCCTGCTGCATTGGCGTGCCGCTCAAGGGCCGTGAACCCTTCGTGTTGGACTTTGCGACCAGCCGCGTGGCGCAGGGCAAGATGCGTGTGGCCCATAACAAGGGGATTCAGGTCGAGCCCGGCACACTCATCGACGAACACGGACGCCCGACCACCGACCCGGGTGTGGTGGTGGTACCCCAGAGCAATGGGCTGTTTGGTGCGCTGCTGGCTTTTGGCGAGCACAAGGGTTACGGCATGGCCGTGGCCTGCGAACTGCTGGGCGGCGCGCTGACCGGCGGCGGCACCTGGCACAAAGCCACCGACCCGGCCGTGCGCGCCGTCGTCAATGGCATGCTGACGATTTTGATCGACCCGGCCAAGCTGGGCACCCAGGCCGCTTTCGAGCAGGAAGCGGTGGCCTTTGTGGACTGGCTCCAGGCCGGGCCGGTCGCACCCGGCTTTGACGCCGTGCAGATTGCCGGCGACCCGGAGCGCGCCACCCGCGCGCAGCGCGAAGTCGAAGGCATTGCGGTGGATGACCAGACCTGGCAAGAGATGGTTGCCGCCGGCCGCAAGGTCGGTGCGACCCTGCAGGACTGATTTCCACAGCCCCACCATTCAGCCGAAAACACTTTTTCATCAAATACTTTTCAAATGTCTTTCAACATCATGACTCCCCCCATTCAGGACCAGGTCGCCCTCGTCACCGGCGCCAACGCCGGCATGGGCCTGGCCACCGTCCGCGCCCTGCTCGACGCAGGCTACCGTGTGGCCGCCACCGACTTGCGGACCGACCAGGTCGCCAGCTTGCTGGCAGCGCACGACGACCGGCTGGCCTGCTTCACCATGGACGTGAGCGACCAGGCCCAGGTGCATGCGGCCTGCGACCAGATCGAGGCGCGTTTTGGCCGCATCGATGTGTGCGTGAACAATGCCGGTTTCCTGCAGTACGCCAACTGCGAACAGACCACCCCCGAACTCTGGCGCAAGACCCTGAGCATCAACCTCGACGGCGTGTTTTACGTGAGCCAGCGCGTGGCGCCGGGCATGAAGGCACGCGGCTTTGGCCGCATCGTCAACGTGTCGTCCTACGGCGCCAAAACCGGCGGTCTGTCGCCGCTGCCGGCCTACGCGGCCAGCAAGGGCGGCGTGATTTCGCTGACCTTCAGCTTCGCGCGCGAATACGCCCCGTTTGGTGTGACCTGCAACGCCCTGGCCCCGACCTTCGTCAAGACCCAGATGCTGACCGAACAGGTCAGCGCCGAGCGGCAAGCCGAGCTGCGCCAGAAAATCCCGGTGGGCCGCTTTTGCGAGCTCGAGGAATTTGCCCATAGTGTGCTGTTTCTGGCGCATCCCTTAAGCGGTTTCATCACCGGCGAGGTGCTGGACCTCAACGGCGGCCTGCAGTTCGATTGAGTGAGCCCGCGCCTGTTCGCACCCCGACCGCGGTGCGAACAGGCCGCAGCGGTGCGTGCGGCGCAACCCGTGCGCCGAGTCCCGGCAAGGACTCAGTCTGACGGATGCAGCTGCGCCAGCGCAGCGGCGACACCCTGGCGCCGAATGACCTGCAACCAGTGTTCCACGCGCGCGGTCCAGCGTACGTCGTGCGGTAACACCTCGCCCCATATCGAGCTCACAGCGAGCAGCGCACGCACCGTGCCAGCCACATCGTCCCGGCGCCGCTGCGCGGTGGCCTGCAAGGCCTGCCCCAGCGGGTCCGAGATGGCATAAGCCTGGCCTTGTTCATCGGCGCCCAGCAGGTAGCGCATCCACACCGCCGCGGCCAGCGCCAGGGGCTCGATCGAGCCGTTCGCCGCCAGTTGCGCCAGCACCGTCGCTTGCCAGCGCAGCGGAATCTTGAGCGAGCTGTCAGTGGCGATCTGGTGCACCTTGTGCCGGAGTTCGGGATTGGCAAAGCGCGCCAGCAAGGCATCGCGGTAGGCGGGCAGCCCGGGACGCTGCAGATGCGGCATCACCACCTCGGTCATCAGGCTGCGAACAAAACGGTGGATGTCAGGCCGGGCAATGCAGTCGGCCACCGTGGGCACACCCAGCACCGCACCGATCAACGCGATGGCCGTGTGACTGCCGTTGAGCATGCGCAGCTTGGCCTCCTCAAAGGGTTTGACGTCTGCCACCACCTGGACCCCGACAGCCGCCAGCGCGTCGCCATCCGCGTCGTCGACAAAGCGGCGCTCGATCACCCACTC
This sequence comes from Polaromonas sp. JS666, assembly GCF_000013865.1. Classification (NCBI taxonomy): domain Bacteria; kingdom Pseudomonadati; phylum Pseudomonadota; class Betaproteobacteria; order Burkholderiales; family Comamonadaceae; genus Polaromonas; species Polaromonas sp. JS666. The sequence goes on from NC_007948.1 coordinate 4,163,699, forward strand.
CCAAAATTCTTCGGTGCCCAGGGCGCAGGCATCCGCCAGTCCCAGCGCCTGTGCCGCATCGCTGCGATGCTGTGCGGTGGCGGCCGGAACAATGCGGTCGACCATGCTGTTGGGGAAGGCGCAGGCGGTGTCAATCCACTGCGCCAGCGCAGCATCGTGCTGCGCCGCATCCACACACAGTTGCTGCAGCTTGCGGCCGTTGTCGGAGAGGTTGTCGCAGGACGCGATCGTCAGCCCGCCCAGACCCGCTGCACGGCGCGCCGCCAGCCCCTGCACCAGCAAGGCCGCCAGCGCCGGGCCATAGCCTTTTTCGGTCACCGTCAGCGTCACCCAGCGCGTGCCGGGTGCGGCCATGGCCGCCACCACCTGCGCAGGCTCACGCGCCGCCACACAGGCCTGCAACACCGAGCCGACCACCTGCCAGCGCAGCGCCTCGCGACTGGCCACCTGCACCGCATACAGCCCATCTTGCGCGGTCAGCGCATCGGCCAGTTCGGTCGTGCGCATGGCCACGCCCAGCACGCCCCAACGCGGGTCGCCGCGCTGCAACAGGGCATCAAACACCATGGCCTGGTGGGCGCGATGAAAAGCGCCCAGCCCCAGATGCACCACGCCCACGCGGGCATCGGTGCGGCGGTAGCGCGGCAGTTGAACAGGCGATGGTGTGGCAAGCGCAGAGTCCGTCAACTGCGTCAGTGTGGCTTGGTTCAATGGCTGCATAGGTGATCAGGTGGATGGAAAATCGACGGTGCGGATGGCGGCAAAGCTGCCGAAGGCAATGGGCAGCCGCTCGCCAGTGTCGGTGAAACCCTGGCTGCCAACGCGAAATACCTGCAGCTCACGCTCCACGGTGTTTTGCACCAGCAGGGCGGTGCTGTCGTGCGAAAACGCCGCGCCCTGCGCCCAGCGGCCAATCGGGTGCTCGGCATGGCGGACCAGCTGCAGGCCGCTGACACGGAACACCACCAGGGTGCCGTTCGGGTTGAAAAAAGGCGAGTCCTCAACACGGGTGGAGCCGTTGTGGCACACCGCCACCACCCAGGCGCCATCGGGCGAGATCAGCACCGCTTCCGGCGTCGCGGCAACACCCAGCGTGTCCATCACGCGGTAGGGCTTGCGCGTGAGATCGATCACGCTGATCGAGTCCGCGTCGCCGCTGACCCGCCCCACGTTCGCCGTCACCGCGAACTGACCGTTGGGCGCCACCGACAGGCCATAGGGCTTGATGCCGGCGCTGATATCGCGCCCGGCCGCCCGCACCTGGCCATCGGCCACATCAAAAACCGACACGAAGTGGTCGCCGTCGCGCGACACCAGCAAGGTGGCGCCATCGGGCGTGAAGGCAGTTGACGCAGGCTGGCACTGGCGGTCACCGACCGGCACGGTGGCAGTTTTGACCAGGGCTTGGCCCTCGACACGGAACACGGACAGCGTGCCGTCATTGCGGTTGGCCACCACGGCCATGCGCCCGTCGGGTGAAAACGACACCCCCGTGGGGCCCAGTCCGGCTTCCAGGGTTTGCGTAATGCGTGCGGGCCCGGACGCGATGTCGATGACGGTCACGCGCGTGTCGGGAATCGTGCGTGCGGGGTTGGCCGGATCGGTTTTCTGCGCGGCCGTGACCAGGGCCAGCGTCTGGTCCGGGCTGACGGCCGCACTTTGCGGCGGACCAGCCAGGCTGGTGGGCATGGCCAGATAGCCCACTTCCCGGGGTGGGAAGACGGACAGGTCGTACAGCATGGCGCCGTCGCGCTCACCGTGGTTGATGACTTTGATGGCGCCCTTGTCCAGCACCAGCTTGCCGTCGACGGCCGAGAGGGCGATCTGCCTTTTACCCGCCGGGGCGGCTGCCGTGGTCATGCGTTGCCGAGTGGTGCAACGCCCAATTGGGTCGCGCAGGCCGCGAGTTTGTCCAGCGTGGCGTCACTCAGGGCAATGCCCTGTTGCTGCGCGCGCGCGATATTGCCGCTGGCCTGGTCGCCCGGCAAACGCACCAGGCCGTCGGGCTGGACCGGCGTGCTGGCGCGGCAGGCGTCGCCAATGAAATCCATCTGGGTGAGGAAGTTGTCGCGGCCGGCAAAGGCCTCCGGGTCCATGACCTGCAGAAACACGTTGGCGCCCCAGCGGTTGGGGGCATCAATGCGGCCGTGGCCGGCCAGCCCCTGGGTCAGGGCTTCGACCATCAGGGCCAGGCCAAAACCCTTGTGGCCGTATTCCGCACCGCCGAGCAGCAGCAGGGAGCCGCGCGGCGTGGTCTGCTCCAGCACACGCGGATCGGTGGTCGGCTGGCCGGCGTTGTCCATCAGCCAGGGGTGTTCGAACTGCACGCCGGCTGCGGCCTTGGTGCGGGCCATGGAGACCGTGGTGATGGAGGCGCAGATGTCCACCAGCACGGGTGCCTTGCTGCCGGGGTAGCCGATGGCAAACGGGTTGGGCGTCAACACCGGGTCACGTCCGCCGAAAGGCGCGACAAACTTGCCACCCGGATCGGACGTGGCGAGGATGGCCACCAGGCCCCGGTCGGTGGCCTGTTTGACCAGCGCGGCCAGGCAGGCGATGTGGTGGCTGCGGCGCATGGCGAAGGTCACGACGCCGTGCTGGGCGACACGCTCGAACGCCAGGCTCAAGGCCTTGTCAACCAGCCACAGGCCGGGCAGGTAATGGCCGTCCCACACCACGGTGGCTCCCGTGTCCCGCACCACTTCGGGCTCACCGTCTGTGCCCATCAGCCCGTTTTTCAATTGATCGATATAGAGCGGGCACAGCGCCACGCCGTGGGTGTGGCGCTGCATCATGTCGGTCAGCACCAGCAGGCGGGCCACGGTGTCTGCCTTGGCGGCGGGCAGGCCAGCGGCTGTGAGCAACTGGCTGGCAAATCGGGTCAGGTCGGCGGGGGTGTGGCGTTGGGCTGTGGTCATGGACTTGAATCGCAAATTTGGATGGGGTAAGTGAATGGAACGAGGCGTTGCAATGAAGGACAAGGACGGCTATTTCAGGCTGCCGCCAATGAACTGCCTGAGCTCGGGCGTTTGAGGTGAGGCGAAGAGTTGCTCTGACGGGCCGGCCTCCCAGACCTTGCCCTGGTGCATGAAGACGGTGATGTCGGCCACGCCCTTGGCGAAACCCATCTCGTGCGTCACCAGCAGCATGGTCATGCCGTTTTTGGCCAGGTTTTCCATCACGATCAGCACCTCGCCCGTCAGCTCGGGATCCAACGCGGAGGTCACCTCATCGAACAGCATGACCTTGGGCTGCATGGCCAGCGAGCGCGCAATCGCCACGCGTTGCTGCTGCCCGCCGGACAGTTTCTCCGGGTAGGCGCCGAATTTCTCCGAGAGTCCCACCTGCGCCAGCGTCGCCTCGGCAATGCGCCGGGTTTCTTCCCGCGAGATGCCTTTGGTGATGCGCGGCGCCAGCATGATGTTTTCACCCACGGTCAAGTGGGGGAACAGGTTGTAGCTTTGAAACACAATGCCCACATCCTTGCGCAGTTCCCGCAAATGCCGGCCGCTGTTGTCGAGCCTGTGGCCGGCAATGTCGATGTTTCCGGCGTAAATCGTTTCCAGTCCATTGAGGCAGCGCAGCAAGGTGCTTTTGCCCGAACCGCTGCGCCCGATGATGGCCACCACCTGCCCCGCCTCCACGTCCAGCGAGACACCCTTGAGCACCTCGACGGCGCCAAAACGCTTGACGACATTTTCAATTTTGACGATCGGCATGTACTTTCCTCTCTAACATTTTGCTCAGGTGGGACAACGGAAAGCACAGCGAGAAATACAGCAGCGCCACGATTCCGTAAACCATGAAGGGGGAGTGCAGGCTGGTCTCGATGTGCTCGCCGGCGCGCATCAGGTCGATGTAGCCCACGACGGACACGATCGAGGTGTTCTTGATCAGTTGGACCAGGAAGCCGACCGTGGGCGGCAGCGAAATACGCACCGACTGCGGCAGGATGATGAAGCGAAACTGCTGGGCCCGTGTCATGGCCAGCGAGGACGAGGCTTCCCATTGCTGGTAGGGCACCGACTCCATCGCGCCACGCCAGATGTCGGCCAGATAGGCCCCGGCGTACAGGCCCAGGGCGATGGTGGCGATGACCAGGGCCGGCGGATCGAAACCCATATAGGCCAGCCCAAAATACGCCAGAAACAACACCAGCAGAACCGGCAGGCCCTGCAGCACCTGAATGTAGAGAACCGCGGCATTGCGCAGCAGATTGTTGTGAGACACCCGCGCAATCGCAAAAAAAGCACCAATCACACTGCCCAGCAGGAGTGACGAGGCGGTCAGCGCCAGCGTCCAGCCCAGCGACCGGATCAAAAACATGAATTCGGGAAACCCGAAGCTTTCGATCATCATCCCAGGCCTTTCGAAACCGCATTGGCTTTGGCGTCCTGCTGCGCCGGGAACAGTGCCCGGCCCAACATGGCCAGGCCCCACTTCATCAGCAGCGCCATGGTGAGGTAAATCGGTGCGGGGATGAGGTAGGCCTCAAAACCGCGTGAGGTGTTGGACTCCACAAACTTGGTGGCGGCCATCAGGTCGGTCACCGGAATGAAGGAGCACACGCTGGTGGCCAGCATGGTCAGCACGAACTGGCTGCTGAGCGCTGGCCAGACTCGCGCCAGCGCCGGCATGATGACCACATGGCGGTAGAGCTGGGCGCGCGTCATGGCCAGGGACAACCCGGCCTCCAGCTGGGACCGGTGAATGGAGTCGATGCCGGCCCGGATGATTTCCGTGGAATAGGCACTGAGGTTGAGCATCAGGGCCAGCAAGGCTCCCATCACCGGCGGAATTGGAAACCCCATCGAGCCCAGCCCGAAATAGATATAGAACAGCTGAACAATAAAAGGCGTGTTGCGCAAAAACTCCACGTAGAGCGTGACGAGCCTGGGAATCGGCTGGGGTGCGATCTTGCGCGCCAGCGCCAGCGCCACCGCCAGCGCAAATCCCAGCGGAATCACGCACACCACCAGCCCCAGCGTGCCCAACGCACCTTCAGCATAAAGCTGCCAGCTGGCGAAAATCGATTGGAAATGAAACTCGGCTTTCACAGGCGTCTTTCAGTGGTCAGGAACGGCAAGACCGGTGCGTCGCCCCGCAAGGCGACGCCAATGCATTGATCCGAAGACAAATCAAAACGTAAGCAGAACGTGATCAAAACGTAGGCAGTTCAGGCAGCGGGGATCCGACCCACTTGCGCGCAATCTCGTCAAGCTCGCCATTGACCTTGATGTAATAGATCGTGTTGTTGAGCCACTGCTGCAGCTCGAAAGCGTCCTTGCGCACAGCGATCGAATTGGGCTGCTTGCTGAAAAAGAATTTCAGCGCCATATCGCCATCGGGCCGGGCCTTCAGGCTCTGGTTGGCCATGGTGTCAGGCTCCGCACACGCATCGATCTGGCCCGAGAAGACGGCCTGGATCACGGCGGCATCCGTGTCAAAACGCACCACTTTCAACCCGACCAAGCCCTCCTGTTTCACCAGCGCGGCTTCCACGCTGGAGCCACGGTTGACCCCCACCTTCTTGCCTTTCAGATCGCCCCAGTCTTTTACCTTCAGGGCCTTCTTGGCGTAAATGCCGACCTGGAAGGCGTTGTAGGGAATGGTGAACATCACCGTCTTGGCCCGTTCTGGCGTGGGCGCCAGGGTAGAGACCAGAAAGTCGACCTTGCCAGACTCCAGTGCCGGGATGCGTGCCGGCGGCTCCAGCGCCACCATCTCCAGAGGCACGCCCAAATACTTGGCGATCAGGGCCGCCGTATCGGCGTCATAGCCCACGGGGTTACCGGACGAGTCCACCGCGCCCATGGGCGGCGCCCCCACCAGGACGCCAATCTTGACCTTGCCCCGCTTGATGATGTCGGTGACGGTCTGGGCCGACGCCATGGTGCTTGTCAAAGCGACGCTGGCCAGCACAGTCAGGCCGACCGCCGCAACTCTGAGAATTTTCTTGATCTGCATAGAGGTCTCCGCTTGGGTTTGATTTGAAAAAGCCAGGTTTTGGAAAGAGCTGGCCTGACACCAACTGAACGGAAGTTTAAAAGTGGCAACCAAAATCACCATAGTGGTAAACCACTAAGCGGTAAATTGGTATACCACTTATAGTTTGGTCTAACCAGCAAGCGGCACGCGATACACTTATGCATACCTGTCAATTTCATGGTGGCCAAAAAAGCAGTAAATCCGGCGACACGTCGATGAAACGCCCTGTTGAACGGTCAGAATCGGCGGTCTCTGGCCTAATTGGTAAACCATCTTCATTTTTTGTGCCTGACAGGCCGGCCCTTCTGGCGCCCCTCTTATGAACCTCCAACTCATTCCCGCTGCCGCTGCAAAACCTTCCACTGAAGAGACCGACGTCGAGCGGCCCTACCTGCGGCTGGCCGCGCAGATTCTGGCGCTGCTGGCGCACAAGGGCGTCAAGGCGGGCGAACGCCTGCCGTCGGAACGGGCCCTGGCCGAACAGTTCGAGGTCAGTCGCACCTCGGTGCGCGAAGCCATCATTGCGCTGGAACTGCAGGGAGCCGTCGAGGTCAGGGGCGGCTCCGGCGCCTATGTGATCCAGACCCCGGCGACGGCGACACAAACCCCGGTCTTCATGCCAGAGGCAGGGCCGGGGCCGTTTGAGCTGTTGCGCGCACGCTGCCTGATCGAATCTGAAATCGCCTCTGTGGCTGCGGAGACGCGCAAGGACGCCGATCTGGACCGCATCTTCGAGGCCCTGGCCGATATGCGCCTGCACATGGACGACAAGGTGGCCAACGAAGCCGCCGACCGCCGGTTTCATCTGTATATCGCGGAGTCCACCGGCAACAGCGTTTTGCTGCAGATGGTGACCGCGATGTGGGACCATGCCAAAGGCCCCGTGTGGGCCAAGATTGACCAGCACTTTCACAGCCCGGCCCTGCGCGTGTCGTCGCAGGAAGACCATCAGCGCGTCTTCGATGCGCTGATGGCGCGAGACCCCGTAGCGGCACGCACCGCCATGCGCGCTCACCTGGAGCGCGTGATCAAGGAATTCGCCCAGGCCTGGCGCTAAACAGCGGCCCGGTCCCCCGCCCCGTCCATTCACTGAAACCCCAGCACGCATCATGAAAATCACCAACGCCCGCGTCATCGTCTGCAGCCCCGGCCGCAACTTCGTCACGCTCAAGATTGAAACCGATGAGGGCCTGACCGGCATCGGCGACGCCACGCTCAATGGCCGCGAGCTTGCGGTGGCGAGCTACCTGACCGACCATGTGATTCCCTGCCTGATCGGGCGGGATGCGCACCAGATTGAAGACATCTGGCAATACCTTTACAAGGGTGCGTACTGGCGGCGCGGGCCGGTCACCATGAGCGCCATCGCCGCGGTCGATACGGCGCTGTGGGACATCAAGGCCAAGGCCGCGAACCTGCCGCTGTACCAGCTGCTCGGCGGACGCAGCCGCACCGGGGTGATGGTCTACGGCCACGCCAATGGCAAGGACCTCGAACAAACCGTCGATGAAGTTCTGCGCTACAAGGAAATGGGCTACCAGGCCATTCGCGCACAGAGCGGCGTGCCGGGACTGGACAAGGTCTACGGCGTAGGCAAAGGCACGCTGTTCTACGAACCCGCGGACGCCGACCTGCCCGGCGAGCATGACTGGAGTTCGGAGAAATACCTGCTGCACACGCCCAAACTGTTCGACGCAGTGCGCCAGGCCGTCGGGCCCGACATTCACCTGCTGCACGACGTGCACCACCGCCTCACGCCCATCGAGGCGGCGCGGCTGGGCAAATCACTGGAGCCCTACCACCTGTTCTGGATCGAGGACGCCACACCGGCGGAGAACCAGGAAGCGTTCAAACTGATACGCCAGCACACCACCACGCCGCTGGCGGTGGGCGAAATCTTCAACTCGCTGTGGGACTGCAAGGACCTGATCCAGAACCAGCTGATCGACTACATTCGCGCGACGGTGGTCCACGCTGGCGGCATCACGCACCTGCGGCGCATTGCCGACTTTGCGGCGATGTACCAGGTGCGCACCGGCTGCCACGGCGCGACGGACCTGTCACCGGTGTGCATGGGCACGGCCCTGCACTTTGACACCTGGGTGCCGAACTTCGGCGTGCAGGAATACATGCGGCACACCGAGGCGACCGACGAAGTGTTTCCGCATGCCTACAGTTTCAACAAGGGTTTCATGCACTGCGGCGAAGCTGTCGGTCACGGCGTGGAGATCGACGAGAAGCTGGCCGCCAAATATCCCTACCAGCGCGCCTACCTGCCGGTTAACCGGCTGCAGCATGACGGCACGTTGTGGAACTGGTGAATAAGCTCACCCCTGCTGACGCTCACTGCGTGTAGCGTCCCCTCCCCTTCCAGGGGACAGGCGCCTTGGGGCCGGCAAAGCCGGACCCCGGCCCCCACTGGAAAAGAATAGCCCTTAGCTGGCCTCCCCCGGGGGGCTTGCCAGCTGGGGCCGCGGAACGGGCTTTGCCCGGCCGCAGGCGCCGTCCCCTGGAAGGGGAAAAGGCGCGACACGAAGTGCGCGTCCGATAGGGGTTAGCCCAATATACTGGCCAGGCTGGCTTCGAGATGCTCCGACGGCAGGCGCTTGAAGCCCGAGCGGGCAAAGCGCTGCAAACGGCCGACCATGAAGGCCACGATCACCGAGGCACGCACCTGAGCATCGACCGTGGGCGTGGCGGCGCCGCTGGCGGCCGCTGCGTCGCGCAGGCTCTGCTTGAGGCTGGACTCGAGCTTGTCGAAGAACTGGTTCATGCGCTCTTGCAACCGGTCATTTTCAAACACCAGTGCATCGCCCACCATCACACGTGTCATGCCCGGATTCTTTTCGGCAAACTGCAGCACCATCACCACGAGTTTGCGGGTGCGCGCCGCATGGTCTGTCTCGCGCTCGCCGATCTGGTTGACCAGCGTGAACACGGTTTGTTCGATGAACTCGATCAGCCCTTCAAACATCTGCGCCTTGCTGGCGAAATGCCGGTACAGGGCCGCCTCGCTCACCTCCAGCCTGGCCGCCAGCGCCGACGTTGTGATGCGTTCTGCACCCGGCTGCTCCAGCATGGTGGCCAGTGCCTGAAGGATCTGGACCCGGCGCTCACCCGGCTTGGGACGCTTGCGCACGGCGGACTCGGCAGAAGCTGGCGTGGCGTTCGGGCTCAGTTCGGATTCAGACGCTAAGTCGGACATAAGTGGCGGTATGAAGAATGTTTCAAAAAACCGGGGATCGTTGCAATTGATTCTCTCACAGCCGGATGGCAACTCCCGGCCTGCTGCGCGGGTCGTCGTGAATGGCGCAGCGCCAAAATGGCCAGTTCAGCAATTCTGCAACAGCGAGACCTCGCACCACGCCAAAGAACTACAGACGCAGGCGCACCCGCAAACCGCGCGGGCCTTGCGCCGCATCACCTGCATCTCCACCAGTGCCTTGGCAGGCATAGTCCAGCTCCAGCTGCGAATGGTGCACACGGGCGATCTCATCGGCAATCGCCAGTCCCAGGCCGTTGCCCTCACCGACCGTGCCCCGCACGCGGTAAAAGCGCTGCAAGGCCTTGGCGCGCTCCTCGGGGGCAATGCCGGGCCCGTCGTCTTCCACTTCCAGAAAAACGCCCCAGCGCCGATGCACGCCGTTGGCCTCACCCTCACCTTCAGCCGCGCGCGGCGGGTGCGTGTCAGGGGCCTGATCACCCGAAGCGGGAAGAAGGCCGCAGCGAATCGTCACCGTGCCGCCGGGCGGGGTGTATTTGACGGCGTTGTCCACCAGATTGCCCAGCAGTTCCCGCAGCAGCCACTCGTAGCCGTTCACTTGCGCAGAGCGGGCGTCCAGCCCCAGGTCTATGCCTTTGCCAGTAGCGGCATCCAGATGCAGGGGCAAAATCGATTCGCACAGGTCCTTGAGGTCCACCCGCTGCGTGGGCTGGGCGCCCATGGCCGACGCGTCAGCGCGCGACAGTGCCAGCAACTGGTTGGCCAGTTGCGAGGTACGCCTCGTGGCGCTGCGCAGCTTGATGATCTTGTCGGCAGACAGCAGGATGGCGCCGTCCGCCCCTTTGGCCCGCGCGGCCTGCGCCCACGCCTCGACTTGGGCCTGCAGCCCGGCCAGCGGAGTACGCAACTGGTGCGCAGCGTCGGCGACAAAGCGACGCTGTCCGTCGGCCTGGTCATTGACGAGGCCAAACAGGCGATTCAGGGCGCTCACCAGCGGCTGCACCTCGGCCGGCGTGGTGAGCGGGTCGATGGCGCTCAGGTCCCGCGGGCTGCGGCGCTCCACGGCTTCCTTCAAATCAATCAGCGGCTTGAGCGCGCGCGTGACGGCCCAGTTGACGGCAAACCCCGCCGCCACCACCAGAATGAAATTGGGCAACAGCACCTTGAGCAGGATGGAGCGCACCCACTGCTGGCGCGGGTCCGAGCCGTCGGCCAGCTGCACGATCAGCTCGCCGGCCACGGTGTTCACGCGCTGCACCGCAATGCGGTAAGTCACGCCGCCGTCCTCCATGCTGTGAAACTCCGGCTCACGGGTCGCCGGCAGGATGTCGGCGATCCAGGGGTCGCCCGCCAGAAACCCGCCCTTGGCATCGGAAATGCGAAAGCCCGCGGAGCCGGCAAGACCCTTGATGAAGTCCTCCAGTGCGGGGGCGAGCAGCAGCACCGGCGCGCTGTCCGGCGTGGCACCGGGCGCCACTACCGAATCGGTCAGCAGGGGAATCAGCCGCAGCAGTTGCTCGTCTTTTTGCAAGGCCACGTTGCCAGCGGTCTGGTAGTCAAAGTAAATACTCACCAGTGCAAAAATACCAAGCGGAACGAGCAGCAGCAGCAGCAACCTGCGCTGCAGGCCCGACTTCATGGCGGCGGGCATCAGCCGGCTGTTGACGACATGGAAAGCGCTGGCGTGAAGGCGGCTCTTCAGGCCAGTATTCAGACCACTACTCAGGTGGCGTACCAGGTCGCTTAACCGGGCAAACCAGGCACGGCCGGGGGAGCTCATACGCACACTACTCCACACCGGCACCTGGCGAAACCTCGCGCAACTCCAGGCGGTAACCAAAACCCCGGATGGAGCGCACGGCAATGCCATGCGGCTCCAGCTTGCCGCGCAGGCGCGAGATATAGACCTCGATGGCGTTGGGCGTGATCTCCTTGTCCCAGCCGGTCAGGGCCTGCAGCAGCTTGTCCTTGCTGGCGGGCTTGGGGGCATTGATCAGCAGGTACTCCATCACGGTCCATTCGCGCGGGCCCAGCTCGATCAGCTGGCCGTTGGCGTGGGCCTGGCGGTTGGCCGTGTCCAGCTCCAGCGCACCAAAGCTCAGGGTGGCGCTGGTGGCGGCCTGCGAGCGGCGCAGCAAGGCGCGCAGGCGCGCCAGCAGCTCGGGCAGCTCAAAGGGCTTGACCATGTAGTCGTCAGCGCCGATGTCCAGCCCCTGCACGCGATCCTGCAGCGCATCGCGCGCCGTCAGAATGAGCACCGGCATGGCCAAGCCGCCGCGCCTCAGGCGCCGCGTGAGTTCCAGCCCGTCGAGCCGGGGCAGGCCGATGTCAATGATGGCGGCATCGAAGGTCTCGCCCTGCAACACCTCTTCGGCGCGCTCGGCGCTGCCGACCCAGTCGACCGCATATCCGGCGTCGCTGAGCCCCAGCTTGATGCCGCTGGCCAGCATCACATCGTCTTCAACAAGCAGGAGTCTCATCTAGGCTCCCCCCCGAAGCGCCTTCGGCGCCTCCCCCTCAAGGGGGCGCCACCTGTGGCCCGGCAAAGCCGGTTCCACGGTGGCTGCTTGAGAAGGGTCCGGACGCGCCATCATGGGTCTAGTGGACTGTAACGATTGAATCGGAAGCACTCTACACAGGGAAAAGTTCACTCTCTTTTCTCCGTTACAGGTCACTAGTGCGACCGGATCATCGTGCCGTAGGCCTGATCGGTCAAAATTTCCAGCAGCATGGCGTGCGGAACCCGGCCGTCAATGATGTGGACCGAATTGACGCCGCTCTTGGCCGCGTCCAGCGCACCCTCGATCTTGGGCAGCATGCCGCCCGAAATCGTGCCATCGGCAAAGAGGTCGTCAATCTCGCGCGCCGTCAGGTCGGTCAGCAGCTCACCCGCCTTGTTCAGCACGCCGGGCGTGTTGGTCAGCAGCACCAGCTTTTCGGCCTTGAGCACGGTCGCCAGCTTGCCCGCCACCACGTCGGCATTGATGTTGTAGCTTTCATTGGACTCGCCAAAGCCTATCGGGCTGATCACAGGAATGAAGGCGTCATCCTGCAGCGCCTTGACCACGCTGGGGTCAATACTGACGATGTCGCCGACAAAGCCGATGTCATGCTCTTTGGCCGGGTCGTCCTTGTCCACCATCTTGAGCTTTTGCGCGCGGATCAGGCCGCCATCGCGCCCCGTCAGGCCGACCGCCTTGCCGCCGGCCTGGTTGATCAGGCCGACGATGTCCTGCTGCACCTGACCGGCCAGCACCCACTCCACGACCTCCATGGTTTCCTCGTCGGTCACCCGCATGCCCTGGATGAAATGGCCCTTCTTGCCCAGGCGGTTCAGCGCCGCCTCAATCTGCGGGCCGCCACCATGCACCACCACCGGGTTCATGCCGACCAGCTTGAGCAGCACCACATCTTCGGCAAAGTCGGCCTGCAGCGCCGGGTCGGTCATTGCGTTGCCGCCGTATTTGATGACCATGGTCTTGCCATGGAACTTGCGGATGTAGGGCAGCGCCTGGGCCAGGATTTCGGCCTTGTCGCGCGGGCCTACATGGGACAGGTCAGGATCGTCAGCGGTTACGGTGGGTTGGGTCATGGCAGTTATTCAGGAAAAGTCAATGTGCAAATTGTGCCGCATGCGCGTGCCGGCCCCTAAATACCCGTGCCGGTCCCTCAGGACGCGCCCGGTTTGGGGCTGTAACCCTGCACATGCCGTGCCAGCAGGCCGTTGATGGCGGCCAGGTCATCCTGCTGCACCGCCACGCCCAGCGCCCTCAATTCGGCCGACAGCTGCGGCCACGGCGCCAGGGATTCATGCGCCTTCATGATGCGGGGATGCGCGGTTGCTTGCGGGTTGTTCCCAATCAGCAATTCCTCGTACAGCTTTTCGCCAGGGCGCAAGCCGGTGACTTCAATGTCGATGTCACCGTCCGGCGATTCGGCGTCGCGCACTGTCAGGCCCGACAGCTCAACCATGCGGCGCGCCAGATCCAGTATCTTGACCGGCGCGCCCATGTCGAGCACGAACACGTCACCGCCGCTGGCCATGGCACCGGCCTGCAGCACCAGCTGGGCGGCTTCCGGAATGGTCATGAAGTAGCGGGTGACCTCGGCATGCGTGACCGTCAGCGGCCCGCCTTCCGCGATCTGCCGGCGAAACAGCGGGACCACGCTACCGCTTGAGTCCAGCACGTTGCCGAAACGCACCATGGTGAAACAGGTCTGGTTGACCACTCCGCGTGGTGGCGCTTCAGTGCTGCCACCACCGCCACAAAGCATTGGTGCCGTCTCGGCGGCCAGCGCCTGCAGCACCAGCTCAGCCATGCGTTTGCTGGCCCCCATCACATTGGTCGGCCTGACGGCCTTGTCGGTAGACACCAGCACAAAGCGGCTGGCGCCTTGCTCTATCGCCGCCCGGGCCATGTTGAAGGTGCCGAACACATTGTTTGCAATACCTTCGCTGGCGTTGCTTTCCACGAGCGGCACATGCTTGTAGGCCGCCGCGTGGTAAACCGTGACCGGCCGGTAGCGCTGGCAGAGCGCCGCCATGCGCGGGTAATTGGCGACACTGCCCAGCAGGGGCACCAGCTCGATCCTGAGGCCCTGCACCGAACACAGGGCCAGCAGTTCCTGGTGGATGCTGTACAAGCCAAACTCGTTGTGGTCCAGCAGCAGCAGCTGGCGGGGTTGCTGCAGCGCAATTTGCCGGCACAGCTCGCTGCCGATGCTGCCGCCCGCACCGGTGACCAGCACCACCTTGCCCGTCAGGTCGCGCGCCAGCAATTCGGCATCAGGGGGCACCGGGTCCCGGCCCAGCAGGTCCTCCACATCCAGCTCACGGAAATCACGCACGGTGACACGGCCACTGGCCAGATCGGCCAGACCCGGCAGCGACCGGACGTGAACCGGTAACTCGCTCAAGCTGTCAATAATCGCATTGCGGCGCTCCCGGGAGGCACTGGGCAGGGCCAGCAGGATGTCGGTCACCCCCTGGTACAGCACCAGGCCCGAGACCTGCGCCGGCGAAAAAACAGGCACGCCGTTGATATCGCGCCCCACTTTTCCCGGGTCATCGTCCACAAAACCCAACAGCACATACTGCCCCGAGTCCTCGATCGCCGAGGCCGTCTGCACGCCTGCCGTACCGGCACCAAATATCAGCAAGCGCCCTTCGGCTGTTCGATGTGGGTGGCCCAGGCCCGCCAGCCAGAACCGGGCCATGGCCCGGCTGGAGCCGACCAATAACAAAAAGATCAGGGGCTGCAAAATACCCAGGCTGCGCGGCACATTGGGCCACTGCAGCCACATCAGGGCGGCCAGCAACAACACGCCATAGACGGCAATCGCCTGCGTGGTTGCCACCAGTGCGGCCCGGCCGGTGTACCTGAAAATGGCGCGGTAGAGCCCAAACTTGATGAAGACGGGCAGCGCCAGCAGGGGGCACAGCGCATACACCCACCATTCTTCAGCACGCTGAGGAATGTGAGGTTCATCCAGGCGCAGGGAAAATGCCAGCCAGGTGGCAGCCACCGCCATCACCACATCCAGCCCGGCCACCACCAGCCGCTTGACGGCGCGCGGCCACGCCAGGATTATTTGCTGCATGTAACTTGTTGCGCCGGATCAGTCCTTGATGGCGAAATCTTCTTTGGTCCGCCCCTCGGTTAGCAGCGTTGCAAGCCAGCGCGGCGTCAAACCGCGACCGCTCCAGGTCTGGCCCTCGGGGCCGCGGTATTTGGCGGCAACGGCAATTCCCGGTTTCTTGGCAGCGCCTTTGCCAGCAGGTTTTTTCAGGGGTGCAACTTTGGCTTTGCGGCCACGCCCCTTGCCGGGCTGCAGATCCTTCAGGGTAATGCCGAAGGCCTGCATTTTGGCGAGGATGTCCTGAACGGTTTTATCAAACTCCCGGACTTTGATGTCGTTGGCCTGTTTTTGAAGTTTTTCAATTTGGGTTTGAATATCGATCAGATTGCTCATGGCCGCGTTCCTTGTTAAAACAATGTGCCTTATATTAAATCACACGAATTCGCCTGGATGATTATTTTCAGCAATTCATTATTAATGGGTAATACTGTCCCGCCTGATCACCCGGTAGAAAGTCAGGCCGATTATCTTCATATCAAAAAACAGCGACTGGCGCCGCACGTATTCGGTATCAAGCTGGACCTTTTGGAAAACGGGTAATTCGTCCCGCCCATTCACCTGAGCCCAGCCCGTCAAGCCGGGAAGGAGCTTATCCACACCATATTGGGTACGCAGGGCAATCAAATCATGCTGATTAAACAACGCGGGCCGGGGCCCGACAAAACTCATATCGCCCCTGATAATGCTCCACAACTGCGGTAACTCGTCCAGGCTGCTTTTTCGAAGAAAAGAACCTATGGGCGTGAGATAGGCCTTGGGGTCCTCCAGCAGATGCGTGGCCACAGCCGGCGTGCCCATTCGCATGCTGCGAAATTTGGGCATTTTGAAAATCCTGTTGCCCTTGCCCACCCGGTCTGACCAGTACAGGACCGGCCCCGGCGAAGTCAGGCGCACCGCCAGGGCCACCACCATTAATGGCAGCAGCAGAATCACGGCGGCGCACAGGGCCAGCACCAAATCAAACAGACGCTTCACGCAAATAGCCCTCCGCGGCTTTTTTCAGCCCCGCATCAACTGACACCGGCGGACGCCACCCCAGCAACTGCCGTGTTTTGGAGATGTCGACCTGCAAAGACCCGCACAAGCGCTGCGCCACAGCCGGCTTGCCCACCGAAGCCGCACCGAGCTTGAGCAGCGCAGACGGAACGGGGATCAGGCGTGCCGGCTTGCCCAGGGCCTGCCCCATGCGCCGCAGCAATTGCGAGGTCGACAGGTCTTCACCGTCGGACACCAAAAACGTCTGATTTGCGGCGGCCGGGTGATTGAGGCAAGTCACGATCAAATCCACCAGATTGTCCAGGGCCACCAGACTGCGCAGGTTGTGAATGGCGCCCAACGGCAAAGGCATGCCGCGCGCCAGCCAGCGCATCATGGCCTGGAAATTGGCCTTCACCCCCGGGCCGTACACCAGCGGCGGGCGAATGATGACAAGCTCCAATCCGGTTTGCGCGGCCAGTTCGCGCAGCCCCTGCTCGGCCTCCATTTTGGAAATACCGTAAGCATCCAGCGGAGCGGGCGCATCGTCTGCCGTGAACGGATGGCCCGGCTGAGTCGCCTCGCCATTGACCTTGATGGAACTGATGAACACAAACCGTCGCACACCAGCGGCCGCCGCCTGCCTTGCCAGCTGCAAGGTACCCAGCACATTGACGCGGCGAAACTCCTCCAGCGGATCGGTGGCAGCGTCTTGCATCACATGCACCCGGGCCGCAGCGTGAACAACCACCTCGACGCCGGACAGGGCCGATGACCAATCGGTCGATACAGACAGGTCGCCCACGCTTGCTACCAATGCATCCACCTCCGCGAACGCAACCGCCCGGCGCACACAGCCCACTGCCTGGACATCACGCATGCCATGGAGCCTGCGCCAGACCGCACCGCCCACAAAGCCGTTCGCTCCCGTCACCAGCACTTTCATGATTTGTCGACCAGTTCCTGGTAGATGCGCAAATGCGCAGCCACCACCTGTCGCTCATCGAAAGCGCTTTCGGCCAGCGCACGTCCTGCGTCGCCCATGGCCTGGCACCGCGCAGGGCTGTTGATCAAGACCTCCATCGCATCGGCCAGCGCCGCAGCGTTGCACACGGGAACCAATACACCAGTGACACCAGGGTCGATGGCGTCGCGGCAACCGGGCACATCGGTCGTAACCACAGCCCGCCCGCAAGCCGCCGCCTCCAGCAGCACCTTGGGCAAACCCTCGCGGTAGGAAGGCAGCACTACCAACTGCGCAGCCACCAGCACCTGAGGCATGTCTGAGCGATGCCCCCACCACTCCACCACGCCCTCGGTAACCCAGGCATCCACCTCGGCTTGTGTAAAGCTGGTCGGGTTGGCCGGATCAACCGTGCCCACCAGGGCAAACCGCGCGTGGCAGCCCCGCTGCTTGAGCAAACGCGCCGCCTGCACAAATTCGAGTACACCCTTGTCGGCCAGCAAACGCGCCGCCAGCACCACCACCGGCACGCCCCCCGGCAACGGCTGGGGGATATAGCGCTCCAGATCCACTCCCGAGCCACGAATCATGGTTACCCGGCTATCAGGCAAATCCGCTACCTTGGCCAGGCTGCGCAGATCGTCAGGGTTCTGGAAAATCACCTTCAGGTTGCGATGGCCCAAAGCCACGCGGTACAGTGCGCCCACCAGCCAGCGACGCACCTTTGCCTTGGCGCCGTGCGCCATGAATACAAAACCCAGACCCGACACTGCCGCCACGACTGCAGGCACCCCTGCCAGCCGCGCCACCAGGCCGCCCAGGAGTACGGGCTTGATGGTGACCAAATGCACCACGTCGGGCCGCACGGCCCTGAAGACCCTCCACAGCTGAGCCACCGTACGCCACGCATTGCCCAAACCAACGCTACTGCGGTCCAGCGCCAGGGGGTGTACCACGAGTCCATGGCGCTGGAGTTCATCAAGCCTGTCGGTCAAACCTGTGGCAATGTGCACCTGATAACCCTGCCGCTGAGCCTCCAGGGCGATCGGCAAGCGATGAGACAGGAAAAACCAATCCACATTCACCACGAACATCAGTGTGTGTGTCATGCGTGATTAGCCTGGAGCCAGGCCTGGAACATGAGCGCGGTCCATAAATGCGGAGCCCAATTGCGCTGCCCGCCCAGATGTTCGGCCCACTTCTGCCGAATGGGAGCAGGTTTGAAATAGCCCTCCCGCTTGAGGCGCGTCTCGCTCAGCAAGTCTTCCGCCCAGTCACGCAGCGGCCCACGCAACCAGCGGTCAATCGGCACGCCAAACCCCATCTTGGGACGGTCGATTAACGCCTGCGGCACATGGCGGTACAGCACCTGCCGCAGCGCCCACTTGGTGGTGTAGCGCCCGCCTTCCTGGCGCAGCTTGTAGTGCAGCGGCAGTCGCCAGGCGAATTCCACCACCCGGTGGTCCAGAAACGGCACACGCGTTTCCAGGCTGACACCCATGGCGGCCCGGTCTACCTTGGTGAGTATGTCATCGGGTAAATAGGACAGCATATCGAGGGCCATCATGCGCTCCACATCGGTGAGCCCGGGCAAGTCTGGCCGCCGCCCCCTCAACAAGGTAGCAGGCTCACGGCCGCCGATCACCACAGCCGCTGGATCGTGCCAGTCGGACACCATCCCGAGGTACAGGTCCTCCACTGTACGGCCCGCCATCACGCCCGCCCCCTTGTGCAGCTTGTCGCCCATATGGGCCCAGCGGGCGCTGGCTGGCATCAGCGCTGCCAGGGAGTTCAGGCTTTGCGGAGAAAACCTTGTCAACCCCCAGGCCGCTGCACGGCGTAGTGGCAGTGGCGCCGCCGACAGCTTGCGCCAAAGGCTCGCCGTGAGCTGATAACGGTTGTAGCCACCAAACAGCTCATCGCCGGCATCGCCCGATAGCGACACCGTGACGTGCTGACGCGCCAGCTGGCTGACCAGGAAGGTCGGGATTTGCGAAGAATCGGCAAACGGTTCGTCATACAGCGTGGGCAGGCGCGGAATAACGGCCATGGCCTGCTCGGGCGTCACATACAGCTCGGTATGCTCGGTGCCCAGGTGCTGCGCCACCGCCTTGGCATGCTCGGCCTCGTTGTAGGCCGCCTCGTGAAAACCGATGGAAAAAGTCTTGACCGGTCGCAACGACTGGGTCTGCATCAGTGCCACCACGGCAGAAGAGTCCACCCCGCCGGACAAAAAGGCGCCCAGCGGCACATCGGCCATCATTTGCTGACGCACCGCGTCTTTCAGCAAGGCCTCCAGCGCATCCACCGCCTCGCCGGAGGTGCCGCCAAACGGCTGTGCCACGCCGCACCTGGCAACCTCTGCACCCGACCAATAGGGCCGAATCACTGGCTCAGGCGTCTGCCGCGACACCGTGAGCAGCGTGCCCGGCGGCAGCTTGTGGATGCCCTGGTAAATGGAATGCGAGCCCCCCACATTGTTGTGCCGCATGTAGAGGCACAGGGCGTCGCGGTTGATTTGCGCCCCAAACGCCGGGTGCGCACGCAAGGCCTTCAACTCTGAACCGAACAGGAAGACAGCAGAGCTGCCACTGCCCTGCCAACCATAGTAAAGCGGCTTTTCCCCCAGGCGATCGCGTCCCAGCGTGAGCATGCGTTCCTGGCGGTCCCAAACGGCAAAGGCAAACATGCCCACCGTACGCTCTACTGCGCCCTGAATGCCCCAGGCATCAAACCCCGCCAGCAAGGTTTCGGTATCTGAATGCCCACGCCAGGCCGGTGACTGCCCACTTTTTTGCAGGTCGGCCCGCAAATCCAGGTGGTTGTAAATTTCACCGTTGTAGGCAATGACATAGCGGCCGCTCGCGGCGTGCATCGGCTGCGCACCAGCGGCCGATAGCTCCAAAATTGCCAGGCGGCGATGCCCCAGCGCCATACAGGTGGCCGCATCCAGCCAGTAGCCATCCGAATCCGGGCCACGGTGGGCAATCGCATCGGTCATGGCTTTGAGCCGGGCTGAGGCCTGCTCCCCATCGGCCGGCCACTGGCCGCTGAAATACCCTGCAAGTCCGCACATGCTCAGCGCCCCCCACCTGAGATATGCAGCAACTTTGCCATCCGCGGCCCGGTTTGCTGAATGCAATAGCAACGCTCCACCAACTGGCGACCGGCCAGGCCCATTTGAGCGCGCAAAGACTGGTTTTCCAGCAACTTGCCGAGCGCCGCTACCCACTCGTCGGGTGTGCTGGCCAGAAAACCGTTCTCGCCATCCTGCACAATCTCGGAATTAACCCCCACGTTGGACGCCACAACCGGCAACCCACAGGCCATGTACTGAATCAGCTTGTAGCCGCACTTGCCCCGCTCCCAAAAGGAATCCAGCAAGGGCATCACGCCCACGTCGCAGGTGCCGATGTTTTCAACTTCAGTGGCTTCGGACCATGGCAGCACCTCCACCTGCACACCGGGCAGTTCCACCGCACCGCCACCAATAATCCGGAGTACATACGCATGACGCTCTGCCAACGCCCGCAAAGGTTCGTGGAGCACCTGCAGGTAGTGCACTGTGGCCGGTGAGCCAATCCATACGATGCGCGGCAGCTTATCGGCTGCGGGCACCCCTGCCTGGCTTTTCGGCATGTAGGCATAGCGGTCTAAATCGATCACCGTGGGTACCACCTCCACCCGTGGGGCCCCCGCATCGCGCGCGCGCTGCGCCAGGTAATGGTTGCCGCTTACCACCAGGGTCGCCCCGGCCATCAGCTTGTCCAGCCGCCGGCCAAACAGTCGCCTGACCCAGGAATTCGGGTGCTGGTCATAGTTGTGAAAAATGGCGTCGTCGTAGTCCAGCACATACGGAACACCGCGCAACAACGCAAGTTCCAGCCACAAAGGCAGCCAGGGCAAGGCCTCCTTTTCAATCCACAGCACATCAAAGTGACGGCGTTGCAGCAGGGTTTTCCAACGGCCTGCATAGGCCCGCAACAGCGGCCACAGGCCGTAGCTGCCGCGCTGGTAGCGCGCCAGCAGCAGTTCGTCAGACAGTAACGGCTGCGCCGTGATCTGTACGCCCTCTTGCTGCAGCCAGGGCAGGTACTGCGCGAACCGCAGCCGCGACGATGCCCCCATGCGGCCGTATTTGGGTAGCGCCAGTACCTTGATCATCTTCAACGGGTAACCCCTTTGAACACCCACTGCGGCAGCCAGCGCCACAGCAGACCGTAGGCGGCCCAAGTCTCTTTCAACCCCGACCATGAACGCCGCAGCAGAGCCAGAACCGATCGGGACCACGGCTCCACCAAAAGCGTGGCCAACAACACCCCCACAGCCCCCAGCCACGAGAAATGCTTGAACGCGTACAACAAACGGCTGCGCAGCGAATAAAACAAGCGGCGCGCTTTCACTTGATTGGATGTACCGCCGCCCGCATGAAAAGCCTGCATATCGGCCAAATACACGCTGCGCCATCCGGCCCGCCGGGCACGACAAGAAAAGTCCAGATCCTCCAGATAGACGAAAAAACGCTCGTCAAATCCACCCAAGGCTTCAAACAAGGCGCGCCGGACCAGAAAGAAAGCGCCAATCACGTGATCCACTTCGCGGGTTTGTGCATGGTCCCACTCGGCCATGAAGTGGCCCAGTCGAGGAAAAATACGATCCAGTCCCACTGCGTGCGTGACAAATCCGAGCGCTGAGGGAAAGCGTGTGCAGCTGCGCGATATGTGGCCGGCTTCATCCAGTAATTGCACCCCGCATATGCCTACGCTGGCGTTGGCAGGGTCTTGCATATAAGACAACGCCTTGGGCAAAGTGTCTGCATATAACGCAGCATCGGGATTGAGGAACAACAGGTATTCGCTATCGGCGTTCTGCGAGCCCAGATTGCAGGCCTTGCCGAACCCCAGATTGGCGCCTGCGTGAATCACGGTAACACTGGACAAGCTTTCAATATTGCGGTCCGATCCATCTACTGAGCCGTTGTCCACCACGATTATTTTTTTTACCACTGTGGCGGCGTGTTGAACGACAGAGTCAACACATGCGCGGAGTTGCCAACCTGCATTCCAATTGACAATGATCACATCAATGGAGTTCACTGCCAATGATTCTCAGAGAAAGCATGTTTGTGCGGTCACCCTCTGCAATTTCAATGCGAATCCAGATTCATTTATTTGCCGCCCTGACCGAAAGCGCTGGAAGAGGAAACACCAGATTCTGCGCAGCAAGCATCCTGGAATTTTCAAAGAATTTCCTGAAATGCCATGGCAATACGATCAAGTAATGAGGCTGTCTCGCCAAAAGCTCTTTCTCGGAAATAATTGGAATCCAGGTGCCCGGTGTATAGCATCCGAATTTCTCTGAATTTACCTCGCCTACATAGGGAATCTCAGTGGCCGTGAGGCCGCAATACTGAAGCAAGACGTTGCCTTTGGTAGAGGCACCGAGCGCTGCGATCGTTTTACCCTCTGCCTTGGCAGACTCAATAAAGTTCAGTAAATCCTGCTTCGATTGAGAAACACGATCTGCGAAAGCCTTGAAGGGCGCCAGCGTATCAAGTCCGCTCGCGCGCTCATCATCCAATATTTTTTGAACAGCAGGTTCAGTGGCGTCGTCAGCAGACGACTTGCGCACAGTCACTGAAAAGCTACCGCCATTCACATCGTTAAATTCAACATCGATGATCTTGAAGCCCACCTTGTCTGTCATCCATTTGATCTGACGCAAAGCATAGAACTCCAAGTGTTCATGGCACACGGTGTCATAAGAATTGGTGGCCAGCATGGTGGGCATGTAGCTTTGCTCAAAAACCCATATCCCGTCATCCGCCAGCACCTCATGAATCTCACGCATGAAGTCTATCGGCGCCTCCAGGTCATAGAACATGGAGAAGGATGTCACTACTTTTGCCTTTTTCCCGGAAAAGCGCTCCTTTAACAATTGAGCCGAGAAAAACTCAGGGATAAGCTGAACGTGCGCAGGGTAATAGGTGTGAAACTTGACACCTGTTGGGTCAATACCCACCAGATCAAGCTCTTGTGGGTAGGCCGCCAAGGTAGTGCCGTCGTTGCTACCAATGTCGACAACCAGGTCACCCGGCTTCAGGGAAACCAGTTCCTGAATGTGCGCTACCTTGCCATGAAGATGCGCCACCATGCTCGCATTGAGACCAGAGCGGTAACCATAGTTCTCGCCATACATCTCTCCCGAGTCATAAGAGTGCTCCAGCTGTACCAGGCCGCATGTGTGATCCCCCCCCATGCATTTCACCAAGCGCAACGGCCCCACTGTGAGTTTTTCCCCCTTTTCCTTCGGGAACACTCCAGTCAGCATCTGCTCTCCCAGATCGATCAAGAGCTCCAAATTCTCATTGCCACAAATTCTGCACTTGGTAACTTTCTTGTACATAGCAAGTCCTTTATCTTCAAACCAGTTCACTACACAACATCTGCGCGACACCTGCAAATCGGCACCCTCGCCCTCCACGCTGGCAACCAGCACAGTCTCTACGAGCGCGGCACGCCCATTAAACGAGCAAGAACCCTTGTCGCCCAATTTGCGTGGGGGCTTCGAACAAGGTTATACATTCCAGTACGGGTGTTTTTTCTGTTTATTACACAATAAACAGCAGAAATAAAATTCGAAAGTACAGCCGGGCATATTGCAATGGCGTATGCCCTGATGGCTTTCAACCCCGTCATCGAAATCGATAAAAATCTCGAATATTCGTTAACTGAATAGCCACCGATGGCTCGGTACAAGAACAGTTTCTTGCCTTCAAGATAAGGCCTTCGGGGGCAGACCAGCCGCTTACTCTCATCGGATATGCCCTGGAAAGACCATACCAATTCCGGCCACTTGAACATCCATATCTCAAAACCACGTGCAGTCCACATCGCGTTGCCATATCGAATTTTTATCAAGGGATCTGCAATTACCCTGACCGCTCGAATGGGAGGCGATTGAAAGATCACCCCGAAATGCACAAAGAGTGTTCCATAGTAGGAAACACGGTCACGCCCCAACCAGAACGCACGCCTGACAATTACCCCGCCAATAAATGATAAATAGCTCCCGACTTCAGCAAAAAGACTTTCATGCTTACCTTCGATATATTCATTGTCCCTTGCGATATTAAGTAGTCGCGGCTCCAGGATTTCTGAAAAGTCTACGTTGCAGACTTCTGAATTAACTACAACAAGGTCAAGCCCATCTTTGAGCGCATCAAGGATCCGCGAAACAGCGTTTGGCACGATCAAGTCGTCATCGGTCATCAGCCAGCAATACTCACCATTAGCATAGTTGACCGTCTTGTCGTAGTCTTGATCGACACCAGAGTTGACCTCTTCGCGATAGTAGCGAATATGGGGATGCTGAGATACATATGCAGCCATAACTTCAGATGTATTGTCGGGCGACGCTCCATCCACAACAACCAACTCCACATCTTGAGTTAGCTGAGGAAGGATTGAGTCGAGCGTCATCGCAATGAATGGCCCACGGTTGTAAGTGGCAATACAAATGGATAGCTTGACAGGCTGGATTTTAGGCGCAAGCAATTCTCTCACCTCGCGAACTGCCTTTTAAGCCAGGATCCGGCGGCCAAAACCTGAACCGGGGCAATTTTGTATGCATTGCGGTTAAAGAAGTTACGCCAGCCTGGATCAGAGTAATGCAGCGCAACAATCCTATCCAGAACAGCTCTATCTTCCACCTCAGGATTTTGCGCAGCTCTCAACTTGGCAACAAGCAAAATTTTCAACGGAATATCAAATCGCAACACCCGCCTGATGTGAAACGCCTCTTCCGAGTCGACACCAAATATGGTATTACCAATATGTTGGAAAGCTTCAATCCCAATTCTACAGCGATTAACAATTCCGCGATCCAAAAAGGAATCGTTTCCGCCGCGCTTAAAAAGCAGCTTTTCAGACAAATAACTAACTTTTATCCCGTCAGGGACGGAAGCCAGCAGTCGCCCAGCAACCACCCAGCACGTCCCATAAAAAGAGGCGGGTATTTTCACACGATCCCATACATCTTTTCTAAAAATAGGGATTGATAAAAAACTAAAAAACGCCTCACTGGTTCTGGCCATTCTAAAATATTTTCTTTTTTGCTGACTATCTGCAAGATCAAATGTTGCCGGGCCACACGTATTATTTAATGGTGGGTACTCGCAAATCGGCTTCATCTGAAAACTGCACAACACATGCTCGCAAACATATATTTCATGATGCGATCTTATCGCCTGGAGTACTTTCTTTACTGCACCGGGCATCATAATATCGTCTGCTGAAAATAGCCAACAATATTGACCGTGGGCAAGACTGATCACCTTTTCAATATCCGCATCAATTCCACCCCGAAAATCTTGATGGTAATATGTCAACTGCTTGTGATGCTGCATTCTGACAGCTACAACGTCGCCCGTGTCGTCCGTGGAACCACCATCCAGGACAACAACCTCCACCTCATCGGAAACCTGCGGCAGCAAGCTATCCAGCGTCTCGCCAATAAAGCCTCCGAAGTTGTAGGTTGGAATACAAATTGAAAGACGCATTACCATGCAATCAGATGTTTCTATTGATATGAGGGGCTCGTCGCAGCAGACATGAGGTCGCGAATTAATTATTGATGGCCAGCCGCATCAATCCAAGACGGGTGCAGCCTGAGCGGTTAATTTAGTATCAATTTCTTGAAGACCATAACGCCGGGAATGCGTTTTATACGAGACTTGACCCGCTCTTTTATCGAAGTCAGATTATATTTAATCCTGCTTCGCAAGGTCACAAGTGCCCTATTGCCTCCATGCGCGTACCAGTCATTTACTCCAGTTCGCATAAATGGGATGTAGCCGAATTTTCTCAGATAGTTACAAACTCTAATATCTTCAAAATTCGAATTATCCTCCAATATAATTATTGTTGGTCGCCAATTTTCAATTGAAAATCCATTCAGCACCGCCACTTCATGCCCTTCCACATCAATGGAAATAAAATGGATTACACCATCTATCTTCAGATCTTCCAGTATTTTATCGAGTGTCTGGGTTTTAACCTTCACATCCTCATACGTGAATCCATACAACCTGATTTTTTCTAGCGCCTCTTGTTCGGAGCTTATTGTGGACACTCCATGTGCCCTCTCCGCGCCACTAGCCACATGAAGAATAGCCTCGCCCTCCCGATCGGAAGCAGCCAATTCCACAAGCTTAGCGTCTCTTGAATTGCGAATTGATTGACACAGCACGGGGTTGGGCTCAATCAGAATACAACTCCAACCAAGCTTTTCAAAAAACAACGATGTGCTGTCATTAACCCCATCATTTGCCCCTACCTCAATGCATAAACCTTTATCTACCTGACTAAAGATTTTTGAAAGAATTTTATCTTCGCCGAACTGCGAATAGTAAATAGGACCTTGCTTTACGTGTTTTGCATCATTCATGAAGTGGCATTGCCTCTCTTGATTTTCTCTTCAAGTTTTTTTGAATATACCAAAAAAAATAGTCTTCGATTTTTCTGGCAGAGTAAAAATGGAAATAACGACTACCACGAGAGATAGCCCCATCAAATAAATTAATTTCACCAAGAAAGAGTATTCCGCATCGCTGACGGCGTAATGCCCTGTCAGGCCAGCCAGGACAGAGAGTGCAAACGGTATACCGACGTCGTGGAAAAGCCATTGAGTTCCAGTTCCTTTTAGCAGGTGGCGATGTGTCATCCACGTTCCCAATAACAGGTACGACACGTGTAATACAAGCCATGCCATAGCACCGCCTAGCGCCCCATATTGCAGTGAAAAACCAATAATCAAAGGGACCATCACTGTCATCAGGATAGTATTGATTGTCAGCGCCAGCCTCGGCATTCCAAAAGCCAATTGCAGTGCATATGGGAAATACATGGTTCCGTGCACGGCCGAACCCAAAGCCATTAAAGCCATTATTGGTGCTACGCTTGATGCTATAGTCGGATTACCTGTCCAAACCAGCACCAAATCCTCTGCGAAAATGGCCAATACCATGGCGATAGGGAAAAGCACCGTTGCGAGCATACGCGTTCCCAATCGGTATAGATTGATCAGTTCCCCGATCTCACCATTAACGACCAGTGCGGAAAAACGAGGATAAATGACATTGAACAGGGGGGTGATAAAAACCTGCAAACCAGTTACAACCACCATAGCCAGCATGTAGTGGCCAAACTCTTCCAATCCCAACGTTTTGCTGAGTATCACCTTGTCTAACTGCGTAATGACCAGTGCCGTCAGTCCAATGCCGCTCATATTGGCAGTAAACCGCCATACGCTTTTCAACTTATCAATATCAAAACTTATTTTTTTAACTTTTCCAATTATTCGCCAGGCAGCCCCGCGTATTGCTACTGCATAAACCAGACCCATGCAAGCCTGCCATACAAAAAATGCCTCAATGGTGGGCGAGACAAGAGCAAGCACTGCCACCGCCCCCACGCTTCCAGCTGTGGTCATGACAATATTGATGCCACTCAGTACCGTCAAACGTTCCGCGCCAATCAGCGCCCCCTGATACAAGCCGATCGGCCAGCGGCAGGCCACCACCAGTCCCATTAACACCACTGCATGTGAGACTGTTTGCGCCGAGAGTTGTCTGGACTGGATCCAGTATTGCGCAATCCATGGCGCGACCGCCGCGATCAGCACGGCGATTGCCACAGCCATCGCCCAGTAAACCATGGCCAACGTATGCAACAGTGTCCCTGATTCCTGCAAATTTCCAGAGGCTGAATATCTCGCAACCTCCCGGTTGATGGTCGGAGCCATACCCATGTCAAGGAGTTGAAGCAACGCCTGGGTCGTCAGAAAAAACCCAATTAGACCGTAGGCTTCTATTCCGAGATATTTGAGATAAAAAGGAACAACCGTCAAGCCAACCAGCGCTGACCAAGCCGAACTGGCAATCCCCGCCAGCAGATTGCG
The DNA here is from genome assembly GCF_000013865.1 of Polaromonas sp. JS666. NCBI lineage: Bacteria > Pseudomonadati > Pseudomonadota > Betaproteobacteria > Burkholderiales > Comamonadaceae > Polaromonas > Polaromonas sp. JS666. The sequence goes on from NC_007948.1 coordinate 4,191,448, forward strand.
GCCCAGTTTCACACGAGATTACTCATGTTGAATATTTGAATGGTAATCATGGGTTTTATCAACTCTTCTTATCAATTCATTTCGCTCAGTTAATTTTAGGCCTTCTCGTGCCATTTCCACGAAAAGTTCTTCCAATGTATAAGGCGTACTGTTGGCCCATGACGCAGATGATCATGATGAAACCTTGCAGTTCTGGACATACCAAGGAATCGCCAACTGCAATCCCTGGTCTATGCGATGGGTAGGGGCGTAACCCAGCATCCGATGGGCCTTGCCGATGTCGGCCAGGCTGTTACGCACGTCGCCCGCACGGAAATCCCGATACTTGGGCTCGGTACTGACAGGCACGCCACGTGCAATCAAGTTGTCACGTATCAGGCCAAACAGGGTGTTCAGCGTAGTGCGATCACCCACGGCCACGTTGTACACCTGGTTGGTAGGAGAGCCCTCACCCCCGCCCTCTTCCAGGGGGAGAGGGAGATCACTCACGGTCGCCGCCAACAGGTTGGCTTGCACCGCGTTGGCCACGTAGCAGAAGTCCCGGCTGGTTTCACCATCGCCGTTGATGAACACGTCTTCCCCTTTCATCATCGCTGCGGTCCATTTCGGGATCACAGCGGCATAGGCCCCACTGGGATTTTGCCGTGCACCAAACACATTGAAGTAGCGCAAACCTATGGTGTTAAAGCCGTAGCAGCGGGCAAATACCTCGGCATACAGCTCGTTCACATATTTGGTCACCGCATAGGGGCTGAGCGGTTTGCCGATGGTGTGCTCTACCTTGGGCAGAGCCGGGTGATCCCCGTAGGTGCTGCTGCTGGCGGCGTAGGTAAAGCTTTTGACCCCGGCGTCGCGTGCGGCCACCAGCATGTTCAGGAAACCCGTGATGTTGGCGGCGTTGGTGGTGATGGGATCGGCCAGTGACCGGGGCACGCTGCCCAGGGCTGCCTGGTGAAGGACGTAGTCGACGGGAGAGCCCTCACCCCTACCGTCTTCCGTGGGGAGAGGGGGCCAAGACATGGCACGCTGGCAATCGGGCAGGTTACGGATGTCGCCCTCAATGAAGTGGAAATTGGCCCACTGCTCAGGAGAGACCAGCGTTTGCACTTCGTCCAGGTTGCGCTGGTAGCCGGTGGCAAAGTTGTCCAGTCCGACCACGCGCTGGCCCAGCTTGAGCAGAGCTTCCAGCAGATTGCTGCCAATAAAGCCGGCAACCCCAGTGACGAGCCAGGCACGGGGCTCGCTCTTCAGGCGAATCTGGAGTTGTTCGTATGCGGTCATTTCTACTATGATTTTGATAGCTACCTGCACTCAAATGGAAAGGGCAGAAAGCATTTTTCACTCGCTATTTGCCCACGGATTGACCACTGGACCAGGCAAATTATGGACGTGGCGCGCGTTTTCATAACCGCAGGTCGCTCTCAGACGCCGTCAGCACGTACTTCAGGTCAAACAACACGTGCTCGGGCTTACCCAAGGCACGAAAGGCAGCGGCGCCCATGGCCTTGAACTGCTCGTGCGCCACGGCGACGATGATGGCGTCGTAAGTTCCGCCTTCAGGCTGCCGCACCGGGGTGATGCCGTATTCGAGCTGCGCCTCTTCGACCGAAACCCAGGGGTCGTGCACATCGGCTTGCACGTCGTAGTCGGTGAGCTCCCGCACGATGTCTACCACGCGGGTGTTGCGCAGGTCTGGGCAGTTTTCCTTGAAGGCCAGGCCCATCACCAGCACGCGGGCGCCCCGCACGTGGATGCGGCGCTTTGTCATGGCCTTGACGAGCTGGGTGACCACGTAGGCGCCCATGCTGTCGTTCAGGCGGCGGCCGGCGAGGATGATTTCGGGGTGATAGCCAATGGCCTCGGCCTTGTGCGTGAGGTAGTACGGGTCCACGCCAATGCAGTGCCCGCCCACCAGGCCGGGGCGGAATGGCAAAAAGTTCCACTTGGTGCCTGCCGCCTGCAGCACGGCTTCGGTGTCTATGCCGAGCCTGTTGAAAATAAGCGCCAGTTCATTAATGAGCGCGATGTTGACATCACGCTGGGTGTTCTCAATCACCTTGGCCGCCTCGGCCACCCTGATGCTGGGGGCCTTGTGGGTGCCAACAGTCACGATTTCGTTGTAGAGCGCATCCACCAGGTCGGCCACCTCGGGGGTGGAGCCGGACGTGACTTTTTTGATGGTGGTAACGCGATGGGTCTTGTCACCCGGGTTCACGCGCTCCGGCGAATAGCCTGCAAAAAAATCGACATTGAATTTCAGCCCCGAGTACTGCTCCAGCACGGGCACGCAGTCCTCCTCGGTAGCGCCGGGGTAGACGGTAGATTCGTAAATGACGATGTCGCCCTTCTTCAGCACCTTGCCTATGGTGGTACTGGCCTTGATGAGGGGCGTCAGATCGGGGCGTTTGTATTCGTCGATGGGGGTGGGCACGGTGACGATGAACAGGTCACAGCCTTGCAGGGCGGCGGGGTCGGTGGTGTACTGCAGGTGCACGGCCTTGCGCATTTGCTCGGGCTCCACCTCCAGCGTGTGGTCTTGCCCTGCCTGAAGTTCGGCCACCCGAGCAGCGCTGATGTCAAAGCCCACAACCTTGCGTTTTTTACCAAACTCAACGGCCAGGGGCAGGCCTACGTAGCCCAGGCCGATGATGGCGACAGTGCGGGCAAGAGAAGTACTTTGCATAGGAAGAATTTTTTATGACACTAAAAGTAGCCGTCAAGACATGCCGTTATACACAAGTCTGTTTTGCACCAGATCAAGCGCCTGCTGCTTTAGCTCCTTCACCCTAGGAATGGGGGCCGGCGAGGCAGGTCGAAAGGCACAGCAAGCGCACCTGCTTTGTCTGAAAGAAGTGCACAAAACCCCCATCCCCACCTTCCCCCCAAAGGCGGGAAGGAGTAAAACGGGTAGCCAGAACCTTCTGCAAGCCTGTTTTGCACCAGCCCATGTGCCTGTGGGTTTGGCTCCTTCACCCTCTGGGGGAAGGTTGGGATGGGGGCTTGGGCCTGGCAAGGCGAGCATGAGTTACCTACGGCGCAGCCAGCGAGGCACCTTGAAGCGGATGATGGCCACATAGGCGACCACATAACTCACCACAAACAAGGCACAAAACCCCATCAACACCGGCGTGTTGCTCCAGAACAGTACCGCGGGCACCACCGAAAGCAAGGTAAAGCTCCATAAATAGGGAGAGGTGCGGTTGTTCCGCATCAACATCCGCCGCGAGGCATCGTCATCAAACACACCCCGCACAATGCGCCGGTAAATCAGCTGGTGAAAATGCAGGGCATCAGCAACGCCCGGAGACACCCCACGCGCCAGCTTGCGGTAGATGGAAAACACCGTCTCCCACACCGGGTAGATCAGCAGCAGCATCGGAAACCACGGCGACACCGGCTCATGACGCTGCACCAGCAAAATACTGGCCACGGCAATCACCAACCCCCACAGGTAGGCGCCTCCGTCGCCGGCAAAAATCAACCCGCGCGGGTAATTCCAGAATAAAAACCCGGCCGTGGCCCCTGCCAGGCAAATCACCATGGCGGCGAGCTGCCTGTCGCCCAGCTGCAGTGCCACGTGGGCAATCGCCCCACACACCAGCAGGGCAACCGTGCCCGCCAGGCCGTTGTAGCCGTCAATGATGTTGAAGGCGTGCGGCAAGCCGCAGATGGCAAAAAACGCCAGTGCAATGCCTGCCCAAGGCATGGCAATGAGCCAGCCGTCTATACCTGGCAGGTCCAGCCTGTTAATTGAAAGCCCCAGCAATCCGCACGCCAATGCGGCAGACATGGCGGTCAAGCCAAGCCGGTAGCGGACCGAGAGGCGCTGCGTGACGTCCTCATACACGCCCCCCAGCACAGCCGGAAGCACCAAGACAGCCCAAGGCCAGACAAACGCCCAATCGACCTGGACGTTTAAACGCCCCCCAAAGGCGCCTGCAAAGGCAGCTGCCAGCCAGCCCGCAACTGCACCGGCCAACACACCCAAACCGCCCACCCGCGGCACATCACCCGCATGAAAGCGCTGAGGTTTGGAAGCGGAATAGCCCCGGGCATGCTGACGCGCGCCGCGAATGAAAAAAATGCCCAACAACACCGATACGGCAAAGCTTATAGAGATCAACAAAACCATGAACCATCACCTCCTTTTTTTGTTCTCAGCGCACCATGTAACTAATGCCGCGCCACATGTGTCAGATTGTTAGAACTACGCAATGCCCCCATGTAAAATCATTCCCCTTACAACAAGAGCTTAAGCAGGGATGAAACTAGTTTCTATCATTCTTTCAGGGGGTGCAGGTACCCGATTGTGGCCGGTATCGCGCCAGGCGCTGCCCAAGCCCTTCATGCATCTCGGCGGCAGCTCTTTGCTGCAGCAGGCCATTGAGCGGGGCCAGGCTTGCGGCACCGATGACAGCGTCATTGTGACCAATCAGGATTATCTGTTTCTGACGCGCAATGTCATCAAGCAACTGAGCGACCCGCCCAACGCCCGCTACCTTCTTGAGCCCAAAGGCCGCAACACCGCACCCGCCATCGCCCTGGCCGCCCTGGCCTGCACGCAGGAGCACGGGCCTGAAGCCGTCATGCTGGTGCTGCCCGCCGACCATTTGATTCCCGACACAGAGGCCTTTGTGGCCAGCGCGCTGGAGGCTGCACGGCAGGCACTGCAGGGCCAACTGGTGGTGTTTGGCATTTCACCCACCGCGCCAGAAACCGGGTTTGGCTATATCGAAGTAGAAAAAGTCAGCCGCCACACCCAGAAAGCCCTGCGTTTTGTAGAAAAGCCCGACCTGGCCACCGCACAGGGCTACCTGGCCACCGGCCGGTATTACTGGAACAGCGGCATGTTCTGCTTTACCGCGGGTACCATCCTGCAAGCACTCAAGGAGCACGCCCCCGAGGTGCTGGAGGCGGCAGAACACGCCTGGACCACCAGCAGCACGGAAAGTGGCGCCACCCAGTTTGACGCCCATGCCTTTGGCCTGCAGCCCGACATCAGCATTGACTACGCCGTGATGGAGCGCGCCAGCAACGTGACCCTGGTGCCCGCCAAATTTGGCTGGAGCGACGTAGGCACCTGGCCCGCGGTGGCCCAGGCTTACACAGCTGACACCAGTGGCAACACCTTTGTAGACGGCGAAGGCACGCAGTTCATCACGGTAGACACCACCGGCACCCACGTGCAAACAGACAGCCATACCGCCAAAGTAGTGGCCACTGTAGGTGTGCACGACCTGGTGATCGTGGACACGCCCGATGCCCTGCTGATCGCCCACAAAAGCGCAGCGCAAAAAGTCAAGGCCGTGGTTGACACGCTGAAGGAGCGCAAACACGAAAGCACTCAGCTGCCCGCTTCGGTCAATCGCCCTTGGGGCACTTACGCCACACTGAAAGAAGAAAGTGGCTACAAGGTCAAGCGCATCACGGTCAACCCGGGGCAATCGCTGAGCCTGCAGTACCACCACCAACGCGCCGAGCACTGGGTGGTGGTGCAAGGCACCGCCATCGTGCAGGTGGGCGATGAGGAGCACACCACCCTGCCCGGCCAGTACCGCTACATTCCTCTCAAGGAAAAGCACCGCTTGACCAACACCGGCGAAAATGAGCTGGTTCTGATAGAAGTGCAGTGCGGCGGCTACCTGGGCGAAGACGACATCGTGCGATTAGCTGACACCTACGGGCGCGCCTGAAAACATGGAATGATTGCCGCCGATCAAACGTAATCGAATGTCACAATTGGGCGTTAGCTTCGACAAAATGTAAATGTATTGGTGAATAGATTAATGATCAACATATCGGGATCAAGTCCTGCATACGAGGGGATTTCTTCGTTTGCAGGCAAAAAGACGTGGATAACCGGACATCGCGGAATGCTTGGATCTGCCCTGGTTCGCAGCTTTGCCAAAGAGGATGCCAATATATTGCTGACCTCTCGCCAGGAACTTGACTTGTCCGACCAAAGCGCCGTCTTCAATTGGGTCGACGAAAACCGGCCTGAGTTGATTTTTCACGTGGGTGCAAAGGTAGGGGGTATCCACGCCAACTCCACGCTTCCTGCCGATTTTCTGTACAGCAATTTGATGATTCAATCAAATGTCATCAATGCAGCGCATCTTTTTGGGGCGAAGAAACTGGTGTTCGTGGCATCAAATTGCACCTACCCAACAAAAACAGCACAGCCTATACCCGAAGAAGCGCTGATGACCGGCCCTCTCGACGAGAACATTCGCGCTTATGCCATCAGCAAAATCGCGGGCATTGAGATGTGCCGAGCCTATCGCAAGCAGTATGGCTCCAACTTTATCTCCGTAATTCCTCCCAATTTGTATGGTCCTGGTGATAACTATCACCCACAGCATAGCCACGTCGTTGCGGGCATTTTGCGCCGTACCCACGAGGCAAAGCTGGCCGGCAAATCAGAGTTTGTTGTTTGGGGTGACGGCACTCCGCGACGTGAATTGTTGCACGTGGACGACCTGGCTGATGCCATGAAGACCCTCATGGCTGCCCCCGTCACTCATGATCTGTACAACATTGGCTGCGGCCATGACTTGTCAATTGCGGAGCTGGCGACGCTGATTGCCGAAGTAGTCGACTTCAAGGGAAGCATCGTCTACGACAAATCCAAGCCAAATGGCACGATGAGAAAATTATTGGACAGCTCACGTATTCACTCTTTGGGCTGGCGTCCAAAAATAGATGAGAAGGCCGGCCTCAAGAGTGCCTACAGGGACTTCCTGACCCTTCTCGAAACACCGGAACTTGCCGGGCGGCTGTAATGTCCACGCTTGACGGCGGCGGGGCCGTACAAGGCAAATGAATTTCCGGTCAATTTCCGGTCGTATCACTGCAATGGGCTACTAACCTCCGCTTGAGATTAATAGCGCCTGTTCGTTTCTATAAATAATCATGGGAAAGTAATAGCATGGCTGAGAGTTTCGTTCTGCCCGGGGGGCTGATTGGTCGCTTTGCCGTGGTCAAGTTGTGGCCAGCGATCAAGACGGCAGAGGACGAATGCATAGCCCGGTTAAAAATCGCGGCAACTGCTCTTGGCCTGGATTGTGTCGAAGTTCATGCCAATGGCTCACTCTTGAGTGACCCGGATACCGTGATAACCAAAAAAGATGTTGATTTTGTTTTGCATCTTCATTACGACACGCCCAAATTCTATGATGCATTTTCATTTGTAGCCCTGTGGAACCCGACTCAGTTCTACCATGAGTGGGGCTATCAACGTACCTCGCGAAATTTGTTAACCCACGATGATTTCGTCAGTTGCAGTTCACCAGCAGCAGATGATCATGTAGGACGTATGGTGCGAAGTGCTGCAACACATCTTCCCGCACTATTTAACCTTTACCACTCCACGGCCGATATTGTCCATCCGCCCTCACTGGGTGACCACAAGCTCTTTTACGCGGGGATTAACTGGGAAGCCATTAGTGGTGGCAAATCCCGCCATCAGGACGTACTCAAGCGCCTCGACCAGGCCGGGCTCATTCGCATCTATGGCCCAACAATATTTCAGAACGTGAAAGTCTGGGATGGGTACGCCAACTACGTGCGAGAGATTCCGTTTGACGGGGTTTCCATGCTCGACGAAATAGCAAAGGCAGGTATTGCTCTGGTCTTATCCTCGCAAGCACACAAAAATTCAGAGCTGATGTCAAATCGACTGTTCGAAAGTGTGGCAGCCGGGGCATTGGTTATTTGCGACGAAAACAACTTTGCCAGAAGATTCTTTGGCGATTCCCTGCTCTATATTGACAGCCGCTGCTCCGTCGAGCAAATTTTTGAAGACATTCAAAAGCACCTGACTTGGGCAAAAGCGAATCCAGGTGAAGCGCTTTCCTTGATCAAAAAAGCGCAGGGGATTTTCAGGGAAAAATTCACGCTGAAGAAAAACCTGAGAGATCTTTATGCAGGCTTTCAAGACCGGAAAGCCAATTTACTAAAGAGACAAGGACTGGACGGCCAGGCACCACACATCAAGGTTGGCCTCTACCTTCTTCTGCCGGTGTATTCAGAGAAAGTTTTGCACGCACACGTCGCCAGCGTCGTGGCTCAGGAATACAAAGAGTTTTCACCGGTTCTGGTTATCGACAAAGCCTTCTCGACGCAGAATCGATCTGATATTGCGCAAGTCCTTGAAAAGGCATCGGTACCAATTGAGTTAATTGCGGTCGACTTCTTTAACTACGGATCTGTGGCCGACATCCAATACCCCCGTAAACTTGGTGCGGTTATTGCTGATGTGCTGAAAAACGCCCAGCAAGTAGAGGCCATCGTAGTTGTTGCACCCAATGAAGAGATTTTCTCAAATCACCTTCAGGTTCTTGCCTGCAGTTTGATACGCAACCCGGACGCAAACTGCGCGGCCACGGCTGCCATCATCAAACACGGAAACACCCCGGTGCACGGGATACATGAGCTATTGAACTTCGGCTTCCTCAATCCGGCTGCTCCACACGGCTATGCACGCTTTATTTTCCGGACTTCAGCGCTCCCTGCTGATCTGGGTATAGCCCTGCCTTATTTGGATAGAAAATCGCTGGCCGCCATGGTCGGTGAAAATGTTATCCATCAGGAAATTCCGGCAACACTGGTCATTGATGTAGGGCAAGAGTTCCCCAATGGCCCATGGGACGAAGGGCAGGAAAATGAGTTGATAGGAGACTTTGCTCCAAAGTCATTCACCATTTATAAAGGTTTCACCCGTGATTTGCCCTCGCTGGAACCTCGCATCGCAGCCCCTGCCCCGCCCCCTCCTTACCCAAGGCTCAGTTGGCGCTGGTTGTCCCACCAAGTCAGAGCGCTGCGCGCGGACGGTTTATTGGCGCGGTTCAGGGTTCTGAAAACCAGACTCGGGTTTGAACACGTTGACCATGCTGTTTAAACAGAAACAACATGGCTAAACGCTTTAGCTAAAGCCATCCAGTCAAATATGAATCCTCACGCCGCAAAACCAATCTCATTGGCCTCACTTGCTCGAAGCATGTGGAGCAACCGCCAGCTCATTTTGCAGATGACCAAGCGCGACGTGATAGGCCGCTACAAGGGCTCGGTCATGGGCGTGATGTGGTCGCTCTTCAATCCGCTATTTTTACTGCTCATATACACCTTTGTGTTCTCAGTGGTCTTCAAGGCCCGCTGGGGGACTGACCTTCATGAAAGCAAGTCTCAATTTGCCACTCTGTTGTTTGTTGGCATGATCGTGCACGGCTTGTTCGCGGAAACATTGAATCGTGCGCCAGGACTTATCCTGAGCAATGTCAGCTATGTGAAAAAGATCGTATTCCCGCTCGAGATTTTGCCCGTCGTGGCTGATGGTGCAGCATTATTTCACGCGATCGTCAGCGTGTTGGTTCTTCTGATCGCTTTTGTACTGCTCAATGGTTATCTACAATGGACCACTGTATTTTTGCCTTTGATACTCCTTCCACTGCTGGTCCTGATTTTAGGTGCTGCGTGGGCGCTGGCCTCGCTAGGGGTCTACCTTCGGGACGTCGCGCAGCCCATAGGCCTGATCATGACAGTGCTGCTTTTCGCCTCCCCGGTGTTTTATCCAATTACAGCCCTGCCTGAACGCATCCGGCCCTGGCTGATGCTGAATCCGCTCACCTTTGTTATTGAACAAGCCCGCGCCGTCTTGATTTTTGGGCAATTGCCAGATTGGGTGGGGCTGGCAGCCTATAGCCTTGTTTCCGTATTTATTGCTTGGGTAGGTTATGCCTGGTTCCAGAAAACCCGCAAAGGTTTTGCCAATGTCCTCTGACGATATTGCCATCACCGTTCAAGGCGTGTCCAAGCGCTATGAGCTTTACCACAAACCCAGTGACCAGCTTAAGCAGTTCCTGCTGCCGCGGCTTCAGCGTCTCACAGGGCAACCCCAGCACCATTACTTTCAGGAGTTTTGGGCACTGAAGGATGTTTCATTCGATATAAGAAGAGGTGAGGCCTTTGGCATCGTGGGCCGCAACGGTAGCGGTAAAAGCACGTTGCTCCAGATCATTACTGGGACTCTTTCGCCAACAACCGGAACCGTTTCCACGAGGGGGCGGGTGGCAGCCTTGCTTGAGTTGGGCTCTGGCTTCGACCCTGAATTCACCGGGCGTGAAAATATCTACATGAACGGGGCGCTACTGGGTTTTGATCGCCAGCAAATCGACCAGAAATTTGATGCCATCGCCGCGTTCGCCGACATAGGCTTGCACCTGGATCAGCCCATTAAGTCCTACTCAAGCGGAATGGTGGTCCGCCTTGCCATTGCCGTGCAGACTCAGGTCGAGCCCGACATACTTATTGTTGATGAAGCACTCGCTGTCGGCGATGCCCTATTTCAAAAACGCTGCTATCGACAGATCGACAAATTGCTGGATAACGGGTGCACCCTGCTTTTTGTGTCTCATGATCAGGAAATAGTACGGACGCTCACGAGCAGGGCAGTCTTTTTGAATGCGGGACTCCCGGTCAAATATGGCGCCACAACCGACGTTTTATTTGCGTACCGGGAATTTCTTCAGCAACAGGAAGAGGCCGCCTTCCTTGATCTCCAGGAAAGGTCCAAACAAGAGCTCTTGCCCCAACCCACCAAGAAATCTTATGGCAGGCGTGATGTTGAGATACTGGGTGTTGAAGTTCTTGCATCCGATAAAACTCGACAAAGTGTGTTTTATGCGGGTGACACCATAACGATTGCTATCGAATGCGTTTGCAATACAGATATTGAAAACCTCAATATTGCCTTTCGCATACTGAACAAGGAAGGCGTCAAGGTCACCACATGGGGGACATTGAATGAAGACATGCCCAACTTCCCCACCCATCTTCAAAGTACTTTTTGGAATAAGCACTTTTTCAAGGGCGACACATTTAAAGTGAACTTTACCGGCAGTTGCAATCTCAGCGCAAATCTGTACGAGATACAAGCGACCGTGACACGAGAGCACGACCAGTACTACGGCAATCAACAAGTGCTTCACTGGCTGGACGAAGCGAGCCACTTTACTGTGATCCTGAAAAACAAAGAATATGTTTTCGACGGAATTTGTGATTTAGGTTTAAGGTCAAGCGTGGAACTGGGAAGTAGCACTTCAACGGTTGAGCCACATCAACCCATAACGCCTTCTGCCTCCTGATAGCTGATTTATATGAAAATTTTCATTGATTCACTACTTCAACGACTTAAACGAGCACTTCGTGGCCGGCGGGCTGATCTGCCTGCCTTGGTAGTTACAACTGAAGAACGCTCCAGGACAATTGAGTCTCTTTTGCATACCGTTGAAGAACGCACTAGGACGTTGGAATATGTCGCACGACAGTCCATGTTTACCGTGAATCATCAAATCGATTTTCTTCAGAGGCTATATGTCGAGTCGATGCCTCGTCTGCTGAATTTAAATAATCGGCCCGCTTTTAATGCTGCTGGCATTCTCGAGTTAAAAACGGACTACCCGATTGCTTTGAGCAGTAACGACCATATAAATCCTGACTCGACAACCGAAGGAGTGTCCCGGCCAACGCTCTTCGTCCAAAACTGCATTGACGTATTGGGTAGCAATATCAAGAGCCTGGATCTTGGCACCGGGGCGGCCGGGCTGGTGTTTGAGTTTGCGATGAATGACGTGTTGGCTGTTGGCGTGGATGGATCAGATTTTTGCCGCACAAATCGGATCGGTTACTGGCCACTTCTGCCACACAACCTGTTTACCTGCGATATTACCAAGCCGTTCAGCTTTGTGTCGCGAGATACTCAAGCGGTGACTAACTTCGATGTCATCACGATGTGGGAGGTGCTGGAACACATTGCCGAGCAGGACCTTGCCGGTCTGCTCGTAAATATTGGGCGTCATTTGAATGAGCGTGGCTATTTTATTGGGTCCATCTCGCTCTTGGAGTACGTGGACAGCACCGGTAGCCCATACCATGTGACGCTCAAACCACGGGACTGGTGGAAGGCGAAGTTTATTGAGAGCGGCCTCGTTATGCTCGAAACCCACCCCTTCAATGAAAAATTGTTCTGTCGGGGAAACGGCCCGCGCTTTCAGGACTTCCATAACTACGCCCTAAATCCGAATGAGGGTTTCTTGTTCGTTGCGCAAAAGAGATCCGATAATGAACGGTTATCGGCTTGAGAAAAACGGCTTTACTCGAAAAATACACTGCCTTATGAACATAACCGCACGCTTTGTCTTGGTTGGCGTTGTTGGTGCCATAGTCGAGTTAACCCTATTCGCTGGACTCGTAAGGATCAACGGCAAGGTTATGCTGAGCAATTTTATTGCGTTCCATTGTGCTTTTGCCATCTGTTTTTTTCTGCACTATTACTACACCCATCAAAAACCATATGTTGGAAAGTACAAGGTTGTCAGTGGTTTCTTCAAATATGCCGGGCTGATGTATGCGCAGCTTATTATTGGAACATTATTGCTTTGGCTATTAATCAATAAATTGGGCTGGATGCCCGAGGTTGCAAAGGTCGTTCAAATAGGGATCGTGACGCCAGTTAGCTATGCGGTTCAAAAGCTCGCTATTTTTCGGGCGAGGAGTGAAATATGAAAGTTCTTCTTACCGGCGCTACAGGCTTTCTCGGTACTCATCTTTTAGCTGATTTTCTAAACCGCAATTACAAAGTTCTCATGACTAAACGGGCAAGCACAGACTTGGGCCCACTTTTTCTGCGTTTTGGTAACTTGGAAGCGTGGGATACCGAGGAGTTGGAAAACATCTTCACTACGCACCCTGATGTTGAGGCGATAGTTCATGCTGCCACGGATTATGGCCGTGACAACTCAAGCCCGACAGCAGTCTTTTGGGCTAATGAAGCGTTCCCGATAAAATTGATTGAACTTGCAATCCGGCATAACATCGCGCTATTTATCAACATGGATACCTTCTTTAACTCCGATAAAGTGTCGTACGACTATCTCGGAGCCTACACATTATCCAAACGCCACTTTCAAGAATGGGGGCAACATTGCGCCAACACAGGGCGAATCGGTTTTGCCAATCTGCGGCTATTTCATCTATATGGCCCGGGAGATGGTCGCCAAAAATTCGTTCCGGCCATGGTGGGACGTTGCCTGGCTGGTGAGGAAATTGACCTTACGGACGGTAAGCAGAAGCGCGACTTCATCCATATTGATGATGCTGTTGCAGCTGTGAGTACTGTTTTGGAGGCGGAGGCAGGACGAGGGGGAGGCTATCGGCATTACGATGTGGGAACCGGCACCTCTCTGCGCATTCGGGACTTCATTGAAACGGTGAAAAGGCTTTGCTGCAGCAGCGCGAAGTTAAATTTTGGTGCGTTACCAAACAGGAAAGGTGAGTTTCAGAATGCCTGCGCCGAAACTGAAGCGTTGCGTACCCTTGGGTGGATACCGCGGGTTGGCATCGAAGCGGGAATACGGACAGTGATCGAGGATATCGGTCAACGGGCAATAAAAACTACATAGAAGTGGAATCGAAGTGACCCCAAAAAAACTAATCTCGCTCATTATTCCTGTCTTCAATGAAGAAGAGAATATCTTTCCCCTTTACAAGGCAGTGACCCCTATCATCAACGAATGTGCAGACCGTTATGACTTTGAGCTGATCTTTACAGACAACCACAGCACCGACAGTACATTTGAAAAACTCACCGAACTTAGTCAGCATGATTCACGCGTACGTGTATTCCGTTTTTCTCGTAACTTTGGGTACCAAAAGTCCATCCTGACCGGCTACCTGAAAGCGCGTGGTGATGCGCTTATCCAGCTTGATTGCGACTTGCAGGATCCGCCGGACCTCATTCTTGAGTTTCTGAAGCATTGGGAAGATGGTTGCGCCGTGGTATATGGAGTACGTCTAAGTCGCCGGGAAAATGCGGTTCTGCACTACTCGCGAAAACTATTTTATCGACTTGCCAATTATCTGAGTGAAGACGACCTGCCAGTAGATGTTGGCGATTTTAGGCTAATTGATAGAAAAGTAGTGGATGTGCTGCGTCAAACTGACGATATGCAACCTTATCTGCGCGGAATGATTGCAGCAATGGGATTCCAACAACGTGGGATTAATTACCACCGACGTGGCCGTGAGCGTGGCAAGAGTAATTTCCGACTCAAAGACTTGGTGGGGCTCGCGTTAGATGGAATTCTTAATCATTCAATTATCCCGTTACGCCTGGCTACCTTCTTCGGGGCGGGAGTGTCCATCCTGACGGTTCTTGGTATTTTTGCTTACGGCATAGGTAAGTTAATATTTGGCTTTAATTGGCCGGCAGGGTTTACCACGCTAACTATTTTAGTGCTAGCCGGCATAAGTCTGAATGCATTATTTCTAGGCATTATTGGAGAATATCTCGGGCGAATTTACCAGCAGGTAAAGAGAAAGCCTTTGGTCATTGTTGAAGCCGAGCTTGATGGCCATAGTGCCAGACATGATGGACTGGAAAAAATACATGCAAGGTAATATTAAGTTGGCTTTTCAACGCATTTGTCGGCAGCTATCAAATAACAATGAAAGAGTTAAATTCTTTGCATTAGCATTAATTTTCTCGACTGTATTTTTCAGCTCTTACCTATTCACAAAAAATCCACAGGTCAATTTTTTTGGCGATGTGGCTATCCTGTATTTTCCGCAATTTGTCGAAGGCTATCATATGGCCAGGAGCGGGGCACTCGCTGGTATTGACTTTTTGACAAGCAATGGTTCCACGGCGTACTTCCTAAGACCGAACATTCCCGTCTATTACCCCCCCTATCAACTAACCTACGCTCTGTTTCGTTTCGAAACCATTGAGGGTCTAGCTCGTGCATTTGTGTTCATTGCATACGCACACGCTATCTTGGCTGCCTATTACTGCATGCGAATCGGGCGCAAGTATTTTCAAATGGCGCAAGGAACATCGGTACTGTTCTCCGTGTTGTATTTTGGCGCTATTGCATATTACGCATTTACCGCGCCTCCTTTTTATTACGTCGCAGCTCTTTTCCCATTCTTGCTTTATTTCGCGCTTCAGTCAGTCGAAAAAATGAATTGGTGGCGCATTACGCTACATTCATTTCCCTATGTAATGGTTTTCCTCTCCGGCTATCTGCCATTGGATGTGAATGCAGTATTAATAGCATTGTTGTTTTCAGTGGTTTATTTTTGGCAGAAAAAAAATAGCGAAGCTCAAGCTTTTGGCCAACTTCTGATAAGGCTCTTTACACCCGTTGTGTTGGCTAGCGCTGTTGTATTGTCGTTATATTTGGCGATGTTTTTGTATCATAAACAAGTTCCAGGCGTAGCCGAAGGTGTTTGGCATTCTGCTCATCAATTTTCATTTGAATCCAAAGATATCTTTGCTCTATTATCGAGGGCGTTCCCACCTAGCAATCCAGGAACAGGAACACCATTCGTTCAATTAGGACTTGCTCCAGTATTTCTTTTAGCTCTTGCCTTTTCCCAACGGGAAAAATTAGCGATAGCACCATTAGAAGCCAAAATAATTGCATTATCACTACTGATATTTTCTTTTTATCTTTTACTCGCATTTGGTCAAGCGTCGGGCTTGCCCGATATGTTTTATTTTGTGATGCCAGTGATTGGGCGTATGCACTTTTATGGGCGTTACCTCTTGATCGCTTCATTTTTCTTTTATTTAGCGGTCGCAATTTCTTTCAAATATCTTGTTCAGATACGAAGAGAATTGCCTATCGGACGCTGGCTAGCTGTTATCTTCTTTGTAATGTTTGCCGCAGAAGCATACAATCAGATCGGCCATCCCGCGTGGCCAAATATGAAGCTATTAGTCATTGAACTTCTGATGATTAGTTTGATATTGATCTCCCTATCTGCACAACAAAATTTCTATGCCTTTGCAGGTGCAATTGGAGTGTCATTCTTTATACATGCTGCAAGCTTCAACTCCTATACGAATTCGTTTAGTCAAGTCGCAGCGGGTCCCTATAAGAATGACGTCGCCTTCTCTCCTGAACGTCGAGAACTTTTGATTAATTATTTCAAACAGAATTCAAATAAATATTTGATCAAATACGCCGACATTACCTCCGATATAGAAAAACCAAACGGAGTCATGCTTAACTTCCCATGGATGGCAAGTAATAAACTAAAGCTATCAAATTATATGGGTTACGAACCCCATATGGCGTTAGATCGCGACTATATGGCCAGATTCCCACACCCTTATTATGGGAAAATTAACGTGCCCTGGTTATTGCGGACCGGCGCTGATTTCATCATTTACAACCAAGCGGCTTGGGCCATTAATTCTCCCGAGCTGGAGCAATTGATTGATAAAAGTATTCCAGAACTTGATCTTCAGTATGGGTATAAAGCAGTAAAACTGAAAGACGCATCAGGTCTAGTGGATTATATTCCCAACAGAAATACAGGTGATTTCGACAATGGCATTGTGCGCGTTTCGAATACCACTGGAACGGCGTTAGTTACTGGTTTTGAGACAGATTTTGTGTCTCGCGTTCATTTTCAAGTTGAGAGCACTTCACCAGTTACCGTGCGCTACGCGCTTTTCCCTCACAAGATGATGGAACTCCGCGTTGACGGCAAACGTTCCAATGTGACGCTTAAGGATGGCTTGCTAGAATTATCGCTACCCCCTGGTCAACATTTAGTTGAATATAATTACAAAAACCGGCTGCATCAGTTATTCACCATAATTTACCGGATTTACTTCATTCTTCTCTTTGGCATAGTGGGTTGGCAGGCCTGGATAGGGCGTCGCTCATTTCGGAGTTTTTTAATACAGAAAAATCAGGTAGGAATCTAGAACCATGAAAGCAGTCATCCTCGCAGGCGGTTTAGGGACCCGCATTTCCGAAGAAACCCACCTCAAACCGAAACCCATGGTGGAAATCGGCGGGAAGCCCATACTCTGGCACATCATGAAGACCTATTCGGCTCATGGCGTAAACGATTTCATTATCTGCTGCGGCTACAAGGGTTATGTCATCAAGGAGTATTTCGCCAATTACTTCCTTCATATGTCAGATGTCACTTTCGACATGGTCAACAATCAAATGCAGGTTCATCATCGCTATGCGGAGCCTTGGCGCGTGACCCTCGTGGATACTGGCGAAGAAACCATGACTGGCGGTCGCCTCAAGCGCGTCGCACCTTATTTGCAAGGAGAAGACGCTTTCTGCTTCACTTATGGCGATGGTGTAAGTGACGTAAACGTCAGTGAACTCATTTCTTTTCACAAAGCGCAAAGCGTCATGGCCACACTCACCGCTACGTTGCCTCCGGGCCGCTTTGGCGCGCTGGATTTTGAGGGCAACAAGGTACGCACCTTCAAGGAAAAACCCAAGGGCGACGGAGCCATGATCAACGGCGGTTTTTTTGTGTTGTCCCCCAAGGTGATCGATTACATCGAAAACGACGCTACCGTCTGGGAGCGTGACCCACTGGAAAAACTGGCTGAAGAGGGCCAACTCGCCGCCTTCCAGCACGACGGTTTCTGGCAACCCATGGACACTCTGCGGGACAAAATTCACTTGGAAGACTTGTGGTCTAGCGGCAAGGCGCCGTGGAAGGTGTGGAAATGAACCCAGCCTTCTGGCACGGCAGACGCGTCTTTCTCACTGGGCACACCGGCTTCAAGGGCAGCTGGATGTCCCTGTGGCTTCAATCTCTAGGTGCGAACCTCACAGGTTATGCTCTTCAATCACCAACCCAGCCCAGCCTGTTTGATGAGGCTAAGGTGGGACTAGGCATGCGCTCCATCATTGGCGACATTCGTGACTTGGCATTCCTGCAAAAGGCTATGCAGGAATGCCAGCCCGAAATCGTCATCCACATGGCGGCACAACCGTTGGTACGATATTCCTACGCAAATCCGGTGGAAACCTATTCCACCAACGTAATGGGCACCGTGCATCTCCTCGAGACCGTACGTCATGCTCCCAGCGTCAAGGCCGTGGTCAATATCACCACTGACAAATGCTACGAAAACCGCGAATGGGCTTGGGGCTATCGTGAAAACGAGCCAATGGGCGGCTACGACCCCTACAGCAACAGCAAGGGTTGTGCTGAACTGGTCAGCTCTGCTTACCGGTCTTCCTTCTTCAACGCGAACAGCCATGCACAACACGGCGTTGGCCTGGCTACCGTCCGAGCCGGCAACGTCATCGGCGGGGGCGATTGGGCGCAGGATAGATTAATTCCCGACATCCTCGCTGCTTTCGAACAAGGCCAGCGCGTCAACATCCGCAACCCCCACTCCATCCGCCCTTGGCAACATGTGTTGGAGCCCTTGCGCGGCTACCTCACGCTGGCCGAACGCCTTTTTGAGCACGGCCCCAGCTATGCCGAGGGCTGGAACTTTGGACCCAACGATGAAGATGCCAAACCGGTTGGCTGGATCGTCGAGCAAATGGCTGCGATGTGGGGCGAGGGTGCACAGTCGCAAATCGACAACGGCGAGCATCCGCACGAGGCGAACTACCTCAAGCTCGATATATCCAAAGCCCGCAGCCGCCTGGACTGGCACCCCACGCTGCGCCTGAACGATGCCTTGGCACTCATCATCGAATGGTCCAAGCAGCGCCAGGCGGGTGCTGACATCCGCGAGCTGACCTTGGCCCAGATACACTCTTATCAAACATTGACCGAAAACTGATCAACACGATGCAAAACGCTAAAAGCCAAGACCTCCGCGACCAGATCGCCAAACTCGTCGATGAGTATGCCGCCATTGCTTTGGCGCCGCAGCCTTTCCTCCCCGGTGCCTCGGTGGTGCCGCCTTCCGGCAAGGTCATCGGTGCCGAAGAGCTCAAAAACATGGTCGAAGCCTCGCTCGACGGTTGGCTGACCACGGGCCGCTTCAACACCGAATTCGAGAAAAAGCTCGCCGCCTTCATCGGCGTCAAGCACCTGATTACCGTCAACTCGGGCTCGTCGGCCAACCTCGTGGCATTCAGCACCCTGACCTCGCCCAAACTAGGCGACCGAGCCATCAAGCAGGGCGACGAAGTTATCGGTGTGGCGGCAGGCTTTCCCACCACGGTTAACCCCATTCTTCAGTTTGGTGCTGTACCGGTGTTTGTGGATGTGGACCGCCTCACGCATAACATCGACGCCAGCAAGATCGAAGCCGCCATTGGCCCCAAGACCAAAGCCATCATGCTGGCCCACTCACTGGGCAACCCCTTCAACCTTGATGTAGTTTCTGCATTGTGCAAAAAGTACAAACTGTGGCTGGTGGAAGATTGCTGCGATGCCTTGGGCACCACCTATCGTGGCCAGATGGTTGGCACTTTCGGCGACATTGCCACCCTGAGCTTTTACCCGGCGCACCACATCACCATGGGTGAAGGCGGTGCGGTATTTACCAACAACGAAGAACTCAAAACCATTGCGGAGAGCTTCCGCGACTGGGGGCGTGACTGCTATTGCCCACCTGGTAAGGACAACACCTGTGGCAAACGCTTTTGCTGGAAGCTGGGTGATCTGCCCGAGGGTTACGACCACAAGTACACCTACAGCCACTTGGGTTACAACCTCAAAATCACCGACATGCAGGCCGCCTGCGGACTGGCTCAGTTGGACAAGGCACCGCAATTCATCCAGGCCCGCAAGGACAACTTTGCTTTCCTGAAAGAGCGCCTGAAAGACTGCGAAGAATTTGTGAACCTCCCCGAGCCGACCGAACATTCCGACCCCTCGTGGTTCGGGTTCCCGATCACCTTGAAAGAAAATTGCCCGGTCACGCGACTGGACTTGCTGACCTACCTGGACCAGAACAAGGTCGGTACGCGCCTCCTGTTTGCCGGCAACCTGACGCGCCAGCCCTACATGAGCGGGGCCAAATACCGTATCAGTGGCGATCTGACCAATACCGACAACGTGATGAACAACACCTTCTGGATCGGTGTTCAACCCTCGCTGACGCCCGCCATGCTGGAATTCGCGGCCAGCAAGATCGAGAGCTATCTCGGTGTGAACTTCTGAGTATTGCCCGCGATGATTTCTCAGAATTCACTTATGAATCGGGGTAAGTTGTTCCACCAACTGGAGCCACTTCTACCTTCTCTTGGTTCGAGAAAGAACTTTAGTTCAGACGGTTCCGTTTCGGAGGTGACTGAGGCTGTGTGAAAACTCAAAATGCAGTATTCGAAGGAGTCCCCTTTCCTCCTTGGCTACGGCACGATCGCTCCGTACGGAGCGATCTGAGAGGTGGGTTTTCTGTCCTGCCTTTATCCTGCGACTAAACTTCGCGTTTTCACATAGCCTTGACTGAAAGCAGGGTTGGCCCAGCCTTTTCTTCGTTCGGAATAGGACTGCGCCATGTCAATATATTCAACCGACTCAAAGTGAATGAAACCATGAAAAAAGCGATCATCACCGGAATCTCCGGCCAGGACGGCGCCTACCTCACCCAGCTCCTGCTCGACAAGGGCTACACCGTCTACGGCACCTACCGCCGAACCAGTTCGGTCAACTTCTGGCGCATTGAAGAGCTGGGCATCAAAGACCACCCCAACCTTCATCTCGTTGAATACGATTTGACGGACCTTGGCTCCAACATTGCGCTAGTGCAAAAAGTGCAGCCAGACGAGATCTACAACCTGGCCGCCCAAAGCTTTGTGGGCGTGAGCTTTGACCAGCCCACCACCACGGCGCAGATCACTGGCATTGGCGCGCTGAACCTGCTGGAGGCCATTCGCCTGGTCAACCCCAAGATTCGTTTTTACCAGGCCAGCACGTCGGAGATGTTTGGCAAGGTGCAGGCTATCCCTCAGGTGGAAGACACGCCTTTTTACCCGCGCAGCCCCTATGGCGTGGCCAAGCTTTACGCACATTGGATGACGGTGAACTACCGCGAGAGCTACAACATCTTTGGCAGCAGCGGCATTTTGTTCAACCATGAGAGCCCGCTGCGCGGCCGCGAGTTTGTGACACGCAAGATCACTGACAGTGTGGCCAAAATCAAGCTGGGCAAGCTTGACTGTATGGATCTTGGCAACATCGACGCCAAGCGCGACTGGGGCTTTGCCAAAGAATATGTTGAAGGCATGTGGCGCATGCTGCAGGCCGATGAACCCGACACTTTTGTGCTCGCAACCAACCGCACCGAGACCGTGCGTGACTTTGTGCGTATGGCATTCAAGGGCGCGGGCATTGCGGTGGAGTTCAAGGGGTCGGCTGAAGCCGAAACTGCGGTGGTGGCGGCCCTCACCCCTGCCCTCGCCCAGGGAGAGAGGGAGCTAAAAGTTGGGCAAACCGTGATGCGCATCAACCCAAAGTTTTATCGCCCGGCAGAGGTGGAGTTGCTGATAGGCAACCCGGCCAAGGCCAAAGCCAAGTTGGGCTGGGAACCAAAGACGACGCTTGAACAGCTGTGCCAGATGATGGTCGAGGCTGACCTGCGGCGCAACCAGGCGGGGTTTTCGTTTTGAGAATTTTATTGACAGGTGCCAATGGGTTTACCGGACGGCACTTTACCGCCCTGGCCCAACAAAAAGGGCACGAGGTAGTGGCCCTTGCGGCAGACTTGACGGACGCCGAAGCGCTGAAGGCGGAAGTTGCCTCTATACAGCCCTCTCATGTGGTACATCTCGCTGCCATTAGCTTCGTAGGCCATGCTGATGTGCGGGCTTTTTATGATGTCAATCTGTTCGGCACGCTCAACCTTCTGAACGCGATCGCAGCGCTTGAGATCTCACCACGTTCGGTCATTCTTACCAGCAGTGCCAATGTGTATGGTAATTGCGCTGCATCGCCTATTCCCGAAGACCAAATTCCGGCGCCATTGAACCACTACGGCATCAGTAAACTGGCGATGGAGCATTTGGCACGCACCTATTCAGACATATTACCCATAGTCATTGTCCGCCCGTTTAATTACACGGGGTCAGGACAGGCGCTCACATTTGTCATTCCCAAACTGATAGACCACTTCAGCCGCGGCGCACCGCGCATTCAGTTAGGAGACGTCAGCGTAGAGCGAGAGTTCAACGACATACTGTTTGTTTGCGAGGCTTACCTCCAGCTGCTGGAGCACGGCCAGCCTGGCGAAACGTATAACGTGTGCTCTGGCCAGCCCTATACATTGCAGCACGTGATTGACACTCTTGTACGTATCACGGGGCACAGCATCGAGGTCGAGGTCGACCCCGCCTTTGTGCGCTCCAACGAGGTAAACCGCCTGTGCGGCAGCCCGACCAAGCTAAAGGCGCTGCTGGCCAGGCATGACTACACGCTAAACAATCTGCCACTGGAAGACACGCTGCGGCGCATGCTGGCCGAGGCGGATGCTAACGCCTGAACGGCAATGTTCACCGTGAACCACGCATCGGCCATGCCGAGACTGACTTATGCACGGGCTGGTGCGCAGATTCTGCAGGCGCATCTGAAGTTGGGCACCGGAATTTTCTATCACAGCCCCATTGCCCCCACTGGCTCAATGCCTGCGCGCGGCGGTGTGCCGGTGCTCTTCCCGCAGTTTGCAAATCGTGGGCCCTTGCCCAAGCACGGCCTGGTGCGCACGGCTCTCTGGGCGCTGGCAGAAGAGTCCAGGTCAGAGCAGGCGCACGGCGTGGCCTTTGAACTGGCGATAGCGCCCGGGCAATTTGCCGATTGGCCGCACGCCGCACACTTGGTTTTGAAAGCTGAGGCTTCGCAAGACAGCCTGCGCCTGAGCTTGCAGGTCACCAACACCGGTAACGACACCTTTACCTGGACAGGTGGCCTGCACCCCTACTTTGCGGTGGATGACGTGCAAGCCTGCTCCGTGGTTGGCCTTGCGGGCTTGCCCGTTCAGGACCACTACGATGCAAACCTGACCACCGAACCAAGCAGTCCACGCAACTGGGGCGACGAGCCCTTTGAACGGCTCTATGGCGCCTGCCCGCCGCTCACGCTGTTCACCGGCTCCCGGTGGCTGAAACTCACTGCCAGCGGCTTTGAGCAATGGATGGTGTGGAACCCTGGCCGTGCAGGCGGCGACGCGCTGCCGGATCTGCCAGCGGGCGACTGGCGGCGCTTTGTGTGCGTGGAGCCGGTGTGCGTGACGCGACCAGCAGAACTGGTGCCAGGCGCAGTATTTAGCGGTACGCTGGCAATCAGCGTTCATGCCAAAAACAATTGAATGAAAGACGGATTGATGCAAGTCGCCTTTAACGCCACAGCGTTACTTTCGCCACTGACAGGTATTGGCCAATATGCCCATCATCTGGCATTGGGGTTGCAACAAGTTGGCGATGTCAACGCCAACTTCTTCTATGGTTCTGGTTGGAATGCCGAGGTTCGCACAAAGCCCTTGCCTAGTGTGACAACCATCAAAACCTTGGTGCATTGGCTTCTGCCCAATTCGTATGGTGTCGCCCGAACGCTTCAACAGCGCCAGTTTTCCAAAGGTACCCAACGGACGCGGTACGACATTTACCACGAACCAAATTTCCTGGCCTATCGTTTTGATGGCCCCAGCGCCATCACCGTTCACGATCTTTCATGGATACGTTTTCCTGAAATGCATCCGGTGGAGCGCGTGCGCGCGATGGACAAATACTTCCAGCCGGGGCTTGAACGTGCATCGCTGATCCTGACTGACTCTGAATTCGTCAAGCGCGAGTTGATCGATGTGTTTGGCGTGAAGCCCGAGCGTATCCACCCGGTACTGCTGGGCGTGGAAGCCCTGTTTCACCCCAGGTCAGCCGACGAGACGCGCGCCGTATTGGACGCACACGGTTTGGTGCATGGGCAATTCATTTTGGCGGTGGGCACGCTGGAGCCCAGAAAGAATCTGGCAGTGGCCCTTCGCGCCTTCATGCAGTTGCCCCCCCCGCTCAGAAAGCGCTTTCCGCTGGTGTTGGTGGGCATGAAAGGGTGGCGCACCTCGGCGCTGGAGCAGCAGATAGCGCCGCTGGTTGCCGCCGGCGAGATTCGTCAGCTGGGGTATTTGCCGAGGCAAGATTTGGCAACCATCATTGCCGGGGCCACCACGCTGATCTACCCCTCGATTTACGAAGGGTTTGGCTTGCCACCGCTCGAAGCCATGGCTTGCGGGGTGCCTGTAATCACGTCCAATGTATCTTCCATTCCCGAGGTGGTGGGCGACACGGGTCTGATGCTGGATCCGCAGGATGTGGACGGTTTTGCCAAAGGCATGGAAGCTCTGCTCGCCGCGCCTGACGTCCGCGACGCCATGGCCCGGAAGGCGCTTGCGCGCAGCACTCAGTTCACATGGGCAAGCTGCGTTAGCCAGACTGTAGAGGCCTACCGGCTGGTGCTCAACAAGTCCTGATACAGCCTGAAGTGGCTCGCCGCCATGGTAGGCACCGAGTAGTTGTCGGTATGGGCCAGGGCTTGCTGGCCCAGCTTCTCGCGCAAGGCGTCGTCCTTCAGCAAACGGGCAAGGCAATGGCCCAGGGCCAGCGGGTCGCGCACCGGAACGGCAAAGCCGGTTTGGCCATCCACGTTGACCACGTTGACGCCATTGTTCAGCTGGGTACACACCACGGGCTTGCCGCAGGCCATGGCCTCAAGCTGTACCAGGCCAAACGCTTCTGAGGGTTCCACCGAGGGCAAGCAGAACACGTCGCAGGCATTGAAGTAAGCGGCCAGATCTTCTTCGGGGATACGGCCACTGAAATGCACCCTGTTGCTTACACCCAGTGCTGCCGCCTGCTGCTCCAGCTGAGGCCGCAATGGCCCGTCCCCCCCCAGGACAAGAAAGGCATCGGTGTGCTGCAGGGCCTCTATCAACACATCAAAACCTTTGTAATAAACATGGCGGCCCAGCGCAAAGACCAGCCCCTTGCCCTGTGCCCGCGCGCGCAACTCATCGCGCAGCACGGCAGTTCGCGGGTTCAGCACCAGCGGTGCGTAGTCAAGCCCATAAGGAATGACATGACGGCGCTGCGCAGGGATGTCGTGCGGGATCTGGGTAGATGCATCAAAGTGGGCCTGCGTGGCTGCAACCAATGCGTCGGCCTGCCGTGTGATGTGCCGTAAAAAAGGTTCATACAACGCCAGCAGTTTTTTTTGGCGAATGATGTCGCTGTGCCAGGTGATCACCCGCTTGATGCTGGAAGGCAATGCCAGAGAGGCTAAGTGCGAAAGCGGGTCGGGCAAATGCAGATGCAGCACATCAAATTTTTTCTCGCGATGCAGGGCCAGCGCCTTGAACACCAGCCCGGGGGCAAGGGCCGTGCTGAATACCATGCCAAGCGACGGCACCTGGACCAGTCGATAGCCGTCTACGGTGACGTCGCTGCCCTGCAGGTTTTGCGCGGCCACGAGGTTCACGACCTCAACGCCAAGAGTCGCCAACTCCTTGCTGAGCAAAGCCACATGGCGCTCAATACCGCCATGCTGGTCGTGCCAGAAGCGCCCAAACTGAAGCACTCTCATTGAATTGAAAACATCTTATAAAAACAGTTCAGCGTCATGCATCGTTAGTCCCATCTGGTCTTTGCTTGAAAGAAGTGGGGGCGTGTTCAGGGGCAGGGGCCATTGGATGCCAATGGCAGGGTCGTTCCAGGCAATGCAGCGCTCGAACTCGGGGGCGTAGTAGTCGGTGGTTTTATAAAGAAATTCAGCAGTGTCAGACATGACCACGAAACCATGCGCGAAGCCTTCAGGCACCCAAATCTGGCGTTTGTTGTCTGCGGAGAGGATTTCACCCACCCACTGCCCAAAGGTGGGCGATGATTTGCGGATGTCGACTGCCACGTCGAAGACTTCGCCTTGCACCACACGCACCAGCTTGCCTTGGGGTTGCTGGACTTGGTAATGCAAGCCGCGCAGGACTTTTCTCGCAGAGCGCGAATGATTGTC
This sequence comes from Polaromonas sp. JS666, assembly GCF_000013865.1. Classification (NCBI taxonomy): domain Bacteria; kingdom Pseudomonadati; phylum Pseudomonadota; class Betaproteobacteria; order Burkholderiales; family Comamonadaceae; genus Polaromonas; species Polaromonas sp. JS666. The sequence continues at coordinate 4,217,236 of NC_007948.1, forward strand.
TTGCACAAAGCTGGCTTGCCTGCCAATGGCCGCCTCAAATTTTGCCTGATTAAAGCTCTCAAAAAAGAAGCCCCGCGCGTCTCCAAACACTTGGGGTTCAAGCAGGATCACATCAGGAATGGCGAGGGGTGTGGCTTTCATCAAAATACTTTTTCTTTGAGGATGCGAAGCAGGTACTGCCCATAGCCGTTTTTGGCGAGGGGCTGTGCAAGCTTTTCCAGCTGGGAGGCATCAATCCAGTGCTGGCGATAAGCGATTTCTTCGGGGCAGGCTACCTTCAGGCCTTGGCGGTTTTCCAGGGTGGCAATGAACTGGCCGGCCTCCAGCAACGATTCGTGGGTACCGGTGTCAAGCCAGGCATAGCCCCGGCCCATGATTTCAACATCGAGTTGGCCGCGCTCAAGATACAAGCGGTTAAGGTCAGTTATTTCAAGCTCGCCGCGCAGGGATGGCTTCAGGCTTTTGGCCAAGTCAACCACCTGATTGTCGTAAAAATACAGGCCCGTTACGGCGTAGTTTGACTTGGGTTGTTTTGGCTTTTCTTCCAGCGACAGCACTTTGCCGCGCGCGTCGAACTCCGCCACGCCATAGCGCTCCGGGTTGTGCACATGGTAGGCGAAAACGCTGGCACCCTCAGTTCTGGCCATGGCGCTGCCCAGCAATTGGTGAAAGTCATGACCATAAAAAATATTGTCACCAAGCACCAGTGCACTGGGCGAGTTGCCAATGAACGGCTCACCGATGATGAAAGCCTGCGCCAGGCCGTCTGGGCTGGGCTGCACGGCATACTGCAGGTTCAGGCCCCACTGGCTGCCGTCGCCCAGCAGTTGCTGAAAACGCGGTGTGTCTTGCGGGGTGCTGATGACGAGGATGTCGCGCATGCCCGCGAGCATGAGAGTGCTGAGCGGGTAGTAGATCATGGGCTTGTCGTACACCGGGAGCAGCTGTTTGCTGATGGCCAGCGTGGCCGGGTGCAGGCGGGTGCCTGAGCCGCCGGCGAGGATGATGCCCTTCCTGGCTAGTGGTGAGTGGCTAGTGGTGAGTGGGGAAGAGGTCATGAGAGGCTTAGTTATTTAAAGGCCGAGCTGCGTTTCGAGTTCTGCCAGTGAGCCACGCGCAATGCCGATGAAGTGCAGATATTCTTTTGCACCGTTTCTACCGGCTCCCTCGGCGATGTTGCGGGCGGAATATTCACTTTTTATCCCATGGGTTGCTCAGCCGCAGCCCCGTGATACCTTGAAAATCCCTGGTGTTTCGGGTAACCAGAATCAGGTCGCCAGCAACGGAAATGGCGGCTATCTGGGCGTCTTCGGTTGAGACTGGCCTGCCTTCACGGGTCCGGGTCGCCACGATCTGGGCATAAGGCCCTGCGGCGGACGCGTCAAACCCGAAAATACGCTCTGCGAAGTCTTGCTCGAACATTTTTTGTGCAGCTTCATCCAGCGCTGTGCGGCGTTTGCCTGCCGGCAGAAGGGCAATGCCCGTCAAAATTTCCGCCTGACTGATGGCACTGGTCATCATGGAGGCCGTCTTGTTTTGATCAAACCAGTCAAGCACTTCAGGGTCGGGTGCCGCGCGCATGAGTTCTGACAACACATTGGTGTCGAGCAGAAAACGCACACTCATGACTGGCCAAGGGAAGACGTACGCGCCGGCCTTCTTGGGGGAATGGGTAGGTCGTCAGCCTCCAAACCCACAAAACGCCGGTTTACCCGTTCCGCAAAACTGATTGCACCGGATTGCTCCGGGGCTACGGCTTGCCGCAAAATTTGCCTGACCTCCTGCTCTACAGAACAGCCATGCCGAGCGGCACGCAGCCGCAGACCGGTTTTGACAGACTCGTCCAGATTACGCACAGTGATGCTACTCATGCTGACCTCCAGCAATTGATATCAATGAAGTCATTGTAATCAATGCAATCAACTCGCGCAAGCAGCCCTATACGCGGAGTTATAGGGCATGCAACTCCCTACTCCCCAGCACCTCCTCCAACATGCGGTCCACACCCTGCTGCCACGGCGGCAGAGTCAGGCCAAAGGTGGTTTGCAGCCTGGTGGTGTCCAGCCGGGAGTTGTGGGGCCGTTTGGCGGGTGTTGGAAACGCACTGGTGGGAACGGGGTCTACCGCTTTGGCTATTATTTTTATAGCGACACGCCCTTGTTCCTGGCTCCGTTCTGCCTGGGCGAGGACGTATTTCGCATAACCATGCCAGCTGGTTTCGCCACTGGCCACCAGATGGTAAAGGCCGGCATCAGCGGGGCGCTGGAGTACCTGGCGGATGGCGTGGGCGCTCACATCGGCCAGCAACTCGGCGCCGGTGGGTGCGCCAAACTGGTCGTCAATCACGATGAGGCGCTCCCGCTCCTGCGCCAGGCGCAGCATGGTCTTGGCGAAATTGCCACCGCGCGCGGCATAGACCCAGCTGGTGCGAAAGATCAGGTGGCGCGGGCTGGCCGCCTGGATGAGCTGCTCGCCCTCAAGCTTGGACTGGCCGTAAACGCTGAGCGGCGCCGGGGTGTCGGCCTCTGTCCATGGGCGGGTGCCGCTGCCGTCAAATACGTAGTCGGTACTGTAGTGAACCAGCAGGGAACCGAGTCTGGCCGCCTCCTGCGCCAGCACGCTGGGGGCCAGCGCATTGAGTGTGCGCGCAAGTGCTGGCTCACTTTCAGCCTTGTCTACGGCGGTGTGGGCGGCGGCATTGACGATGACGTCGGGCCGGAGTTGTTGCACCGTGGCAGCCAGGCCCTGCAGATTGCCGAGGTCGCCGCACAGGTCTGTGCTGTGACGGTCGAGCGCCGTGAGTTCACCCAAAGGAGCCAGGCTGCGCTGTAGTTCCCAGCCGACCTGGCCGTTTTTGCCGAAAAGCAGGATTTTCAAGCTGCAGCCTTTTGGGTTTGTCCGTACTCGTACTGTTTGGCCGTCCACTCGCGGTAGGCCCCGCTTTGCACATGGGCCACCCAGTCGGGGTTGGCCAGGTACCACTGCACGGTTTTACGGATACCGGTCTCAAAGGTTTCAGCCGGTTTCCAGCCCAATTCGCGCTGGATTTTGCTGGCGTCTATGGCGTAGCGGCGGTCGTGGCCGGGGCGGTCTTTGACGTAGCTGATTTGCTCGCGGTAGTTTTTGCCGTCGGCGCGGGGACGCAATTCGTCAAGCAGCGTGCACACGATGTTGACGATCTCGATGTTGGGCTTTTCGTTCCAGCCGCCCACGTTGTAGACCTCGCCGGTTTTGCCGGCTTCCAGCACACGGCGAATGGCGCTGCAATGGTCTTTCACGTAGAGCCAGTCGCGCACCTGCATGCCGTCGCCGTACACCGGCAGGGGCTTGCCGGCCAGGGCGTTGACGATCATCAGGGGGATGAGCTTCTCGGGGAAATGGTAGGGGCCGTAGTTGTTGCTGCAGTTGGTGGTGAGCACCGGCAGGCCGTAGGTGTGGTGGTAGGCGCGCACCAGGTGGTCGCTGGCGGCCTTGCTGGCCGAGTACGGGCTGTTGGGCTCGTAGCGGTGCGTTTCCGTGAAGGCGGCGTCGGCCGGCGCGAGCGAGCCATAGACCTCGTCTGTTGAGACATGCAAAAAGCGGAACTCCGCCTTGGCATCGCCTTGCAAGCCGCCCCAATACGCCCTGACGGCCTCCAGCAGGCGGAACGTGCCGACGATATTGGTCTGAATGAAGTCTTCCGGGCCGTGAATGGAACGGTCTACATGTGACTCGGCCGCAAAGTTGAGGATGGCTCTGGGCTGGTGGGTGGCCAGCAGGCGGCCGACCAACGCGGAATCGCCGATGTCGCCCTTGACAAAGACATGGCGCGGGTCAGCCTGCAGGGAGGAGAGGTTTTCAAGGTTGCCCGCGTAGGTCAAATTGTCGATATTGACCACAGGCTCATCGGTTTGCGCAAGCCAGTCAAGAACAAAGTTGGCACCAATAAAGCCGGCGCCTCCGGTAACGAAAATCATGCAAGCCTTTGATGGAGGTCACTGTTAAGGACGCAGCAGGGCAGTCACCCTTGACCCGGCAATTATCCCACCGCAGCGTCCAGCCTCGTTTGTACATAGAGCCGTACAACTGATCGCCCCTTGCTGGTAATTCCCACTTTGCTGGCGAACCCTTACGGCCAAACTGCGGTGTTTTCGCCCCAAACGGCCGGCCTCTGTTTTAGAAATGAATCCCCTGCATCATCTGCTGCATGGCCACCGCCTCGGCCGACAGCTGCGGCCTGGCGCTCTTTTCACCCTTCCCGCCCTTCTCACCTTTGGCGGCCGATGAGTCAGGAAACATGCGGAAGCTGGTGTTCATGGCAATCTGGGCGATGCGCGGCACCAGGGCATGCAGCACCTGGCCGGCAATGCCCAGGCGGGTGGCAATGCGCACCGGCTTGAAGATGCAGGCCTGTGCAATCATGTCGGCGGCCTCTTCGGGCGAAAGGGTGGGTACGTTGTTGTAGAGGTTGGTGGGCGCAATCATGGGCGTGCGCACCAGCGGCATGCTGATGGTGGTAAAGCCGATGCCGAGGTCGGCATACTCGCTGGAGGCACAGCGCGTCCAGGCGTCCAGCGCGGCCTTGGAGGCCACGTAGGCCGAAAAGCGTGGCGCATTGGTCAGCACGCCGATGGAGCTGATGTTGACCACGTGGCCCTTGCGCCTGGCCGCCATGCCGGGCAGCAGGCCCATGGTCACGCGCAGGCAGCCAAAGTAATTGAGCTGCATGGTGCGCTCGAAATCATGGAAACGGTCGTAACTGGCCTCAATGGCGCGGCGAATCGAGCGTCCGGCGTTGTTGATCAGGAAGTCGACGCCGCCGTGGTTGGCGATCAGTTCCTTGAGGAAGCGGTCGCAGTCTGCCATGTCGGCGATATCGGCCGGGTAAGCAACAAAGTTGTAGCCTTTGGCTTTCGCCTCTTTGCAGGCCTCGTCGAGCTTGTCCTGGTCGCGGCCGCAGATGACGGTGATGGCGCCGGCCTCGGCAAATTTGTGCGCTGCCGCCAGGCCAATGCCTGAAGAGCCGCCGGTAATCAGCACCACCTTGCCGCCGACCGTGCCCTTGAGCGTGCGGTCAATGTGCAGGTCGGGGTCGAGGTGGCGCTCCCAGTAATCCCACAGGCGCCATGCGTAGTCCTTGAGGTTGGGGCATTCAATGCCGGATCCCTTGAGCGCAGTGGCCGCGCCCCGGCAATCAAACCGGGTGGGGTAGTTCACGAAGGTCAGCATGTCCTCTGGCAGGCCGAGGTCGGCCATGACGGCGGCGCGCACGCGGCGCACCGGCGCAAGCGCCATCAGGCTTTTCTTGACGCCGCGCGGAATGAAGCCCAGCAGGGCCGCATTGACAAACAGGTTCATCTTCGGTGCGTGGGCCGCCCGGCTGAAGATGTCGAGCACATCGCCGACGCGGTAACCCACCGGGTCCACCAGATGGAAGCATTTTTTGGCAATGTCGCCCCTGTCTTTGGGGAGGTGGCTGATGTGGTCCAGCGCATCGACCACGAAGTCGACCGGAACAATGTTGATGCGCCCGCCTTCCAGCCCCACGGCCGGCATCCAGGGCGGCAGCAGTTGCCGCATGCGCTGGATCAGCTTGAAGAAGTAGTAAGGGCCGTCAATCTTGTCCATTTCGCCGGTGGTGCTGTCGCCCACCACCATGGCCGGCCGAAACACCGTCCACGGCACCTTGCACTCGGCGCGCACGATTTTTTCGCTCTCGTGCTTGGTCATGAAATACGGGTGTTCGTAGTTCTCAGCCTCCTCGAACATGTCTTCGCGGAACACGCCTTCATACAGGCCTGCCGCGGCGATGGAGCTCACGTGATGAAAGTGGCCTGCATCAATCGCCTTGGCAAACTCGACGGTGTTGCGTGTGCCGTCAATGTTGACGGCGATCTGGCTTTCCTCGTCGGCGCCCAGGTCGTACACCGCTGCCAGGTGATAAAAATGGCTCACCTGCCCCTTGAGTTTTTTGATGTCCTCGCTGCTGACACCGAGCTTTTTGCGGGTCAGGTCACCATGCACGGCAACCGCCCTGCCGGCACTCACGCCCCAGTACGCCCTGAGCGCCGCCAATTTGCCGGCGCTTTCCTGGCGGATCAGGAAATGAACGGTGCTGCCTTTTCGCTCCAGGAGTTTTTTAACCAGCCGTTTACCAATGAAGCCGGTGGCTCCCGTGACGAAATAATGCATTGAGGTTGTCCTTGTGTCCTGTGCTGACGTGCCCTGAAGCGGCGGCCAGAAAGTCGATTCTTGCCCAAACCGCGGTAGTCGCCATTCAGCAGAAACCCGCGTCCCGCCGCGTCAGGCCGTGCTTTCCAGGGCGAAGGGGCTTCAGCTTTTTTATTTGGCTTTCTAGAACCCGGCATCTAAACTCTGGCGCCTGAAGGCCTTATATTTTGCAGTGTGCGCAGTACACCCACCGCGCAGCACCTCATATCCACCATCAGCATGGAGACAATCATGGTCAAGAAACTGCAAAAAATGAGTGCCGACAAAAAAGCGGCTCCGCCATTGGCCAGCGCCGTCAAAGAGTCCGCCCAGCAAATCTGGCTGGCCGGGCTGGGGGCTTTCTCCAAGGCGCAGGAAGAAGGCGGCAAGGTGTTTGAGACCCTGGTCAAGGAAGGCCTGACGATCCAGCGCAAGACGCAAGCGGCTGCTGAAGAAAAAATTACCGAAGCCACCAGCAAAATGGCCAACATGGCCACCGACATCCAGTCCAAGGCCGGCCATCAGTGGGACAAGCTGGAGAATATTTTTGAAGAACGCGTGGCCAAAGCCCTGAACAAACTCGGCGTGCCCTCTGCCAAAGACGTGGACGCCCTGGCAGCGCGCATTGACGAACTCAACAAGAGCATGCAAAAAATGAACGGCAAGGCACCTGCCGCCAGGAAAGCCGCAAAACCGGCTGCCAAAAAAGCAGCCAGGCCGGCAGCCGCCAAGCGCCCCGCCGCACGCAAGTCCGCTTAAGGACCCGATGCTGTCGGCGCTGTAAAAAAAAGGGACACCAGTCCTTTTTTTTTACGCCTGTTCGTGTGCCCGCTCGCGTTTTGGCGGATCCGGTCCAATAACGGTACGGCCACTCTCCGGCAGACCTTGATGGCTGCTGGACTTCCCTAGTTCCGCGCCAGGGGGCGCTGGGTTAGAGTCAATGCTGTTCAGTCAAGTTATTCACCCTGAATCGGAATGAGCAAAACCTTGACTTGTCATTGCAGGCCTGGCCCGCAATCCATGGATCCCGGATCAGGTCCGGGATGACAGACCAGGGCAAGGGCTTAACTGAACCGTATTGGGGTTAGAGTCAATACACGTCACTTAACCGTTCGCCCTGAGCTTGTCGAAGGGTCGTCACATTGCAAACAGGCTTCGACAAGCTCAGCCCGAACGGGGTGGTAGCGCTTAAATGACCAGCATTGGGGTTAGAGTACAGAACAATACGAGGTAGACAATTTATGGCGAAAAAAGCGCCGCGCCGTACGGCAGAGCGAATTCTGGAGGTCACGCTGGACCTGTTCAATCGCTTTGGCGAGCCCAATGTCTCGACCACACTGATTTCTGCCGAACTGAGCATCAGCCCCGGCAACCTTTACTACCACTACCCCGCCAAAGACGAGTTGATCAACTCGCTGTTTGACCGCTACGAGCGCTCGCTGACCGAGCTGCTGAATGCCAGCGACGGTGTGCGCAATGTCGAAGACGCCTGGTTTTTCATGCACACGCTGTTTGAGCTGATCTGGCAATACCGCTTTTTGTACCGTGACCTCAACGACCTGCTGAGCAAGAACCGCCGGCTGGAAACCCACTTTCAATGGGTGCTCAAAAACAAGACCCGCGCCGTCAAGGCAATGCTCGACGGCATGAGCCGCGCCGGCGCCGTGACGATTGATTCGCGCGAGGTGGAAGCCACGGCCACCAGCATGGTGGTGGTGCTGACCTACTGGCTGAGCTTTGAGTACGTGCGCGACCCGCGCAACGCCCTGGAGCCTGGCAACGCACAGGCCGCGCTGCTGCGCGGTGCGCACCACGTGCTGAACCTGCTGATTCCTTACCTCGAACAGGGCCAGCGCGCCCACCTGCAGGCCCTGATCGGCGCCTACAACACGCCGGCATAAGCCCACTGCCCGCCTCCCAACTTCCAACTTTCCACTTCCCAATTTCGCTTTCCTCACCCATAACACCAACAACGTTCAATCAAGGAGACAACACATGGCCAAATGGACCGCTTTTCCACACGCTGGCGACTACGCATTGAATGCCGCCAGCCTGAAAAAGAGCTGGGCCCGCCTGCACCAGGGCGACTGCGAGCCCCCGCCCAAAGAAGCGGACGTACTGGAGGCCTGGGTACTTTTTCACAATGGCGAGTTTCAGAAGGCGGCGGAGGCCGGCGTCGAGGCCGGCAGCCACGGCCTCACGGTGGCCAACAAGGCCGCCAGCATTTATGCCAACTACCTCGAAACCAAAGAAAAGACCAAGCTGGAGCTGTTCATGGAAGTCGCCGCGCGCGCAGAGGCGCAGCAGGCGGCCGACCCCAAAAACCCCAATGCCTGGTACTGGCAGGCCTATGCCCTCGGGCGCTACAGCCAGGGCATCAGCGTGGCCAAGGCGCTGGCACAAGGCCTGGGCAGCAAGGTCAAACATGCGCTGGAGCACGCCATCAAGCTGCAACCCAAGCACGCAGACGCTCACATCGCGCTGGCGGCTTTTCATGCCGAAGTGATCGACAAAGTCGGCTCGCTGATTGGCGGCATGACCTATGGCGCTAAAAAGGACATTGGCCTGGCGCTGTACAAGGACGCACTGAAACTGAGCCCCAACTCCGCGATTGCCATGATCGAATACGCCAATGGCCTGGTCATGCTCGAAGGCGACAAGCGGATGGCGGAGGCGACGAAGCTGTATGAACAGGCGGCGACCAGCAAGCCGATGGATGCCTGCGAACGGCTGGATGTGGAAATGGCGAAGGCTGAACTGGAGGACTGAGTTTTCTGCGCTCAACCAGGTCCGTGTGTCGCAAGGTGCGCAGGTCTTCTTATTTGCTGTGTTCTTAATAGCAAATTGCATCCCTCATTATTGAGACCCAGCGTCAAAGTCATCACTGTTGCAGCTCAAAACGCCGGTTGATGTATTTTTTTGCGCCTCCGTCTTGATGCCGCTGGTAAGGTCAAGCTGCGCTGTTTACGGGCATGCCGGGTCTCGCCCCGGCGGGCGACTTACTTTTCTTTGCTTCGCCAAAGAAACCTAAGGAAAAGAAAGGCGACCCGCAGTCTGGGTCCCTTCGCTACGCTACGGGCAACCTGTGCTGCGCCAGAAAAGCGGGGGTCCGCGCAAACTCGCCTGCGGCTCAAACAGCGCGCGGCCCTGATCCCGCTTTTCTGGCGCAGCACAGGCCCAGCCAGGACGGGTTTGGGGGAAAGTCAAAAGACAAAAAGCACACCGATGCCTCACTCCCTCCCTCGCTGGGGGAGGGTTGGGGTGGGGGCTGACCCCGAACCCGCATCCGTACCTGCGCCCCCCTTCTGTATGCGCCGAGGAGCGGAGGTCCAGACGGATCAGGGCTCGCGATTGTCTGAGCGAAGCGAGTTCGAGCGAGACCCCGGCTGGACCGAGCACCGCAGGGTGCCCGTAGCGCAGCGAAGGGTCGCAGACAGCAGGGTCGCCTTCTCTTTGCTTACTTTCTCTTGGCGACGCAAGAGAAAGTGAATCGCCCGCCGGGGCGAGACCCGGCCAGCCGCTCTCAGAAAATCCAGCACGCTATCAATTCAATAGCTAACGATACCTAAACCCCAAGAACGGAAAGGCTCATTCACCCCGCGACGGCACATCACGCCAGGGCTCCCCCCGGTACCACGCGTGCCGGGCCAGCCGCAACATGGGCATGTCCCCGGCCGTGTCGCCGTAAGCATAGAGCGTGACCTGGCTGGCAGCGTCCGCGCCAAAGCGTTCCGGCAGCCACGCCTTGAGCCGGCGCACCTTTTCCTCGCCGTGGCAATTGGCGGTGCTCATGCGTCCGGTCAGGCGGCCATCCACCACCTCCAGGCCGGTACAGATCAGCGCGTCAAAACCCAGTTGCCGGGCCGCGTGCTGCAGGTAAATATCGGGCGAGGCACTGACGATCACGCAGCAGTGCCCGGCCTGCCGGTGCTGCGCCAGACGCGCCAGGGCCCAGTCCTGCAGCTGGCGCGGCAAGTCGCGCCCGGCCCAGTCAGCCGCCCAGTGCGCCACCTCGGCACTGCTGCGCCCGGCCAGCGCCATTTTGAGGAGGCGCGCCTTGGCCACGTCATTGCGTACCAGCTTCAACGCATAACCGGCCATCCACGGGCCGCTCAGCAGCAGGGCCCGTAAAAACCCCGGCCAGCCCAGGCCACGGGCAAGAAACGGCAGCAGGGTGTCACGCCGGGTCAGCGTGCCGTCGAAGTCAAACGCGGCGACAACGGGGCCGGCTACCTCGGACATCGCACCTTCCCGCAATAGCGTTCGCAAAACGGGCACCCGGTCATCGGCAATGCGGAGGGTATGTTGTAGTAGCGCTTGAAAATAGTCCCCAGCATCCCTTCGCGGAAGGCCTGGTACTTGAACCCGGCGCCCTCCACCGCATAAAACGGCACGCCATTCTGGGTGAAGCTGAGCACACGCACCGATTCAAAATAGGGCTGGAAGTCCTCCAGCCTGGGGCTGCCGAACGTGATGACGCGTATGGTATTGCCCTGGTAGACCGAAAAATCAACCAGCTGATCGTCCTGCCGGGAGTGAAACTTTCCCGTGCCAAACACCGGCATGTACTGGCGGCGCTCAAAGCCGTAAATCGAGGCGGGCGTGAAGGCATCGCCCATCAGCACCACGCCCGGGCTGCTGACTTGCCGCAGGATGTCGGCGGTTTTATAGCCGCGGATGATTTGCGGGTAAATCTTCGTGCTGCGCCAGGTGTCCAGCGTGGTCATGTACAGGCCCGCCACCACCAGCACATGCAGGCCGGCAAACACGGCCAGGCCTTTGGCGCAGGTCTTGAGTTTGTCGGCCGGCAAGGCAAACGCCAGGAACGCAAAACCGAAGGGGTAGAACGACAGCACCCAGTGCAGGCCGATCACTTTCTTGGCCGACAGCAGCGCAAAAAACAGCAGGGGCACCACCACCAGGCAGGCCAGCAGGCGCTGGGCCGTCGTCGAAGCTGCAGTGGCCGCCAGCGTCTTGCGGTATTTGAAGCCCAGCCACACCGCCACCGGCGTGATCAGGTAGGCCAGCGTGACCACATACAGCAGGGGCTTGCGCCACTCGAACGAGGCCTCTTCGTTGCGGTTGTACACGTTGAACATGATGTTCGGCCAGCCGTGCGACATGTTGAACGCGATGTTGATGGCGGGCCCGGGCAAGGCGCAAAGTATCAGCAGGGCAAAGCCCGCGAGCCGCTGGCGGCGGTAGCCCACAAAGTACACGAGGTAGGTCAGACCCAGCACCACCGAGAAATACTTCGACAAAAACGCACAGCCCAGAAACAGGCCCGACAGCGCATACAGGCCGTAGGCCGCCCGGTCGAGCTGCTCGCGCCGCTCGGCGCGCAGCAAGGCGGCCACCGACAGCGCCGACCAGAAAATCAGCGGCGTGTCGGTGGTGATCAGGGCGTTGAGCCAGTTCAGCGGCGCCAGCCAGAACAGCAGCACGGCCCAGGCCGCGCGCTCCCGGTCAAGAGGCTTGAGCGCCCACCAGAGCGCGGCGCCCACACCCAGCGGCAGCAGGACCACCGGCAGGCGAATCGACCACAGACTGTCGCCGAATGTGGCACGCATCAGGGCAATCAGCCATCCGACCATGGGCGGATGGTCAGAGTAGCCCCAGTTGGGATAGACACCCCACCAGTAGAAGAAAGCCTCGTCACCGCTGATCGGGAATGTCGCGGAAATCCAGAGCCTGAGCAGCAGCGACGCCAGCCCCACGCCCAGCAGCCATTGGCTCAATGAAGTGTTGCGCAGCGTGACGGCTGGCGGGTGAAGGCTGTGATTCTGGGGCATGGAAGGCTGATTCAATGACGCAAAGGACTGAAGGGGCGCAAAGGGCGCAAGGAACGTAAAGGGCGCGATGGGCGCAAGCTGGGGCCGCCGGCAGGTTTTACCGGAAGCTGATTTCCTTGCGAATGGCCGCACTATAAAGCAAGGCCACCACGCCGATGGCCACCGCCAGCCACAGGGTCAGCAGGCGGGTCAGCACGGTGATGGTCAGGGCCTCGCCGGCGGTTGCGCCTTGCGCCACCAGCAGGCCGGTCAGCACGGCTTCGGTGCCGCCCAGGCCGGCGGGCAAGGCGGACAGCGCACCCGCCACCATGGCCAGCGCGTAAAAGCCCGTCGCGGTCAGCAGCGGCAGGTGAATGTCCAGGTCGCGGGAGATCAGCCAGAGCGCCACCCCCTGCGCGGCCCAGGCGGTCAGGGTCAGGGCAAACCAGGTCAGCGGACGCACCGCCAGGCAATGCCAGGCCTCTTTCAGCCAGGCAAAACGGTGGCGCAGCGTGGCACGGTACCTGAGCACCAGGCCCAGCAGGATCGCCGCCACCAGCGCAGCGGCGGCCACCAGGCCGGCCAGAAACAGCGGCGCCGCCCGCACCGCGCCATGCGTCAGCACCCACCACGCGGCAGGCAGGCACAGCAGCAGCAGGCACAGCAGGTCGGCCAGCCGCTCGGCCCCGAAAATCGCCAGGCTTTGCCCGGCGCCCAGGGGCTGGCGCGCCAGCATCAGGCCGCGCACCGCCTCCCCGATATTGCCCGGGGTGGGCGTGAAGGCATAGCCCGCCAGGTACAGGCGCAAGCCCTTCGCCCAGCCAAAATGGCGCCCGTAGTGGGCCATCCAGAGGCGCCAGCGCAGGCCGCGCAGCAGGTAGTTGAGCAGGCACAGGGCGACGGCCTGCACGCCCGTCCAGGACCCCAGCCGCGCCAGCGAGGCCCGCGGGCTGTCGCCCCACACCAGCAGGGCGGCCGCGTAGGCGGTGGCCACCACACCCAGCACCAGCAGCAGTTGTTTGACAGGCAGGCGAAGTGGCCGTGAACCCGGCCCGCCGACAGGCGAAGCGCCCGCCGCCGGCGCGTCCTCGGGTGTCACAGCCGGTGGCCCAGAAAGATGGCCATCCACAACACGCCGGCCGCCAGAATCCATGGGTCGCTCAGCAGGTCGCGCGCGACGTCTTCGCCGCGGCCACGGTGCACCTGGTAGGTGTAGCGCAGCATGCCAAAAATAACCACCGGCACGGTGTAGAGCAGGCGCTCGCCGTGCTGCAACTGGGCCTCGGGGCTGGTGGCAAACAGGCTGTAGTTGGTCAGTGTGGCGGTCATGGTCACGGCCATGAAGGTATCGAGCAGAGCCGACGGGTAATGCGCCAGCACGGCGCGCTGGCTGGCTTCCTCATGAAAGGTCTCGGCCTTGCGTTTGGAAAAGCCCAGGAAAAGCGCGACAAAAATGCCGGTCAGCAACAGCCAGCGCGAAGGCGGGATCCCGACGGCCACGGTACCCGCCAGCAGCCTGAGCATAAAACCCGATGCAATGATGGACACATCCACCACCGGCACCTGCTTGAGACGCCAGGAATAGGCCAGATTGAACACCACATAGGCCCCGAGCAGCGCGAGCAGGGTGCGGTTGCCGGCGGCCAGCAGCAGGCCGCTGGCCAGCAGCAGGCCCGCCAGCACCAGCGCCACGGGGACGGAAACCCTGCCGCTGGCCAGCGGCCGGCGGCTTTTTTCGGGGTGCAGGGCATCGCTGGCGCGGTCATGCCAGTCGTTAACGATGTAGACCATGCTGGAGACGCAGCAAAACGCGGCAAAGGCATGCAGGACGCGCCCGACGAGGGGGCCGTCCTGCCAGGCCTGGCTGAACACCAGGCCGGCAAACACAAAGCCGTTTTTAAGCCACTGGTGCGGCCGAATGAGCCTGATCAGCGCAAGCAGGGATGAGGGGAGAGAAGACATCAATATGGGAGGGAAAGCCTCCGGTCTGGGGACGACGTTCAAGCATAACTGAGTGGGCCGGCTCTTTATTTCTCTGGATGGGCTGAAAACCAGGCCAGAGTTTCAGCATCACCCCCTCCTTCGCACGCCCGTTTTGGTGTGCACGGGCCCCAGCCCTACAAAGCTTTCGCGCAGACTCACTCCCGCACGCGGCCCTGCGAATCAATCAGGCTCAGTTCCACCAACTTGGAGCCCACACGGTCGCCGTCGAAATGGATCCGGAAGCCTCCCAGGTCCATCTCCTGCATGGTGTCCAGCGCCTTGCGCAGCTTGACGCGGGTGGGCTCCTTGCCGGCCTTGCGCAGGGCTTCGGTGTAGGCCCAGGCGGCGATATAGCCTTCGAGCATGTAGACATTGGACTTGCCCAGCTTGGCCGCGGCCGCCTCGGCCTGCAGCTCACGCACCAGGCTGCTTTTGGCATTGTCTGACTTGGGCGTCACCCGCACCACCACCACGCCCGAGCCCGCTGCCCCCAGCTGATCGGCCAGCAGGCTTTCCCCGGTATTGGAGAACCCGTAAATAGGCCCTTTGTAGCCCTTGCTGCGCAAGTCGCGGATGGCGATGGCTGCGCCTTTGGGGGCACTGATCAAAAGCACGGACTCCGCTTTGACCGCCAGCACTTTGTCGGTGCCCTCCAGCGGTGCCTTGAGCAACAGGTTGGCGCCCATACCGGTCATGGTGCGCTCGGCAGAGTCCAGCGCCGCCAGCGATTCGGGATCCCTGGCATGCAATATGGCCAGCTTGCGCATCCCCAGGGTTTCCGCATGGCGCGTGATCACGATCGCCTCTTCCGAGTAGCCGGGTCGCACCGAATACACATTGGGATAGAGCGAGCCGCGCAACTCGTCGGCCCCAGCCATGGGGCCAAACAGCAGCAAGTCGCTGTCCTTGAGCAGAGAATTGACGGCGGTGACCTGGGGTGAGCCGTAATAGCCAAACAACGAAAAAACCCGCTGGTCCAGCAGCTTTTTGGTATTGGCCAGGGTCGTTTCTGGGTTGCCGGCGTCGTCCGCGGTAATCAGCTCGATCTCGCGGCCATGGATGCCGCCCGCCGCATTGACCCGCTCAAAATAAAGCCTGGCACCCTGCGCAAACGGCAGTGCCAGCACGGCGGCCGGACCGGTCATGGCCACCGACTGCCCCAGCGTGACAGTGGTTTTGCTCAAGCCATCCTGCGCGCTGGCCCCTGTTGCCATGGCGGCCATGGCAGCCAGCAAGGCCGTTACCATGGACACCCGAGCCAGGGCTTTCAGCACTTGCCCGCCGTTTTTGATCACAGACATGAATTACCCTTTTCCTGATTGCCGATATGGCTGTCAATATAGAGTTACACCATGCGCAATACCATCAGCATCTCCCCTAGCGTTAGTTTCGTGCGGGCTGACAGTCAGACCGTCCAGGTGCGCGGCGCTTGCCCGCATGACTGCCCCGACACCTGCTCGCTGCTGACGACCGTGGAAAACGGCGTGGCCGTCAAGGTGCACGGCAACCCCGAGCACCCGCAAACCGGCGGCGTGCTGTGCAACAAGGTCTCACGCTACACCGAGCGCACCTACCACCCCGAGCGCCTGCTGCAGCCGCAAAAGCGTGTGGGGCCCAAGGGCTCGGGCCAATTCGAGCCGGTGAGCTGGGAGGCGGCGCTCACCGACATTGCCGCGCGCCTGAAGGCCATCGCCGCGCGCAACCCCGAGGCCATCGTGCCTTACAGCTACGCCGGCACCATGGGCCAGGTGCAGAGCGAAAGCATGGCGGCGCGCTTCTTCAACCGTCTCGGCGCCTCGTTTCTGGACCGCACGATTTGCGCGACGGCGGGCGGCGAAGGCTTCACGCAGACGCTGGGCGGCAAGGTCGGCATGCGGGTGGAGTTTTTTGCCGAATCGAAACTCATCATCATCTGGGGCAGCAACTCGATTGGCAGCAACCTGCATTTCTGGCGCTATGCGCAGCAGGCCAAACGCGATGGCGCCCGGCTGGTGTGCATTGATCCGCGCAAGAGTGAGACCGCCGAAAAATGCCACGAACACATCGCGCTGCTGCCCGGCACCGACGCGGCGCTGGCGCTGGCGCTGATGCACGAGCTGATCACCCACGACTGGCTGGACCATGACTATATTGCCCGCCACACGCTGGGCTGGCAGGCGCTGAAGGAACGCGCGCTGCAATGGCCGCCCGAGCGCGCCGCCGAGGTGTGCCGCGTGCCGGTTGAGCAGATCAGGGCCTTGGCCCGCGACTACGGCCAGTGTTTTACCGACCGGCAACCCGCGGCGATTCGCCTGAACTACGGCATGCAGCGCGTGCGCGGCGGCGGCAATGCGGCCCGCGCGGTGGCCTGCCTGCCGGCGCTGATTGGCGCCTGGCGGCACCGCGCCGGCGGCGTGCTGCTGAGCAGTTCAGGGCAGTTTCCGGTGGACAAGGCCGCGCTGCAACGGCCTGAACTGCTAGCCGGCCGCCAGCCGCGAACCATCAACATGAGCACGATTGGCAATGCGCTGCTCGCAAAAACTTCCGCCCAGTTCGGCCCGAAAATCGAGGCGCTGATCGTCTACAACAGCAACCCGGTGGCGGTCGCGCCCGAATCCGGCAAGGTGGTGCAGGGCTTTGCGCGTGAAGACCTGTTCACCGTGGTACTGGAGCACTTCAAGACCGACACCGCCGACTACGCCGACTACCTGCTGCCCGCCACCACGCAGCTGGAGCACTGGGATGTGCACAGCGCCTACGGCCACACCGACGCGCTGCTCAACCGCCCTGCCATCGCGCCGCTCGGCCTGGCCAAGCCCAACACCCAGATCTTTCGCGAACTGGCGGCCCACATGGGCTTTATCGAGCCCTGCTTTTCCGAGGACGATGAGACCTTGTGCCGCACCGTCTATGGTGACAAGGTCGACTTCCGGCAACTGCTGGACAAGGGCTTTGTCACGCTGAATTTGCCCGATGCACCGTTCGCTGAGGGCAACTTTCCCACGCCATCGGGCCGCTGCGAGTTTTTCAGCGAGCGGCTGCAAGCCATGGGCCTGGACGGCCTGCCCGACCACGTGCCCAACTACGAAACCCTGGGCACATCAGAGCAGTACCCGCTGGCCATGATCTCGCCGCCCGCGCGCAACTTTCTCAACTCCAGCTTTGTCAATGTGAAAAGCCTGCGCAACATCGAGGGCGAGCCGGTGCTGGAGATGCATGCCGACGACGCGGCAGCGCGCGGCATCAGCAGCGGCGCCGTCGTCACGGTGTTCAATGCCCGCGGTGAATACCGCGTCAAGGCCGAGGTGTCGGCGCGCGCCCGTCCCGGCGTGGTCAATGGCCTGGGCATCTGGTGGCGCAAGCTGGGGCTCGACGGCACCAACGTCAACCAGCTCACCAGCCAGCACCTGACCGACCTGGGCCGTGGGCCGGTGTTTTACGACTGCCTGGTTGAAGTCCAGGCCGGCCAGCCCGGGGAGCCTGTGGTGTGAAAACCCGGGTGGCCCAAGTGGCCCTCACCTGGCCCGCCATCCGGGCCACCGCCATGGCGGCCATCGCCGCCCTGGGCCTGTCGGGCTGCACCGGTATCGGCTACTACTGGCAGTCGGTCAGCGGCCACCTGCAGATGATGAACGCGGCACGCCCGGTCAGCGACTGGCTGGACGATGCGCAAACCCCCGAGCAGCTCAAAACCCGGCTGGCCCTGAGCCAGCGCATCCGCAGCTTTGCCGCGAGCGAGCTAAAACTGCCCGACAACGCCAGCTACCGCCGCTATGCCGACCTGCAGCGCCGGGCCGTGGTGTGGAACGTGGTGGCGGCCCCCGAGTTGTCGCTCACCCTCAAGACCTGGTGCTTTCCAGTGGCGGGCTGCGTGGGCTACCGCGGTTATTTTGACGAAGCCGAGGCGCGCGCTGAAGCAGCGCGGCTGCAAACCGCGGGGCTGGAGGCCGGCGTCTTCGGCGTGCCGGCCTACTCCACGCTGGGCTGGCTGAACTGGGCCGGCGGCGATCCGCTGCTCAACACCTTCATCGCCTACCCCGAAGGCGAGCTGGCCCGGCTGATCATTCATGAACTGGCGCACCAGGTGGTCTACGCCCAGGATGACACCATGTTCAACGAATCATTTGCGACGGCGGTGGAACGGCTGGGCAGCCAGCGCTGGCTCGCCACCCAGGCCAGCCCGGCGGCCCGGGCCGAGTACGCGGCCTTTGACAGTCGGCGCCAGCAGTTCCGGGCGCTGGTGCGGGCCACGCGGCACAGGCTGGATGCAATTTACGATTTGAATTGGGCGCCAGCGCCCGCCAGAGCCGCGCAAGTTGCGATGAAAAGCATCGCTATTTCAGATTTCAAGCAACAGTATGAGCAACTCAAAACCAGCTGGGGCGGCTTCGCCGGCTACGACCCCTGGGTCGCCCAGGCCAACAACGCCGCGTTTGGCGCGCAGGCCGCCTATGACGAACTGGTGCCCGGCTTTGAGGCGCTGTTCAAGCGCGAAGGCGGCGACTGGCGGCGGTTTTATGATGCGGTGAAGCGACTGGCCAGCCTGTCCAAAGAAGAACGGCACCAGGCTCTTGCGACCCATAACACCGATAAATAAACCAACAAGCAAGCAAGGAGACGCCCATGGCAGAGATTCACATCCATCGCCAGCACGGCTTGAACCTGGCGCAGGCGCGCAAGATGGCCTTTCAGTGGGCCGAGCAGGTCGAGGAAGAGTTCAACATGGAATGCGTCTATGAAGAAGGCGAGACCACCGACGAAGTGAGCTTCACGCGCACGGGTGTCTCGGGCACGCTCACCGTCAGCCCCGACAGCTTCGAGTTGCAGGCCAGGCTAGGTTTTTTGCTCGGTGCCTTCAAGGACAGGATCGAGAGCGAGATCGTCAAGAACCTCGATGTGCTGATCGCCAAGAACACACCTGCCGCGCACAAAGCTGGCGAGCACAAGACGGCCGCCAAAAAACCTGTGGCAAAAATGACTTCCCCGCCGAAAGCCCCGGGCAGGAAAGCCTGAGCCGGCAGCACCTTGGCCACCGCCACCTACAACCTGGCCAGGTTTGACCTGGTGTCCATCCGCCTGGCGGTCGCCTGCGCCCAGAGCGGCAGCCTGACCGCTGCGGCGCGCGATTCACACCTGGCACTGGCTGCCGCGAGCCGGCGCCTGCGCGAACTCGAAGATGCGCTGGGTGACCCCCTGTTCGAACGCCACGCGCGCGGCCTGCTGCCCACCGCGGCCGGCCGCGTCTTTGTCAAGCACGGCCTGACGCTGCTGCAGACCATGGAGCAGCTCGGCGCCGAACTGGCCGACCTGCGGCGCGGCATTGCGCGCCACATCCGCCTGTGCGCCAGCAGCGCCGCCATCAGCCAGTTCCTGCCGCCGCTGCTGGCCCGCTATGGCCAGCTGCATCCGCAGATGCACGTCGACCTGGAAGAGCAGGTGTCGGAAGCGGTGGTGTCTACCCTGCGCGAGGGCCGCGCCGATGTGGCGGTGTTCGTCGAAGGGCCGGACACGGCCGGGCTGGACACCCACCTTTTCCGCGAGGACGAGCTGGTGCTGGTGCTGCCCGGCAAGCACCCACTGGCGAGCTCGAAAACAGCCATAGCCTTTGCCGACACGCTGGACGAGGAATGGATCAGCCTGACCGCCGGCGCCGCCATGCTGCAAAAGCAGCAGCAGGCGGCCCTGGCCGCCAACCGGCCGCTCAAGCTGCGCATGCAGGTGCGCAGTTTTGACGCGGTGTGCCACATGGTGGCTTCTGGCCTGGGCATTGCGATATTGCCCAAGGGGGCCAGCCTGCCCATCGTCAAGGCCATGAAGCTGAGCTGGCGGCCGCTGGCAGACAGCTGGGCACAACGCCGATTGCTGGTCGCCACCGGCGGCAATGAAAGCGATGCAGCCACTGCTTCGCTGGTGAACTTCCTGGTTCAGCCTTCGCAAAATGCGAAGGCCGCGCGCCACAAACAGTAATGGACGCGAAGGGGCCGCAACCGCACACTACGCGGCCATGGACACCACTACATCTGTCAATCGCGGCCCGCTGGCTGGCCTCAAGGTTCTTGAACTCGGGCAACTGATCGCCGGGCCGTTTGCCGCCAAAACGCTGGCCGACTTTGGCGCCGACGTCGTCAAGATCGAACCGCCCGGCGCGGGCGACCCGCTGCGTAAATGGCGGCTGCTCAAGGATGGCACCTCGGTCTGGTGGCAGGTGCAGTCGCGCAACAAGCGCTCGCTGGCACTCGACCTGAAAGACCCGCAAGCCCAGGACATCGTGCGCAAACTGGCACGGGACGCCGACGTGCTGATCGAGAACTTCCGGCCCGGCGCCATGGAAGGCTGGGGCCTGGGGCCCGACGAACTGCTCAAGCTCAACCCGCGCCTGATCATGCTGCGCATCAGCGGCTACGGCCAGACCGGCCCCTACCGCGACCGCCCCGGCTTTGGCGTGGTGGCCGAAGCGATGAGCGGCTTGCGCCACCTGACGGCCGAGCCGGGCCGCGTGCCGGTGCGCGTCGGCGTGAGCATTGGCGACACGCTGGCCGCGCTGCATGGCGTGATCGGCATCCTGCTGGCGCTGCACCATCGCACGGCCCACGGCGTCGGCCAGGTGATCGACGTGGCGCTGTATGAAGCGGTGTTCAATTGCATGGAAAGCCTGCTGCCCGAATACAGCGCGTTTGGCGCCGTGCGCGGCCCGGCCGGCAGCGCCCTGCCCGGCATTGCGCCGAGCAATGCCTACCGCTGCAAAGACGACGGTTACGCCCTCATTGCGGGCAATGGCGACAGCATTTTCAAACGGCTGATGGCCGTGATCGGCCGCGACGACCTGGGAGCCGACCCTCTGCTTTCCGACAACGCCGGCCGGGTAGCACGCGTCGCCGAAATCGACGAAGCCATCGGCCAATGGGCCGCGCAGCGCACGGTCGATGAGGTGCTGGCGGCGCTCGACAAGGCCTCGGTGCCGGCAGGCCGCATCTACACGGTGGCTGACATTGCCGCCGACCCGCACTACCAGGCGCGCGGCATGCTGGACAGCGTGCAGATGGCCGACGGCAGCACGCTGGCCGTGCCCGGCATCACGCCCAAGCTGTCGCTCACACCCGGCGGTCACCGGCGCAACGCGCCCGTGCTGGGCCAGGACACCGACGCCGTGCTGCATGAACTCGGCCTCACGCCTGAACAGATTCAGGGCCTCAAGGACAAAGGTATCGTTTCATGCACTGCTACAGGAGCCCAATCATGACAACACGGATCTTCTTCAATGAAGTCGCCACGCGCGACGGCTTCCAGATCGAGCCGACCTTCATCCCGACCGATACCAAGGTGGCGCTGGTCGATGCCCTGAGTGAATGCGGCTACGCCAAGATCGAGGTCACTTCGTTCACCTCGCCCAAGGCGATCCCGATGCTGCGCGACGCCGAAGAAGTCATGGGCCGCATCCGCCGCGTGCCGGGCGTAGAGTACACGGTGCTGGTGCCCAACCTGC
This sequence comes from Polaromonas sp. JS666, assembly GCF_000013865.1. Taxonomy (NCBI): domain Bacteria; kingdom Pseudomonadati; phylum Pseudomonadota; class Betaproteobacteria; order Burkholderiales; family Comamonadaceae; genus Polaromonas; species Polaromonas sp. JS666. The sequence continues at coordinate 4,238,641 of NC_007948.1, forward strand.
GCGGGGCCGAGCGTGCGCTGGAGTCACGGGCCGATGAGCTTAACCTGGTCATGTCGACCTCCGAGACGCACAACCTGGCCAACCTGCGCATGCCGATGGCGCGCAGTTTTGCGGCGCTGTCGGACGTGATTGCGCATGTCGATGGCCGCACCCCCATCAACGTCTCGCTGTCCTGCTGCTTTGGCTGCCCGATGGAAGGGGATGTGCCGCAGGAGAGGGTACTGGACTGGGCTGCGCGCTTTGCCGACCTGGGCGTGCGCGGCATCACGATTTGCGACACCACCGGCATGGCGCACCCCGCGCAGGTCAGCCGCATGGTGGAGGCCTTGCAAGAACGTTTTGAGCAGTTGCAACTCACCCTGCACTTCCACAACACGCGCGGCATGGGTCTGGCCAATGTGCTGGCCGCGGTACAAGGCGGCATCACCCGCTTCGACGGCTCACTCGGCGGCCTGGGCGGCTGCCCCTACGCGCCCGGCGCCAGCGGCAACATCAGCAGCGAAGATGCCATCCACATGCTGGCCGCCATGGGCTACGACACCGGCATCGATTTGCCCAGATTGCTGGCAGTGGCGCGGCAGATGCCGCAGATCGTCGGCCACGAGGTACCGGGCCAGGTGGCCAAGGCGGGGCGCATTGAAGACCTGCATCCGGCGCCGGAATTTGTGGCGGCCCTGCGGGAGCAGTTCGCGTGACCGATCATCTGGATCATCTGGTACTGACCACGTCCAACGAAACCGCCTGCGTCGATTTTTATACCCGGGTGCTGGGCATGACGCTGGAAAGTTTTGTGGGTGGTACGCCCCCGGTAGAGCGCCGCGCATTCAAGTTCGGCCAGCAGAAAATCAACCTGCACATCAGAGGCGCCGAGTTCGAGCCCAAAACGCATCTGCCGGTGCCCGGTGCACTGGACTTGTGTTTCATCGCCAGCGTGCCCCTGCAGCAGGTGATGGAGCGGCTGGAGCGCGAACGCTGGCCGATTATCGAAGGGCCCGTTGTACGCACCGGCGCCACGCAAAAAATCCGCTCGGTCTATGTGCGCAACCCCGACCTCAACCTGATCGAGATTTCCGAGCTGGCCTGAACCGGCATCCATCACCATTCCAGGAGACAAAATGACTTTCATTTCCCGCAGAACCCTTGTAACCGTTGCCGGCCTTGCCGCTGCCTCATGGCTGAACCCGGTGCGCGCGCAGCTCGCAGGCAAGCCGGTCACCCTGATCGTTCCCGCGGCGGCCGGCGGCACCACGGACATCGCGGCGCGCATGCTGGCCGAACCGCTGGGGCGGATTTTGCAGACCTCGGTCGTCGTGGACAACCGGGGCGGCGGCAACGGCAACATTGCCGGCCAGACCGTCGCGCGCGGACCGGCCGACGGTACCAGCCTGCTGGTGCAGTATTCAGGTTACCAGTGCATCACACCGCTGATCCAGCCGGTGGCCGGCTTTGACCCGGCCACCAACCTCAAGCCGCTGGGCCATCTAATCGACGCGCCACAATTGATGGTGGTACGCGCTAATTTCCCGGCCGACAACTTCGCGGATTTTCTCAAACACGTCAAAGCCAATCCCGGCAAGGTCAACTACGCGTCCAGCGGCAACGGATCACTGCAGCATGTCACGACCGAGCTGCTGAAGGACCTGACCAAAACCTTCATGGTGCACATCCCTTACCGCGGCACGGGCCCGGCACTGAACGACCTGCTGGCCGGCACGGTGGACTGCACCATCACCACGCCGCCGCCACTGCTGCCACACATCCGTGCCGGCAAGCTGAAAGCGCTGATGGTGACCGGTCGCACGCGACTGGCCGCACTGCCCAATGTGCAGACCGCGACCGAAATGAGAGTGCCGCTGGTGGCGTCTTCCTGGTTTGCGGTCTACGGCCCGACGGGTCTGTCTGCGGACCTTCAGAATCGCCTCTCCCTGGCCATCCGGCAGGTGGTCGAATCGGACAACTTCAGGAAACGCGCCGAGGAACAGGGCGCAAAGGCGATCGCCATGAATGGCGCGGAACTGGATGCGCTGGGTAGCAACGAACGCAAGATGTGGGGACGCATCGTCAAAGTGGCCAATATCAAGGCTGACTAGATAAGGCCCCCACGCTTTTCACTGCGTGTAATGCGCTGCCCCCCGAGGGGGCGCTGCGCCTGCGGTCTGGCGAAGCCAGTCCCGCGGCCCCTGCTGGGGTGGAGAGCCTCCACGCTTGCTCGGGGCGGCCCCTCGCTGCGCGGTAGCGGCTTGGCTCAAGCCACGCTTGTCAGGGCGACTCCTGGCGCGTGGTCAAGGGCTTAGAAGTTATCCGTAAATAGTACACTCTCGTCCTGAGCCGTACTTCACACGGCGTCGGGGCGAATGTATGGCGACACGCAAGCGAGTCGAATCGTGGGTGGTGACCGATGAATTCTGGCAGCGTGTTGAGCCGTTGATTCCGGTGCGCGAGCGCAGCGCGGACAAGGCGTACCTGCGCAAGGCGGGAGCGGGGCGGCCACCCAAGCCAGCACGACAGGTGTTCGAGGCAGTCGTATATGTTTTGCGCACGGGCTGCCAATGGAAGGCGCTGCCCAAGGAACGCTTTGGCAGTGCCAGCGCGGTCCACAAGCGCTTCCTGGAGTGGGAGGCCGCGGGCGTGTTCGAGGCCATCTGGAAAGCCGGGCTTGCCGAGTACGACCAGATGGAAGGCATCGCTTGGCGATGGCAGAGCATCGATGGGGCCATGTTCAAGGCGCCCTTGGCGCAAGAGGCGGTCGGACGCAACCCGACCGATCGGGGGAAAAAAGGGGAGCAAGCGCCACCTGCTGGTGGACGGCCGTGGCGTCCCGTTGTCGCTCGTCGTGACCGGGGCCAATGAGCATGACGTGACGCAACTCGATGCTGTGCTGCAGGCCATCATGGTCAAGCGCAAGACGCCCAGCACGCGGCGCAGCAAGCACCTGTGCGCCGATGCCGGTTACCGAGGCCGGCGCGCGTTGGAGATCATCGAATCGCATGGCTATATTCCTCACGTCGTTGATCGCGCCAAGGAGGCCGATGCCAAGCGGCGCGACCCGACCAGGAAGGCTCGGCGCTGGGTGGTCGAGGTCTGCCACAGCTGGTTCAACCGCTTTCGCAAGCTGCTGGTGCGATACGAGAAGCTCGAACGCAGCTTCGTCGCGCTGAACCACATAGCCGCGGCCATCATCGCGTTCCGTAAAGTGACGCTCAAGGTAAACATAATTTACGGATAGGTTCTTAGCTCCAGCATGGTTCAGTTAAGGACCCGCAAAACTCCCTCCCCCTCCGGGGGAGGGTTGGGGTGAGGGCCAGCGGTGGCCAGATAAGCGCGGTGGCCCGACGCCCACGCCGTGAGCCCCCATCCCGGCCTTCCCCCCAGCGGGGGAAGGAGATGATCGGCACTGCGCGCGGCGTGCTCACTGAACCGTATTGGGCTCAGCCCAGCTCGGCAATCAGGTCGATGTACTGCTGCATCGCGTCATCCTGTGAGGTGCCCTTGAGGCTGTTCCACGCGTCCCACTTGGCGCGGGCCACCATGTCGCCGAAGCCGGGCTTCTTCTCGGTGTTGTCGCCCGTGCTGCCCTGCTTGTAGAGGGCGTAGATTTTCAGCAGTGTGGCGTTGTCGGGACGTTCGCTGAGGTTTTTCGAATCGGCCATGGCCTTCTCAAAGGCGGCTTTCAGATCTGACATGCGTGCGCTCCGTTTTTAGAAGTGGTGCACCAATGATGATGCTTGGGGTAACTGCCCGGTATCTTAGCCACCCGCTTGCCTGCAAAATAGGGGATTGCCCCCACGCTTTTCACTTCGTGTAATGCGCTGCCCCCCGAGGGGGCTAATTTTCCTTGGGGCGGCCCGGCGGAAAATTGGTAGCCCCGCTTGATTTATTCATTTGGAAAAGTTCATGGTCACACGCGTTACCGCCCAGGCTGCTGGCAGGAAAGCCACCCAGAACGTTGAAAAAAAGGTTCAGGGCAGCGCCCGGGAAGACGTTCAGGGAGGCGCTGGCAGCGTTCAGAAAAACCTTCAGGCCAATATCAGGCGGGCCGTCTCCGGCACGCTGGGCCTGTCGGGCGAGCGCATGAGCAAGGTCGACACCGCCTGGCTGCGCATGGACAGCGCCGCCAACCTGATGATGATTGTCGGCGTGTGGCAGCTGGCGCCGGGCGTCACGTACGCCGCGGTGTGCGAGCGCATCGAGGGCAGCCTGCTCAGGTACGACCGCTTCCGGCAGCGCGTGGTCGAGGATGCGGCGGGCGCCACCTGGGTGAACGCCCGCAACTTTGACCTCGCCCGGCATGTGGTGCTGGAAAAGCTGCCGCCAGCCACCAGGACCGCGCAGGGCCACCAACAGGAAGCGCTGCAGGACCGCGTGGCCGAGCTCGCGGCCCAGCCACTGGACCGCAAGCACCCGCTCTGGCAGATCCACCTGATCGAGGACTACACCGGTGCGGATGGCGTGAAGGGCAGCGCCATGATTGTGCGCATACACCACTGCATTGGTGACGGCATTGCGCTGATCTCGGTGACGATGTCACTGGTCGACGGCGGCGCACCGCCGCCCGAGCGCCGCCAGAAGGCTGCCGGCACCGGCAGCGCGGAAGACTGGATCACCGACACCCTGCTCAAGCCGTTCACCGACATCACCGTCAAGGCGCTGGGCGCGGTGGGCGAAGGCGCAGCGCGCTCGCTGGGCCTGCTGGGCAATCCGAAAATGGGCATGGCGCAGGGCCTGGAAAAAGGCGTGAGCGGCTCGCTCGACATGGCCAGGGTGCTGCTCCAGTTGGTCTCGGACTCGGCCGCGCTGGCCCTGATGCCGGACGATGCCAAAACCCGGCTCAAGGGCAAGCCCGGCGGCGCCAAGAAGGTCGCTTGGTGCCAGCCGATACCGCTGGACGAGGTCAAGGCCGTCGGCAAGGCGCTCAGCTGCTCCATCAACGATGTGCTCCTCAGCTGTGTGGCCGGGGCGATCGGCGAATACCTCAAGACCTGTGGCGACGATGTGGCGGGCCAGGAAATCCGCGCCATGGTGCCGGTGAACCTGCGCCCCCTGGAGCATGCCCACAAGCTCGGCAACCGCTTTGGCCTGGTGCCGCTGCTGCTGCCCATCGGCATGGAGAACCCGGTCGAGCGCGTGTACGAGGTGCGCCGCCGCATGGCGGCCCTGAAGGGCAGCTACCAGCCGCTGCTGGCCTTCAGCCTGCTGGCCGTGGCGGGCCTGCTGATCAAGCCGGCGCAGGACATGATGCTCAACCTGTTTGCCAAAAAAACGACGGCCGTGATGACCAACGTGCCGGGCCCGCGCGAAAAGCTCAGGTTCTGCGGCGCCACGCTGGAGCAAAGCATGTTCTGGGTGCCGCAGTCGGGCGACGTGGGGCTGGGTGTGTCCATCCTCAGCTACGGCGGCGGTGTGCAGTTTGGCGTGATCACCGACAGCCTGCTGTGCCCGGAGCCGCAGCGCATCATTGATGAGTTTGTGCCCGAGTTTGCCAAGCTGTCCATCGTGACGCTGATGCTGCCCTGGGGCGAGTAGTCCCCAAGACGGATTTGGTGAGGGCGATTCCGGCGTCAAGGCTCCCGGGCTCTCTTGCAGCACTGTTGCTGTTTTGCGAACCGCATGCGTCGCTTCATGCATTTGATGGATGACACCTTGCCGCAACGCCTTTACATTAGATTTGCATTCATACCAAAGGAGAGAGAAAAAGTATGCGCCGTCTCGTCTGCTGCTCCAGTGTCTTTCTTGCTGCAGTTTTGGCCTTGCCGGCATGGAGCCAGGCCCCTGCTGCCGTGGAACCTGCCAGTCCTCCACTACTAGAACATATTTACCAGCAGATTGAGAAGCGAGAGCGCCCCACGCAGTTGCCAGGTCTGTCCACATCGGCAAATTCGGCGCTGGCATCCAGCTCTCTCATTGACTTCATGGGCACCCGTACCCAGTTGCGCCAACTCGGACCCAAGGCGTATCCTCTTGCGCCCAGAATTGCGGAATTGCTGGCCAAGAGCGAGAAAAATCAATACGACCTCGCCTGGATACTGTTCGAAATGACGGTTCAGGAAGACGACAGCCAAGCCACCACGAACAACGCGATCGCCAGATACAGGGCCGAGAGCGGGTTTGGGAAGCTGGCGCAACTCGCAAAGCTAGGGAAAATCCGCTCATCGGCGGTGGTGCCTGAACTTCAGGCCGCCGCAACAGATTCCGCGCCGACTACCCGCTTGATGGCTATCATCGGGCTCGCCTATGCTGGCGCTTCAGTCCCCGACAAAGCCGCTGCGACCCTGGGGAAGGCGTTGAGCGACACCGAAAAGTTCAACCGTTCAGCCGCCGCAAACTCACTGCGCCTGTTGGGTAGCCGTGCCGAAACCGCGACTCCAGCCCTGATTGACTACCTGAAGACAAGAGACAACGTGTACCAGGCAGCAGGGGCCCTGAACCTGATGCCCATAGCGGCGGTCCGGCCTGCCAAACCCGAGCTGGAAAACATCCTCGGTGACAGCAAACTGACTGAGTTTCAAAAGCGCGATGTGGTGAATTTGCTGGTACGCATGGAAAGCGAAAAATAAGCGCTTGTTTGCCGGGTAGCTCCACGGCAGGCTGCCCTGTCGGCTGCCGCCTCAAGGCGCAAAGCGGCGCGAGGCGATTTCCAGCAAGCCATCAAAAATCAGGCTGTCCACCAGTTCGTACTTGACGGACATGCTGGGCGCCATCTTCCAGCCCGCGCCGCCGGTCATGATGCACTCGGGTGGCTCGCCGCAATGGCGGGTGATGTTTTCCACCATGCGCTGCACGGCGCCGGCAATCGCAAAGGTTCCCCCACTGGTCAGCGCGTCACTGGTGTTGGTGGGAAAGTCGCGGACCTCGCCGGTCGGCACATGCAGGCCGGCCGTGCCGGATTCGAGCGCGCGCAGCATGATGCCGTGGCCGGGCAGGATGATGCCACCGAGAAATTTGCCGGAGGCGTCTATGGCTTCGACCGTCACGGCCGTGCCGACCATGACCACGATGCAGGGCTTGCTGATGCCGCGGGCCAGCAGACGATGGCGCGCACCGATCATGGCCACCCAGCGGTCAGCGCCCAGCCGCGCCGGATGCTCGTAACCGTTGGTCAGGCCGGCCTCCTGCGGGCTCGACACCACCCAGCGCGGCACCACATCCCACAGTTCCATCTGCTCCGTCACGCGGCGTTTGATCGCGTCGCCGGCCACGATGCAGCCGAGAATCCGGGTCGGCGGCGACATCTCGCTCCACTCCTCCTCGGCGAGCCTGTCGATGTTTTCCAGAAACACGGCGCCATGCGCCAGCAGTCTGGCGCCGACGGCAGGGGCCTCGTACTGGGCCCATTTCAGGCGGGTGTTGCCCACGTCAAGCGCAAGAAAGGTCATTTGGCTGGATTATGAACAGATTTGCCACACCCCGGCCGCCTGTGGATCAAAGGGTTTACCAGTAGTCAGCCTCGGAGGCATGCGCCCGCGGCGGCGCCAGGCTCAGAGGCTGAGAGTTTTTTGGTCGTGCCCGAGTAGCGCGTCAAAACGTGCCCAATCGAGGCGCAAAGCACAGCCATAGCTCGGGCTATGGCGCGCATTTGCAACAACGAGTGGGTGCGTTTTGGCGTGATAAGCGGGTATGAACAAAAGATTCTCAGCCTCTCAGATCAGGCCAAACCAGCAGGCGCGCTGAATGGCCGCCAGCTTGTTGTCGACCTTGAGCTTGGCCATGGCATTGGAGAGGTGAAAGTTCACGGTGCGCTCGCTGCAAACGAGGATGTCGCCGCTTTCGCGCGCCGTCCTGCCCTGAAAAGCCAGGCTCAGGCATTCCAGCTCGCGCGGGCTCAGCGGGCTGCGCGCTTCGGCCAGGACGCGCTTGAGCAAGGGCCAGATATTGAGTGCCGACCAGGCCAGCAGCGCCGCCTCGCTGCGGTCATGCCACTGGCGCGGGCTGAAAAGATAGCATTCGAAGGCGCGCCCCACGGTCAGCGGAAACGCGATGCGCACGACGCTCTGGTAGCCGTGGCCCAGCCAGAGCCTGCGCCAGCGGCCCAGGTTTTCGAAGGCGGACCTTGAAATATCCTGCCAGGCCACGAGCGGGGCATCCGAATCACGCCATGGGGCGCCGAAGTCCCGGCTCTCCGCCAGCGCCTCGGCCGCATCCAGCAGGCGCGGCGGGTGCAAGGCCAGTACCAGCCGGTCCTCCTGGCCGCCAAAGGGATCCGGGCCCAGCACCATCAGGGCTTCCACCGAAAACTCGCGCAGGGCACACAGCCAGTCGCTGATCACACCGTCCAGGCTGACACTGTCAAAGTTAGCAGGTAGTTGCATTCGCTCGCCTAAAACAAAACAGGGACAATACAGGCAAATGCCAAACGCATTCCTGGTCAGCCCGCAAGTTTCGCCGGAGATCTTCTGCTCTTGAGAAAAGCTCGCGTCCCGCCATGGCTTTCCCGGCATCTTATTGCGCACGGGGTGCCCTCGCCCCTGGAGCCGATTCTGCACCCATCGCCGTGGCGGCTGCGCCTGATCGGCCTGTCACTGCTGCTCGGCAACCCGCTGTTTGGCTGGATCTGGTCCAGCTGGCTGGTCCAGCCCTACGAGAGTCCCTGGCTGCGCGGTTTGATGAGCGCGCTGGGCGGGGTCCTGATGCTCCCGCCGGTGATCAGCGATCTTTCCAGTCCGGTCACGCGCGTGATCGTTCCGGTGATCACCTGGATTGAACTTCCCTTCTTCTTCAGCTGGATGTACCTCAACAATGCCGGCGGCGCGGCCTGGCTGTCGAGCATGTGCGCGATGATTCTGATTTATTACCACCTGACCGACTGGCGAATCGCGACGGCGGGAACCGTCAGCGGCGCGCTGGTGGCCTGGGGCCTGCTCAACTGGCTGCCCCACCAGAGCGTTCCCCTCGCCGGCCTCGCCAACCTCGCCAACCTCGGCGCCGTTGATGCCGTGGTGATCGCCTTCAGCTGGGGCTGCGCCATATTGCTCGGGCTGTCGTCGGCCAACCTGCGACGTGAACATCTGGCCCACACACTGACCACCATTGGCATCATGGCGCATGAGCTGCGCACGCCGCTTTCGACAGCGGCGCTGATCGGGGACGCGATCCAGCTGGAGATCGAGCGCCAGCCAGATCTCCCAAGAGCCCAGCAATTCGAAAAACTGGCCGTGCGCCTGCATGGCCTGGTGCGTCACATGAACCACCAGATCGACACCCAGATCGCCAACGCCAAGCTGCTGCAGCTGCCACGCTACGACCAGCGCATTCTGGCCAGCAAGCTGGTCAACGAGGTCACCAGCAACTACCCCTTTCAGTCCACACGCCAGCGGGAATGCGTGCAGGTACTGATACGCACCGACTTCGTATTCCGCGCTTCCTTCACGCAGTTTTCCCAGGTGCTCGACAACATGATCAAGAATGCGCTGCACTCCCTGATGGCGGCCGACTCCAAATACCCCCTTGGCGCGCTGCGCATCGAGGTCGGCGTGGCGCGCAACCGCGGCCGTATCGTGGTGGCCGACGATGGCATGGGCATTGACCCCGCCTTGCAGGCGAAGATATTCAAGCCTTTTTTCTCCAGCAACCGCGGCACCGGCCATGGCCTTGGACTGGCTTTTTGCCAACAGGTGGTGCAAAGTGCAGGCGGCAGGATTCAGGTGAAATCAGAGTTTGCCGTCGGCGCGATTTTTACCATTGACTTACCGCTGGCAGGCAGCTGATACAGGGCTGAATTTGACAACACCAAGAAACCCGACAACCATGACCTTTGCACTCTATCGCCGCCCGGGCGGCGTTGTCTTTCTGGATGATGATCCGGACTACCTCGAAATGCTGGCGGAGGTCATGCCCCCTGACTGGCACGTGCAACTGTTCCTGCGGCCGGTGGGCTGCATCGACACGCTGATGCAGGAGCCCCCCCTGTGGGAAGCGGACGCATGGCGCCAGCAGGAAATCATCAACCGCTGGCGCGAGGGCGCCGCACTGCTTCCACAAATCCTGCAGTACTGGCGTGAGGACGGCACGGCACGCTTTGCCTTCACCCGGGTATGCGTGGTGGACTATTCCATGCCGGCCATGAGCGGACTGCGCGTTTTGAGCGAGCTGACCGGCTGGTCGGGCGCACGCGTGCTGCTCACCGGCCGGGCGGACGAGCAACTGGCCGTATCGGCATTCAATCGCGGGCTGATCGAGCAGTTCATCCCCAAACAGGCCCCCGGCATCCGCCAGCGCCTGACCGACGCCATCCAGGGCCTGCGCCGCCTTCCCGATCCACGGCACCAGCAGACCTGGCGCGCCACCCTGACGCGCGAGCAGCACGCGCTGCTGTGCACCCCGTCCATCGCCCAGGAGCTGGAAAGCCTGGTGCTCAGGCAGGGCTGGGTGGAACACGTCGTGATCGGCGCGCCTTTTGGCGTACTTGCGCTGGACGCCAAAGGCCACGTGAGCTGGCTGCAGCTGGAGCCGGCCGAAAACCTGCCGGAACTCGCGGAAATGGCTGAATCCCAGGGCTGGGATGCGCCGACTGTCCAGGACATCCGGACCGGAAAAAAACTCATTGACCTCGAGTTGCAACTGGCGCTGGGCGCCAGCCAGCCACCCCAGCCCCGCCAGGCATTTGCCATCGCTTCCGAGCCGCCCCTCCTGTACGCCGCTCTTTTTTCGGTCGACGAGGCCCTCAGCCCGGGGTTCATGAACAGCCATGAGCGCTTCATAGCGACCCGGGGCGAGAGAAAACTGCAGGACTAGTACTTTGACACAGAGGTATCGGAACACAATGAAAGCGATGGATTCGGGCCCAGGCCTAGGCGCAAACCGCAGACATAGCCGTAGCTATGGCGAGGATTTGCAACGACGGCATGGGTTCGAAGGCGCGCTTTCATGTTTCGATATTTCTGGGTCGGAGTACTAGATTTCAGCCTGGCCGGCGCGCGCACGCCGCGCAATCGGCCAGTCCCAGGGTTTGACGAGCGGCGCCACTTCCCGCGCTACCTTCTCGATCCGGTCCAGCTCCGAGGCTGTCAGGCCGGCATTGAGCGTCAGCCTGACCATGGCGCGGTTGCGGCTGGTGGCCGGCGCACAGAAGATGGCACCGAACAGCTGGCGCTCCTCGAGCCGGTCGCGCAGCACCATGGTGTCCGGCTCGGTCCCGGCCTCCAGCGAAATGATCTGCTGGCTGCCCTGGTGAATCGGGTAACCCATGTCCGACAGGCTGGCACGCAGGCGCTGCGTGTTGATATGCAAGCGCTCACGCGCCTCGTCGCTGGCGCGAATGACATCCAGCGTGGCCGCCAGTCCAGCGATTTCATGGGGCAGCAGGCAGGAGCTGAAGATATTGGGATAGCTGTGGTGCAGCACGTAGTAGCGCAACTCGGCCGGCACCGTGAAGAAGCCGGCCCGCCCCGCAAAGGCCTTGGCCAGGCTGGCGGTGATGAAATGCACGCGGTCTACCAGCCCGAGCTCGGCGCACAGGCCGGCCCCCTGCGGGCCATGGGTGCCCAGCGAATGCGACTCATCAACCAGGATGGTGCAGCCGTGCTGCTCGGCCACCTCCACCATCTCCACCAGCGGGCACAGGGCGCCGGTGGTGCTGTACACAGAATCCACCACCACCACGCCAGGCCCGTTGCGGGCAATCATGCGTGAGAGGTGGGCCGGGTCGTTGTGACGAAACGGATGGGCCGGCGCACGCGCGGCACGCACACCCTCCCAGAGCGAGGTATGGGCCAGGGTGTCGAGATACACCGGCGTCTTCTCGTCGGCAATGGCCTGCAGCAAACCGACGTTGGCGGCATAGCCGGACTGGCAGATGAAGCCATCCTCCTTGCCAATCCACGCGGCCATGGAGGCCTCGAGCCGGCGGGAAGGATGCGCATCGAGCAGGAAGGCGCCCGACTGGATCACGCTGTCATTGTCGCGGCGCAAAGTGGCAATCTGTGCGCTGACGATCTCGGGATGCCCGGAGATGTTGAGGTAATCGTTGCCATCGAGCCGAATGGAGTCGGGTCCCGGGTTGCGTCCGTGCAGAATGCACTTGCCGCCCCACTGAGTGTTCCAGTGCGGCATGAACTGCTTGTCCAGACGCTCGCGCAGGCCCGGCAGCAGCGGTGGTTCACGATAGATCTTGGGGGAAAGGTCTGGCTTGCGTTCAAGAACTTGCATGGGGTCGCTCCTTGGTAAAGAAACCCCATTGAAAGCGCTATCACAAATTGATACGCCCTCTACCCTGTCAGAACTGACAGGGTGCGGCCCCAGACTGACCGTTCAGCCGATTTTTTGTTAACTATCGACCTACAGTCGAACAGAGACCAAGACCTTACTCCTGCAATTTGTGTCACAAAAAGTTGTGCTTGCGCCACGCTTTCCAGGCACCTTTTGTGCACTCCTTCACGCTCCTTCACATTCTTCGCAACGCGCCCGTCCGGCACGCCCTCTCAGTTTTGCCGCCAGGGCAAGCCCCGAAAACGCCAGCCGCCCTTGCGGCCCCGTTGCGCCTGCTCATCGGCATCACCTTCAAAGCCTTCCAGGATGTTGTAGGCCTCTATGCCCAGTTCGGTGGCGCGTTTTGCGGCCGCAATGGAGCGCACCCCGCTGCGGCACAGCAGCACGGCTTTCTTGCCGGCCGGCACCGCGTTTTTCAGGCCTTCGTCGAAGTGCGGGTTCATGGCCATGCCTGGCCACTGCTTCCAGGCCAGTGCGACGGCGCCCGGCACGTAGCCCACCCATTCGCGCTCGGCGTCGGTACGTACATCCACCAGCACGGCTTCGCCGGACTGCATCCATTGATAGGCAAGCTGTACCGGAATGTCGCCGGCATAACCCGACACGGGCCGCACCCCGGTGGACGTGGCAGCATTCGATGAGGCAACGGTAGTCATGACGCAACTCCTGTGTTTGATGTCGGTTCCCGCACGGCCCGCCCAAACGGGACTGGGCTCAGCGGGATTCAAACCAAGTTTATTCGCCCCGCGCAGACCGCGAGGGTGGCGGGGTGAAAAGCATCGTCCCGTGCGGCATGAACGCCGCTTGCGATGCAGAATCAGGCTCATCCCGAAGCCCACCGGAGACCATGATGCCCACCACCCGCCCCCGCTCCCGCGTTAGCGCCCGCGTTGCTCCCCAGTCCCTGGCCCAGCTCACGGCCCCATGGCAGCCCCCGCTGGCAGGCACGACATCTGGCGGCAAGAACGCAAGGCGGGCAAAAGGCCGCGCCATGGCTCACTTCGACCCGGCGGCCCAGCCTTTTTCCAGCGGGGACAAGCAGCGCGACAAGGAAGCGGTTGAAGCGCTGGCCGTGGAGCTCGATGAACTGCAGAACCTGTTCTATGCGGACAGGCGCCACAAGCTGCTGGTGATCCTGCAGGGCACCGACACCTCCGGCAAGGACGGCACGCTCAGAGGCGTGTTCGGCCGCATCAGCCCGCTGGGCGTGCACACCACCTCCTGGAAAGCCCCCACCGAGGACGAGCGCGCACACGACTACCTGCGGCGCATTCACCAGATGGCGCCCGGTGCCGGCGAGATTATGCTGTTCAACCGCAGCCATTACGAGGATGTGCTGGTGCCCGTGGTCAATCGCTGGATCACGCCGGCGCAGACTGCGCAGCGCTACCAGCACATCAACGACTTCGAGCGCATGCTCAGCGAGAACGGTACCGTGATCCTGAAATTCATGCTGCACATCAGCTTTGAGGAGCAGGGCCGGCGGCTGCAGGAGCGCATTGACGACCCCACCAAACACTGGAAGTTCAGCATGGGCGACCTGGAAGCACGCAAGCAATGGAAGCTGTACCAGCGCGCCTACCAGGACCTGCTGAACGCCACCAGCACGCCCTGGGCGCCGTGGACGGTGGTGCCGGCCGACTCCAAAACCCATCGCAACCTGATGATCGCTACGCTGGTGCGCAGCAGGCTGCAGCAGCTGAACCTGCGCTACCCGCCCCCCGTCCCGGGGCTGAAAAATCTGAAGGTTGACAGAAAGCTGACGAGCTCCGCGCCAGACCGGAAATCACTTTGAACCTAATTAGATGCAATCAAAGGCTTACTGTCGGTAAAAACCCTCTTCCGCGCAGCCCGTCAATCGCAAATGATCCTTAGGTAGGTAATGTTTTTAACAACAGGAGACACGTTGATGACCGATAGCAAGACCCCCCGCCGCCGCAGCCTGCTCAAGGGCGCAGCAATGGCCGCCGGTGCCGGCGCCATGTCCGCCCCCATGCTGGCGACCGCGCAAACCACCACCACGCTGCGTTTCCAGAGCACCTGGCCCTCGAAGGACATCTTCCACGAATACGCCAACGACTTTGCCAAGAAGGTCAACGACATGGCTGGCGGCAAGCTGAAAATCGAAGTGCTGCCCGCTGGCGCGGTGGTGCCTGCATTCCAGCTGCTGGAAGCCGTCAACAAGGGCACGCTGGATGGCGGTCACGGCGTGGTGGCCTACCACTACGGCAAAAACTCGGCGCTGGCGCTCTGGGGTTCCGGTCCCTCCTACGGCATGGACCCCAACATGCTGCTGGCCTGGCACAACTACGGCGGCGGCAAGGCCATCCTGGAAGAAATCTACAAGTCGCTCAACATGGACGTGGTGTCCTACCTGTACGGCCCGATGCCGACGCAACCGCTGGGCTGGTTCAAGAAGCCGGTGACCAAGGTTGAAGACATGAAGGGCCTGAAGTTCCGCACCGTCGGCCTGGCCGTCGACATCTTCACCGAGATGGGCACCGCCGTCAACCCGCTGCCGGGCGGCGAAATCGTGCCGGCGCTGGACCGCGGGCTGATTGACGCGGCCGAGTTCAACAACGCCTCGAGCGACCGTCTGCTGGGCTTTCCCGACGTGGTGAAAAACTGCATGCTGCAGAGCTTCCACCAGAGCGGCGAGCAGTTCGAGATCCTGTTCAACAAGGGCAAGTACAACGCCTTGCCACAAGAGCTGCGCTCCATCATCGACTACGCCGTCCAGGCAGCCAGCGCCGACATGAGCTGGAAGGCTGTGGAGCGCAATTCGCAGGACTACATCGAACTCAAGAAAGCCGGCGTCAAGTTCTACAAGACACCCGACGCGATCCTGCGCGCCCAGCTGGCCGCCTGGGACAAAACCATCGACAAGAAAGCCAAGGAAAACGCGCTCTTCAAGAAGGTGCTCGACTCCCAGAAAGTCTTTGCGCAGCGCGCGGGCCAGTGGCAGAACGACTACACCGTGGATTTCAAGATGGCCTATAACCACTACTTCGGCCGGGGCAAGAAAGCCTGATCGAGGCAGTGGCCTCGGAGGGGCACCTGAGGGTGCCCTTTGTTTTTTCGGGACCGCCATTCGGGCGGCGCAAGGAGTCGCAATGCAATCGTTTTTACTGGCGGTGGACCGTTTTTCCACCTGGATCGGCAAGACCTGCGCCTGGAGCGTGGTGGCGCTGACGATGCTGATCAGCTGGGAAGTGTTCAACCGCTACGTGCTCGGCCGGCCGCATGCGTGGGTGCTCGACGCGCAGATCATGCTGTACGGCCTGCTGTTCATGATGGCGGGCGCCTACACGCTGAGCAAGAATGGCCATGTGCGCGGCGACGTGCTCTATGGCTTCCTCAAGCCGCGCACCCAGGCCATCATCGACCTGACGCTTTACATCGTCTTTTTCCTGCCGGGTATCGTCGCCCTGACCTGGGCCGGCTGGACCTATGCCAACGAGTCGCTGGCGATTCGCGAGCAGACCTTTAACGCGGACCCGATCCCGGTTTATCCCTTCAAATTTGTGATCCCTTTTGCCGGCTTAGCGCTGCTGTTGCAGGGCATCGTGGAAATCATCCGCTGCATTCTGTGCATCCAGACCGGCGCGTGGCCGGTGCGGGAAGGCGACGTGGAGGAGGTGGACGTGGAAAAACTCAAGGAAATGGTGCACGTGAAAGACGACGACATCGCCGCGCTCGATCGGGATCTGGCGCTCAAGGAGAACAATAAATGAAAATTCGCAAGGAGCTCTGGTTCGGCCTGACCTTCATGGTGCTGGTGGTAGTCGGCGCCATCGGCCTGCTGCTCAGCGTAGAGAAAATAACCAACGGACACCTCGGCCTGCTGATGCTGTCGCTGGTCGTGATGGCCATCATGCTGGGTTTTCCTACGGCTTTCACGCTGATGGGCATGGGCATGATTTTTACCTGGCTGGCCTACGACAGGGACACCACCAGAACGCTGGACCTGATGGTCCAGGCGGCTTTCAAGACCATGTCCAACGACGTGCTGATCGCCATACCGCTCTTTGTCTTCATGGGTTATCTGGTCGAGCGGGCCAACCTGATTGAAAAGCTTTTCAAGAGCCTGCATCTGGCCATGGCCAGGATACCGGGCTCGCTCGCCGTGGCAACCCTGGTGACCTGTGCGATTTTCGCCACCGCGACCGGTATTGTGGGCGCAGTGGTCACGCTGATGGGGCTGCTGGCGCTGCCCGCCATGCTGCGCGCCGGCTACAGCGTGCCGCTGGCTGCCGGCGCGATCACAGCGGGCGGCTGCCTGGGCATTCTGATCCCGCCCTCCGTGCTGCTGATCGTTTATGGCGCCACGGCGGGCGTTTCCGTCGTGCAACTGTATGCCGGTGCGTTTTTTCCCGGCCTGATGCTGACCGGCCTGTACATAGGCTATGTCATTCTGATCGCCAAACTCAAGCCCCAATGGGCGCCTCCGCTGTCGGCCGCCGACCGCGTGGTCACGCTGCCCCCGCTGACGCAGAAGTTGACGGACAGCACCGCCACGCATGCGCTCACGAGCCTGTTCAGCGCGCTGAAGGGCAAGCGCAATGCCGAGGTACCACTCGGCCACATTGTGCGGCAGCTCACGATTGTGGTCCTGCCGGGCCTGCTTTTCCTGCTTGTTCTCCTGACCAGTTACCGGGCGGTCACCACGGTTGACGCCGAAGCGGTCTATGACATCCAGCAGATAGGCGCCTACAGCGCGACCGAATCTTCAGCCACCGACACCGGCGGTTTGCAGGAGCCTCCGGCAGAAGGCGGCCTGCAAGAGCCTCCTTCATCGGACGGCGTGCAGGAGCCGCCCGGCACCGCTGCTGCGCCCGCCGCACCCGCACCCGCACCCGCACCCGCGGCCGCCAGCATCGCCGAGCCACCCGCGGCCGACCAGGCCCCGGCAGCAGGCGCGAGCACCCGTGATGCGCCCACCTGGTGGTGGGTCACATTTGCCATCCTCGGCGCCCTGGTCACCCTGTTCTACCTGTTCCTGAGCTTTGCGCGGCTCGAGATCTTCAAGATGCTCCTGTCCTCGTTTTTCCCGCTGATGATCCTCATCATCGCCGTACTGGGCTCCATCGTGATGGGACTGGCCACGCCGACCGAGGCAGCGGCGATGGGCGCGCTGGGCGGTTTCGTGCTGGCGGCAGCGTACAGGCGGCTGACGCTGTCGGTGGTCAAGGAGTCGGTGTTTCTGACGGCCAAGACGTCCGCCATGGTGTGCTGGCTGTTTGTAGGCTCGGCCATCTTCTCGGCGGCTTTTGCGCTGCTGGGCGGCCAGGAACTGGTGGAGACCTGGGTTCTCGGCATGAACCTGAGCAAGACGCAGTTCCTGGTCATGAGCCAGGTGATTATTTTCATTCTGGGCTGGCCGCTGGAGTGGACGGAAATCATCGTTATTTTCATGCCCATCTTCATCCCGCTGCTCGACAATTTTGGCGTGGACCCGCTGTTCTTCGGGTTGCTGGTGGCGCTGAACCTGCAGACAGCCTTCCTGAGCCCGCCGGTGGCGATGGCCGCGTTTTACCTCAAAGGCGTTGCACCCAAACATGTCACGCTGAACCAGATATTTTCAGGGATGATTCCATTCATGGGCATCCAGATTCTGGCCATCGTGCTGTTGTACCAGTTCCCGCAGATCGGACTGTGGCTGCCGCAACTGCTGTACAAATAAGCAGCTGACGTTGCCGTTTTTGAGACCTGGGGCGCGCAAGCGCCCCTTTTTTCTGGCAGAAGAGATAAGATTGACGTTTACGTAAACGTCAACTCAGCCAAGGATCGGCACCGTCCTTGACATGCACCAGCTTCCCGGAGATCCGCATGACCGACCTGTCCGCAGAATACAAGGCCCTCGCCAGTTACCGCCCCACGCACAAGGTGCGCTTTGTCACGGCGGCCTCGCTGTTTGACGGTCACGATGCCGCCATCAACATCATGCGGCGCATCCTGCAAAGCATGGGCGCCGAGGTGATCCACCTGGGCCACAACCGCAGCGTGGAGGAAGTCGTCACGGCCGCGCTGCAGGAGGACGCACAGGGCATTGCCATCAGCTCCTACCAGGGCGGGCACGTCGAGTACTTCAAGTACATGGTCGATCTGCTCAAAAGCCGTGGCGGTGAACACATCCAGGTCTTTGGCGGCGGTGGCGGTGTCATCGTGCCGCCCGAAATCCGTGAGCTGCAGGCCTATGGCGTCACGCGCATCTACAGCCCCGAAGACGGCCAGAAGATGGGGCTGGCGGGCATGATCGGCGAGATGGTGATGCGCTGCGACCAGGACCTGACCGGCTTTGCTCCCAAGGACATCAAAGCCATTGAAGGCCATGGCGAGATGAACTGGCGCGCGCTGGCGCAACTCATCACCGCGCTTGAAAACGAGAAGGCCAATCCGGCGCTAGTGGAGGCCCTGCGGGCGCAGGCTGCCACCAAAAAGATACCGGTACTGGGCATTACCGGCACCGGCGGCGCCGGCAAGTCATCACTGACGGACGAGTTGATTCGCCGTCTGCGGCTGGACCAGAACGACCGGCTGCGCGTGGCCGTGATCTCCATCGACCCGTCCCGCCGCAAGAGCGGCGGCGCCCTGCTCGGCGACCGCATCCGCATGAATGCCATCAACCCCTGGACTGTGGCGTCTTCGCAAGCTCAAGCCGCCGGGCCGGCTTTGCCGGACGGCAGGCGGGCGGCCCCCTCGGGGGGCAGCGAACCACACGCAGTGGGGAGCGTGGGGGCTCGTGTCTTCATGCGTTCGCTGGCTACCCGCGAATTCGGCAGCGAGATCAGCAAGGCGCTGCCCGAGGTGATTGCCGCCTGCAAGGCCGCGGGCTTTGACCTGATCGTCGTCGAAACGTCCGGCATTGGCCAGGGCGATGCCGCCATCGTGCCGCATGTCGATGTGCCCATGTATGTGATGACGCCCGAGTTCGGCGCGGCCAGCCAGCTCGAGAAAATCGACATGCTGGACTTTGCCGAGTTTGTGGCCATCAACAAGTTCGACCGCAAGGGCTCGCTCGATGCCCTGCGTGATGTCTCCAAGCAGGTGCAGCGCAACAAGGAAGCCTGGACCACGCCGGCCGACCAGATGCCGGTCTTTGGCACCATGGCTGCACGTTTCAATGACGACGGCGTCACCGCGCTGTACCAGGCGCTCAAGCCGCGCCTGGCCGCGCTGGGCCTGCCGCTTGAGCAGGGCGGCCTGCCGGTGGTGGAAGTCCGCCACAGCACCAATCAGACGCCGGTGGTCCCCGCAGCGCGCACGCGTTACCTGGCCGAGATCAGCGACACGGTGCGCGGCTACAAGAAACGGGCCCGCGAGCAGGCCAGGCTGGCCCGCGAAGTCCAGCAACTGCAGGCCGCCGCCGCCATGCTCAAGGTCGACAAGCCCGATCGCGCGCCCGCCGCCGAGGCCGCGCTCGACCTGGCGGGCCAGCGCAAGGCGCGCATGGATGCCGATGCGCGGCGCCTGCTGGCCCAGTGGCCCGACATGCAAAAAGCCTATGCGGGTGATGAATACGTGGTGAAGATCCGCGACAAGGAAATCCGCACGGCACTCACCACCCAATCGCTCTCGGGCACCACCATCCGCAAGGTCTGCCTGCCCAAGTATGAAGACCACGGCGAGACGCTCCAGTGGCTGATGCTCGACAACGTGCCCGGCAGCTATCCCTACACGGCCGGCACCTTCGCCTTCAAGCGCGAGGGCGAAGACCCGACCCGCATGTTTGCCGGCGAGGGCGATGCCTTCCGCACGAATACGCGCTTCAAGCTGCTGAGTGAGGGCATGGCCGCCAAGCGCCTGTCCACCGCTTTTGACTCGGTGACGCTGTACGGTAACGACCCCGCCGTGCGCCCCGACATTTACGGCAAGGTCGGCAACTCGGGCGTGAGCATTGCCACGCTGGACGACATGAAAGTGCTCTACGACGGCTTCGACCTGTGCAGCCCCAGCACCTCCGTGAGCATGACCATCAACGGCCCGGCGCCGACCATCCTGGCGATGTTCATGAACACCGCCATCGACCAGAACCTGGAGAAATTCAGGGTCGACAACGGGCGCCAGCCCACCGACACCGAAGCCGCCAAGATCCGCGAATGGGTGCTGGCCAATGTGCGCGGCACGGTGCAGGCCGACATCCTGAAGGAAGACCAGGGCCAGAACACCTGCATCTTCTCGACCGAGTTCAGCCTGAAGGTGATGGGCGACATCGCAGAGTACTTCGTGCACCACAACGTGCGCAACTTCTACAGCGTTTCCATCAGCGGCTACCACATCGCCGAAGCCGGCGCCAACCCGATTTCGCAGCTGGCCTTCACACTGTCCAACGGCTTCACCTTCGTTGAAGCCTACCTGGCGCGCGGCATGCACATTGACGACTTCGCGCCCAACCTGAGCTTTTTCTTCAGCAACGGCATGGACCCGGAGTACACCGTGATGGGCCGCGTCGCGCGCCGCATCTGGGCGGTGGCGATGAAGGAAAAATACGGCGCCAACGAGCGCAGCCAGAAGCTCAAATACCACATCCAGACCTCGGGCCGCAGCCTGCACGCGCAGGAAATCCAGTTCAACGACATCCGCACCACGCTGCAGGCCCTGATTGCCATTTACGACAACTGCAACAGCCTGCACACCAACGCCTTTGACGAAGCCATCACCACGCCGACCGAAGAGTCGGTGCGCCGCGCGATGGCCATCCAGCTCATCATCAACCGCGAATGGGGTCTGGCCAAGAACGAGAACCCCTCGCAGGGCGCTTTCATCATCGAAGAGCTGACCGAGCTGCTGGAAGAAGCCGTGCTGCTGGAGTTCGAGCGCATCGCCGAGCGCGGCGGCGTGCTGGGCGCGATGGAGACCGGCTACCAGCGCGGCCGCATCCAGGACGAGTCGATGCACTACGAGATGCTCAAGCACACCGGCGAGCTGCCCATCATCGGCGTCAATACCTTTCGCAACCCGCATGGCGAAGTGGTGCAGGACAAGCTGGAGCTGGCGCGCTCGACCGACGAAGAAAAGCAGAGCCAGCTGAAAAGGCTGGAAGCGTTCCACCAGCTCCACGCCAGCGAATCACCGGCCATGCTCAAGCGCCTTCAGCAGGCCGTGATTGAAAACCGTAACGTGTTCGAAGTGCTGATGGAGGCCGTGCGGGTCTGCTCGCTGGGGCAGATCACCAATGCGCTGTTTGAGGTGGGCGGGCAGTACCGGCGCAATATGTGAGCGGGCGCAGGCCGGAGTTCGCGGCCAAATTTGCTATTTTTCAATAGCACAAGGCACTGACAGCTCCTGGGCCGGAGGCATCCATGCCTGCTGATTTTTCAAGCGGCGCACGCCGCTGAAGTCATGGCTGGCCTCCTGGCAGCCACCCCTCTGCGCAATCTCCCCGGCAGCGGCCAAAAATAAAGCCGGGCTCCTGCACTGGGCAGAAGCAACCGGCTGCTAGCCTGTTAACCAGACCTCAGGAAGACCGGGAGGGCTTAGCCGCCCTTTTTGGGGCGCTTGCCAGGGTTCTTCTTGCTGCGGGTAGCGGTACCGCGCTCCAGGCTGACCTTCTGGCCACGGCCAGAGGTGAGGGTGTAGCCTTTGGGGGGCACGGGTTTGGGGGCGCAGATGTCGGCTTCGACTTTGATTTTTTTAGGCATGGAAGACTCCGGTTAAAAATGGCTGAACCTGCAATTTTATGCCACCCTGCGGCAGGGCCCGGAAGCCCGGGCGCATAAGCACCGCCGGGCTTTTATTTGCCCCGTCGCCGCCAGTGTGGTGTTGCACGCTATCCGGCACCTAAAACCGCGTCTTTTCGTCCATGGCGGCGTTGCAAATCCGCGCAATAGCGGGGCTATTGCTGTGGTTTGCGCCTTGCCCTGACCAAAAATTCATCGGTTTTATGGGTGCCGTCAAGCATGCAACACCACACTAGATCATTTCAAGCGCGATGGGGCCGGACGGCGGACGGAAAAGCGCGTCAAGTTCCGCGAGCTGCTCGCCACTCAGCGCCATGTCTGCCGCGGCGATGTTTTCCGTCAGCCGGTCCGGGTGGCTGGTCTTGGGGATGGCCATGACGCCGTCCCGGGCCAGCAGCCAGGCCAGCGCAGCCTGCGCGGGCCGCATGCCGTGGCGCTGCGCGAAGCCGGTCAGTCCGGGCTGGCGCAGCAGCCGGGACTGCTCGATGGGTGAGTAGGCCATCACCGGGATGTGGCGTTCGTGCAGCCAGGGCAGCAAATCCCATTCAATGCCGCGGCGCGTCAGGTTGTAGAGCAGCTGGTTGGTCTGCACGCCGTGGCCGCCGGGCAAGGACCACAACTCCTCCATGTCGGAGATATCCAGGTTGCTGACACCATAGTGGCGAATCTTGCCGGCTTGCTGCAGGGCCTGAAAAGCGCGCAGGGTTTCGGCCAGCGGAACATTGCCGCGCCAATGCAGCAGGTACAGATCGATGCGGTCGGTTTTCAGGCGGCGCAGACTGCGCTCGCAAGCCGCCTGCGCGCCAGCAAACGAGGCATTGTGCGGATAGACCTTGGTGACCAGAAAGGCCTCGTCGCGACGCCCCTGGATCGCCTCGCCCACCAGCGCTTCCGCCAGGCCTTCGCCATACATTTCGGCGGTATCGACGAGCGTGCAGCCCAAATCAAGGCCCCGCCTGAGCGTGGCGAGCTCCTGGGCTCGCCGCCCAAGTGTCTCCCCCATGCACCAGGTACCCATTCCCAATGCCGGCACGGCTTCGCCACAAGGCAGCAATACGCTTTTCATGACAGCCATGGTAGCGCCGCATCGCGCCGTACCGGCTCCGGGACAAGAAATATCCGGCCTGCGCGCGCCGAACTGATTAATGCGTTGGCGGAATCAATCCCGCCCGAAGAAATCATGGTTTCGTTGGCGCCCCACCGTAGCATTGCGTTGGCTTTCAATGCGCAACCCGCAACCGCCGCAATCATCACGATAACGATGGAGACGCCCATGAAGATCATCCGCAGCAAGGACTTCACCGCAGACCGCGCTTGGGGCGCCATGACGGTCGCCAACATGAACGGCATCACCACCCGGCTGCACTGGACCGACCAGCCCTACAAGTGGCACGTCAACGATGGCGAAGAGGTTTTCGCCGTGCTGGATGGCCGGGTCGAAATGCGTTACCGCGATGCCGGCGGCCAGTGCTCGGTCATGCTGGAGACCGGCGACATTTTCTTCGCCAGCGCGGGCACCGCCCATGTGGCGGCGCCTGTGGGTGCCGCGCGGGTTCTGGTGGTGGAAGTTGAGAACAGCGACTGAGGAAAAGGCAGGAGCAAAGGCACCTTGCGGTCACGAAGCCGCGGACAGCGGGAGGTTCACCAGCAGGTTCTGCGGCTTCAACCTGACCACGCCATCGGCGCTCATCATGAGCCCCAGGTAAACCGGCTTGCCCGCCACGTCGGCACGCATCTCACGCGGATCCGCGAACTCCAGCCGGAACAGGCTCACCAGCCGCTGCAGGCGGTCGGGGGCGACGTCCCGGCCTTCATACAAATCGTTGAGCAGGGCCGTCGCCTCCGCATCCAGCCCCACATGCCAGCGCCAGGCTTCGTCGTCCACCTTTTGCACGGGTGTGATGGTGACGGCCACCCCCAGAAAATGCCGCACCCATTTTTGCAGCACGCTCGCCAGCGCCTTCAGGCCCGAACGGGCCCGGGTCATGGTCAGTACCAGGCCGTGGCTCAGGTCGTTGCTGACTTCGTGGGTCAGGTCGAGCAGATAGGCGTAGCGATCCACCTGCTGCCAATAGTCGGGCGCATTGTCATCACTGAGCACGCGCACCTCGACATCGCGTAGCGGCGCCTTCGCTTCCGCGAGAAAGCGCCCGATATCGCCGAGGCCGCCCGTCTCGTTGAGCAGGTCCAGCGTTTCACGGTCGCCGCTCAGCACCTGCCCGCCCTCCGTGCTGATGCGCTGGCTGCGAAACAGCATCTCGCCAGCGCGCACTTCGTAGGCATCGGTGGAGTCATCCAGCAAGTTGCGCGTGATGGCCTGGGCCAGCAGGTCGATGAAAAGCGGCGGTATGTTGATCTGGCCCATGCCGTCGCGGGGGAAGAGACTCAGGTAGTAGGCTTCCAGCGTGCCGGCAGCCAGCAGGCCGTCGCGAAAGCGCAGAAACAGCCTGTAGCTGTCGCGGGCATCGGCATCCTGCAAGGCCTGTAGTTCGGGCTCAGCCACCGGGCGGGATGGTGCGGCGAGCAAAGCCTCGTGCAATGCGCGCTCGGCAGTGCAGGATTCCGGCACCAGCGCCAGCTCAGGGCGGCTCAGAAACAGGCGCAGGTAATCGTCGGCAGGTACCAGCCAGCCGCAGGCATTGCGGTGGAGCGTGCTGAAGCCGCAGGACGGCCAGAAGTTTTGCATGAAGCAATCGTCTCACATCACACGGCTTGCCAGATTGCCTTATTTTTGAGCAGCATGCCTGGCCCGAAAAATACGGGCCCGCCCCTATTTTCATGACCCCTCGCTACGGCGACGGGCCCGCTTGCCATCCCGCCGGACCGGAAGCGGGAGCAAGGGCGAATTTCCTGGCGTCCTCGCGCCCTAATGCTCATCCACTGCGCCGCGCAGGCGTGACACCGTCCCCGGCAAGTCTTGCCAGGCGGGTTCTGCCGGCGCGTAGCGGCTGCGCATGTACGCAGCCAGCGCTTCAATCTGGGTGTCGTCCAGGCTGTGGCGGAACGCCGGCATGAAGCCGATGTCCGCTGCGGCGGGAGACCGGATCCCACTCAGGATCACGCGAATCAAATTGTCGGGCCGCTCACTGTGCAGCTTGCTGTTGAGGGCCAGCGGCGTATTCACGCCCAGCAGCCTGGGCCCTTCCCCGTCGTGGTGACAGGATGCGCACGCGCCGTTGAACAGGCGCTGGCCCGGGCCCAGCAAACCGCCAGCAGACTTCTGCGCGGACAAGACCACCTGCCTGGCGCGCTCGGCACTCGCAGGCTCGGACGCAGGTTCGGTAAAAGACGCCAGATAGGTGGCCATCGCCCGGATGTCCTCGTCGGGCAATACGGACAACTCCTTGACAACAGGCCCCATCGGGCCGGCGGCAATACCATGCTGCGGGGTGTAGCCCTGGCGAAGATAACGGTACAACTCTGCGGCAGTCCAGGGCACGGGTGCACGCGACAGCGCCGTCAGCGCAGGCGCTTCCCAGCCATCGACCATGGCCCCGCCCAGAAAGGCTTTGCCGCCGCGCTCGGCGCCAAAGGCATTGCGCGGCGTATGGCAGGCCCCGCAATGGCCCAGGCCGTTGACCAGGTAGGCGCCGCGGTTCCACTCAACCGTTTGGGTCGGGCTCACCTGGTACGGGGCCGGATCGTGGAACAGTGCATTCCAGCCTGCCATCAAAGGGCGCACGCTGTAGGGAAAGGTCAGCCGGGTGGCCGGTGGCTCCGAGCGCACGGCAGGCTGGGCCATCAAATAGGCATACAGCGCGGTCAGGTCTTCATCGCTGGTTTTGGCGAATGCCGTATAGGGAAACGCCGGATACAGATGGTGGCCGTCGCGCGAAATGCCCTCACGCATGGCGCGCTGAAAGGCGCTGAACGACCACAGGCCTATGCCGGTATCGACATCGGGCGTGAGGTTGGTCGTGACAATCTTGCCGAAAGGGGTGTCCATGGCCCGTCCGCCGGCGTTGGGGATGCCGCCCGGCGCCGTATGGCACACCACGCAATCGCCCGCGGCAGCGAGTTGGCGGCCCCGCTCCAGGGTGGCCGCCGTGTAAATGGACGCACCGCTGGGCAGCACCGGCGCAATTGCCGGGCGCCAGCCCACCAGGGCCGCAGCCACGCCAAAGATGCCGGCCAGCAATGCGCCAGTCCTGGACCACCAGCCCCGCCCTTTGGGCCATGCCGCGCCCTCCGGCGGGCGGGCCAAGGGCCGTCCCGTCAGTGCGGGTGGTGCCACCGGCTCGCTTTCTTGCGATGGGTTGAGCGCAGCACGAACCACTTCCGGTGTAAACGGCGGCTGGCGAAAGCGCACGCCGGTGGCATCAAAGATCGCATTGGCGATGGCCGCAGTGCCCGGCACCGAGGCCGATTCGCCGGCACCCAGCGGGGGCTCGCCGGGGCGCGCCATGGTCACGACCTCAATCACCGGCACGTCCCTGAAACTCAGTATGGGGTATGCGCCCCATTCCAGGCTGGCCACGGTATTGGTTTTCGGGCTCAAGGTGACCTGCTCGGTCAAGGCGCGGCTGGTGGTCTGCACCACATTGCCGTGAATCTGATGCTGGACCCCGGCCGGGTTGATCAGGGTGCCGGCATCGTGCCCCACCACGACGCGCCTGACATGAACCTCGCCCGTTTTGCGGTTGACCTCGACATCGGCGACCCAGGCGGCCCAGGCAGCGCCAAACCCCGGCCATTTGCTGTGCATATAGCGGGCATAGGCGACGCCCTGGCCATGCACGATGTCTGCCGGTTCTCCTTGCCGCAAGGCTTGTTGCTGCGGCTGCGTATGAACCCTCCAGCCGGCCCGCTCAGCGGTTGCCCGCACCAGCTCGGCGGCACGTGGCTCTGTCAGATAACGCAGGCGAAACTCCACCGGATCAACGCCAGCAGCGGTGGCCAGCTCGTCGATATAGGACTCGTGCGCAAACGAGTTGGGCAGCGCAGAGACCCCGCGCAGCCACGAGGCGCGCAGCATGGGCGGCATGTCATTGACGGTGACGCGCAGGTTGTCGTAGTCGTACGGCGGGCGGGCGGTGCGGTCGCCCATTTCATAAGCCTGCGCGACCGGCTCTATGGTTCTGGTGAGCAGCAGCGCCAATGTGGGGGCACCGTTTGATGGATACGAGGTCTGAAAGTCATACGCTGCGACCGAACCGTCTTCGTTCAGTCCGCCATTGACCTGCATCAGCTGGGCAGCACCCTTGGGTTCCCAGGCATGTTCCTGTTCGCGCGTCAATTGCACGCGCACCGGGCTGCCGACCGCACGCGACAGCAAGGCGGCGTCCGCGGCCACATCGTCGGCACAGTTTCGTCCGTAGCAGCCGGCGGCTTCCATGCGGATGACGTCGATGTCGACATCCGCAAGGCCCGTCAGGCGCGACAGGTCGGCCCGCAGCACATGGGGGTTTTGGCTTCCGGCCCATACCGTCATGCGGTCCTGTTGCCAGTCGGCGACCGCGCACGAAGGCCCGATGGAGCCGTGCATCTGGTAGGGCCAGACATAGTTGCGTGGCATGACCTGCGTTGCGCCCGCCATCGCGGCATCCACATCGCCTTCGTCGACGAGCTTGCGCTGCGTCGCCGGGTTGCTGCGAATGGCGTGTTCGAGGTCGTTGAGGTTGGTCAGGCCCGGCCAATGCTTCCATTGCACAGCCAGCTCACGCAGGGCCTGTTCGGCGTGTTCCTCCCGCTCCGCGACAATGCCGACGAAGTCGCGAATCACGACTACCGCGCGAATACCGGGAATATGCGCAATCGAGGACTCGTCCACCGACTCCAGCGTGTTGCCGATGAAGTCGCCATGGTCCGCACCGGCATACGGCGGGCGAACGACCCGGCCGTGCAGCATGCCCGGCACGCGCATGTCGTGCACAAAGGTGAGTGCGCCGGTCGCCTTGGCCGGGATATCAAGCCGCGCGGTGCTGGTGCCGACAATCCGGTGATCTTCCGGGGCTTTCAGCGGCGTATCCAGCGCCAGGGAAAGTTCCACGTGCTGCAGTGCCAGCAAGGGCCCGTAAGCAAGCGATCTGGCGTCGCCACCGTTCCCGAAGACGACGCCATCGCGCACGCCCAGCGTCGCCCTGTCCACCTGCAGGTGCTCGGCAGCACGTGCCACCAGCCAGGCGCGCGCCTGCGCCGCCGCCGCCCGCAAGGGTATGGCGTGAATCTGTATCGACGCGCTGGCAATGGTGGCCCCCTGGTTAGGCGCGCGTGCTGTGTCGCCCAGCACCATGTTGACGCTGTCCAGCGTGACATCAAGCTCCTCCGCCACGATCTGGGCCAGCGCGGTACGGATACCGGTGCCGAGGTCCACATGGCCGTTCAAGGCCGTCACGCTGCCGTCGTCCCACACGGCAATCAGTATCTCGACGCCTTCCAGCGGATTGGCGCTTACCAGCGCAGGTTGACCGTTGACAGTCGGCGGCGCTGTCGGCGGCTCGCGGGTCACGAGCAGAACGCCCTCAGCAACGTGAAAATCGGCCCGTGTGAGCGGCGTGTCGGCGCGGCGAATCATGTCGCTCCCCCGCGCGAAAGGTTTTGCGCCATAAGCTCCGCCGCGCGCCGCACGGCCTTCACAATCTCCAGATGGGTACCGCAGCGGCACAAATTGCCCGACAGCTCGCGGCGTATCTCGTCTTCGCTCGGATCCGGGTTGCGCGCCAGCAGCGCCACGGTCATCATGATCATGCCGCTCAGGCAGTAGCCGCACTGGGCGGCCTGCTCGTCAATGAACGCCTGCTGGACCGGGTGCAGTGCCGACAGCGAACCCAGGCCTTCCAGCGTGGTGATTTCCCGGCCGGCCACCCCGCAGGCCGGGATCACGCAGGCGCGTGCCGCTACGCCGTCAACCAGCACGGTGCATGCGCCGCATTCGCCCAGGCCACAGCCATATTTGGGGCTGTTGAGTTCCAGGTCGTTGCGCAGCACTTCAAGCAGGGAAACCTGCGCTGAAACAGCCAGCGTGCGCCTCACCTGGTTAACGCCGAGAGTCACGACCCTGGATGTCATCGAATCAAAGTGCCTGCTGCGGTGTACATCTCAAGCTCCACGAAGCTGGAGCCGTTGTGGTTTTTCGGGCTGTAGTCGACCCGGAAGTCGCCCAGATCCAGATTGCCGAATCCTTCCAGCGCCGCTATAAAGTGTTCCCGGGTCAGAGCGCGCCCCGCGCGGCGCAGCCCTTCGACGAAAGCCTTGGCCGCAATATAACCTTCAAGCACGGTGTAGTTGTCGCCCGACCCCGCCGACGTGCCCAGCGCCTTGCGGTACTCCTTGACGACGCCGTAACGCTCCAGTGTCGGCGACGGGACGATGCTGGCCGTGATGACGCCGCGCAAGGCGCCGTTCAAGCGGGCGGCCGAGGCCTTGGCGTCCGCCAGGCCAACCGAGATGGTGTAAAGCGGTGCGCCCAAACCGGCGGCACGCACATCCCTGATCAGCACTTCCGTCATTGTGCCGGCCATGATCATGATGATGACGTTGGGCGACGCTTCCTTGATCTGCGCTGCAATGTCGGCGGCACTCGTCGCGGCAATGGCCATGGGAATTGTTTTGACGACCTGTAGCTTCTCGGCCTTGATGAGCTCGAGCAGGGTGTCCAGGTTGGACTTGCCGAAAACGCTGTCCTGGTAAACCACGGCCACCTTGTCGTTGCCGACCACTGCCAGCTGCTGGGTAATCCGGGCCAGTTCGGTTTTGTAGCTCGCCCTCACGTGAAAAAGATAGTGGTTGTGCTTGAGCCGGATGGAAGTCGTGCCCACCAGGGGCGCGAACATCGGAACCTTGGCCTCCTCGGCGAGCGGCATGGCCGCAATCAAATTGGCCGTGGCCACATAGCCGATCAGCGCAAACACCTTGTTTTGCTCGATGAGAAGCTTGGTGTTTTCGACCGTGCGTTTGGGATCGTAGGCGTCGTCCAGCGCTGTCAGCTGCAGTTTGCGCCCGTGCACGCCACCGGCCTTGTTCGCCTGCTCGAAGTAGAGTTCGATACCGCGCCGGTAGTTGTTCCCGGTCGCGGCAACCGGCCCGCTAAATACCGCCGATTGCCCGACCGCAATGGCCGTGTCGCTCACGCCAGGCTCGGCGCGGACAGGCAACACGGCGGCCAGGGCCAGGACAAACATCACCCAGTTCCACCGGACCACTCGCGACATCATGTTCATGAGGTTTACCTTTTTGTTTTAACCAATGTTCACGCAGTGATTGGCCCGCGCGTTGAAGAACTGTTTTTTGGGGGCCACGGCCACGGGGTCCTGCACCACGAGCGGGCGCATCGTGGTTCAGGCCAGATCTTCGAACTCAATTCGCTGACGCTTATTCAATTTCTAATTCGATGCGAGATTAGGCGCACCGCCGCAGACAGTGCTGTAGCACGACAAGGCGGGGCAACGACATATCGCATCGAATTAGAAATGGAATTAGACGCTGAGGTAGGCGCGGCGCACCTCGTCATTGCCCGCGAGATCGGCCATGGCGCCCTCATAGCGGATTTGCCCTTTTTCCAGCACATAGGCGCGGTCGGACACCAGTTCCGCAAAATGCATGTTCTGTTCGGACAGCAAAATGCTGACGCCCTGGGCCTTCAACTCCAGAATCATGTGCACCATTTGCTCGACGATCACCGGCGCTACGCCTTCAGACGGCTCGTCGAGCAATACCAGGTAAGGGTTGCCCATCAGGGTGCGCGCCACCGTCAGCATCTGCTGCTCGCCACCGCTCATGCGGCCACCCGGCCGGCCCGGCATCTCGCCCAGGTTGGGAAAGAGCTTGAAAAGACGCTCTGGCGTCCAGACAGGTGCTTCGCTGCCGTCGGGCCAGCGGCGAGGCGCCTGTCGCCCCACTTCGAGGTTTTCCGTCACCGTCAGGTCGGTGAAGATGCGCCGGTCTTCCGGTACAAAGCCGAGTCCCATGCGGGCCGCATGATGCGGTTCACTCTTTGAGATATCGCGGCCTAAAAATGACACACTGCCGCGCCGCTTGTCGAGCATCCCGATCAGGGCCTTCAGCGTCGTGGATTTTCCGGCGCCATTGCGCCCCATCAGGGCGACCACCTCGCCGCGCCGGACATCGAGACTCACGTCAAACAGGATTTGGGCCGCACCATACCAGGCCGACAAGCCCTTTGCCTCCAGCAAAACCCCATCTTTCTCCAGTAAAACTTCTTTCGCAGTGGTCATCACGCCGCTTCCTTTTCCGGAATTTTTTTCTCGAACGTTTTACCGCTGCCAAAATAAACTTCCTGGACTTTGGGGTGATCGCGGATTTTCAGGGGTTTTCCTTCCGCAATCAGCCGGCCCCGCGCCAGCACGATCATGCGATCGGCATACGCGAAAACCACGTCCATGCTGTGTTCGGTAAACAGCACCGCCATGCCGCGATCGATGACCAATTGCTTGGTCAAAGCCATCAAATCGTTGCGCTCCCTGGACGCCATGCCTGCCGTCGGCTCATCCATCAACAGCAGCTTCGGATCGTTGGCCATGGCCATGGCGAGCTCCACGCGCTTGACGTCGCCATAAGCCAATACGCTGCAAGGCCGGTCGGCCTGGGCTTTCATATTGACCTGCTCGAGCAGGAGGAGGGCCTGGTCACGTTTGTGGTCGGCAGCCCGGCGCCACATCGAAAACAGCTTGTGGTCCGACGACAGCAAGGCCATCTGGACGTTTTCCACCACCGTCAGCGATGAAAACGTCTCTGCGATCTGGAAAGTCCGGCTAACACCGCGCCGCCAGATGTCGCGGGGTGCCAGGCCCACCAGCTCCTGCGAGTCCAGCTGGATGGAACCGGCATCCGCGCGAAGCTGGCCGTTCACCATGTTGAAGGTCGTTGACTTGCCGGCACCGTTCGGCCCGATCAGGGCCAGCAGTTCACCCGCCGCCAGCTCAAAACTGATGCCATCGACCGCCTTGACACCGCCGAACGATTTACCCAGGCTAGACACTTTGAGCAAACTCATGATTGCACCTTTTTTGCATCGCGCCGATTCGACACCAGCTGTTTGACAAAGCCTGCGATACCCTGGGGAAACAGCAGCACCAGCATCAGGATGATGGCCCCCAGCATGGCGCGCCAGTAATCGGTGTTCCGTGCCACCGTGTCGTGCAGCCAGGTGAAGGTGACTGCGCCGACCACCGGGCCCAGCAGCGTCTGCACACCGCCCAGCAGGACCATCACCAGACCGTCGATGGATTTGCCCACGTGCAGGCTTTCCGGGGAGATGCTGCCTTTTGAAAATGCGTAGAGCGCGCCGGCCAGGCCCGCGAAAGAGCCCGCCATGACAAAAGCCACCCATTGCATGCGCTTGACGTTGATACCAATCGCGTCAGACCGAAGTACGGAGTCGCGCGCGGCGCGCATTGCGTAGCCAAAGGGTGAATACAACATCCTGTGCATCAAAAGTACTCCGCCCACCACCAGCACCAGGGTCAGGTAGTAGTAGATCCGTTTGTCCGCCAGCCAGCCGGCCGGCCACACGCCGGTCAGCCCGTTGCTGCCGCCGGTGAACGCATCCCATTGGTAGCAGATCGCCCAGGTAATTTGCGCAAATGCCAGGGTCAGCATCGCCAGGTAAACGCCGGACAGCCGGACGCAGAACCAGCCGTAGACGAAGGCACCCAGCGCCGCCAGCGCAGGGGCGACGAGCAGCGCCACCTCCATCGGCAGGTTCAGGCTGCGCACCAGCAGCGCGGCACCGTAGGCACCCAGGCCAAAGTAGGCCGCATGCCCGAACGAGTGCATGCCGGCCGGCCCCATGATGAAATGCAGGCTGGCCGCAAACAGCACGGCAACCAGCAAATCAATCAGCAGGACGGTGACATAGGGCGACTGCGCGGTGAGCGCAGGCATCAGGATCAGCAGCGCCAACAGGGCTGCGCCGCCGTACTTGTAAAGGCGTTCCGGCGGACGCAGCGGCTCCTCGGCCGTGCCGGCATGGTGGCTAGCCGCCTGCGCTTTGCCGAACAGGCCCCATGGCCGGGCGACCAGCACGGCGGCCATCACCAGAAATTCCACCACCAGGGTGAGCTTGGAAAAGGAAATGCTGATGCCGGCAATTTCAACCAGGCCGAGCCAGATACAGATGGCCTTGAGTTCAGCGATCAGCAGTGCCGCCACATACGCCCCCGGAAGGGAGCCCATGCCGCCGACCACCACCACCACAAATGCGGCGCCTATGATGTTCAGGTCCATCTCCAGATTGGCAGGCTCGCGCGGAAGCTGCAGCGCCCCCCCCAGGCCGGCCAGAAGCGCACCCAGCGCAAAGACGGCGGTGAACAGCCAGGCCTGGTTGACCCCGAGCGCACTCACCATCTCCCGGTCCTGGGTGGCGGCACGCACCAGGGTTCCCCAACGGGTTTTCGTCAGCAGCA
The DNA here is from genome assembly GCF_000013865.1 of Polaromonas sp. JS666. Lineage (NCBI taxonomy): Bacteria > Pseudomonadati > Pseudomonadota > Betaproteobacteria > Burkholderiales > Comamonadaceae > Polaromonas > Polaromonas sp. JS666. The sequence continues at coordinate 4,271,885 of NC_007948.1, forward strand.
ACCAGAGCAAACCGAGGACGACGGGTCCGGCAACGATCAGGAACAGGTCGTACGAGGGAAATTGCCGTCCGAGAATGGAGACCGAGCCGGTCAAACCGGGCGCCCTGGGGCCCAGCAGTTCTTCCGCACCCCAGAACCAGAGCACCCCGTCCTTGATCACCAGGCCGAGCGCAAACGTGGCGAGCAGCTGAAACAGCTCCGGTGCATGGTAAATGCGGCGCAGCAGCAAGACTTCCACCAGCGCACCGAGGACGCCCACGGCCAGGGCCGCGAGCAGCAAGGCCGGCCAGAACCCCAGGGTGCTGCCCAGGGTGGCCACCAGCGAATAGGCGACATAAATGCCGACCATGAAAAACGAGCCATGCGCGAAATTGACGATGCGCGTGACACCAAAGATCAGCGACAGCCCGGCCGCCACCAGAAACAGCGACGACGCACCGGCAAGGCCGTTGAGCAGCTGGACGATAAAGCCTGAAAAGCTCATGGATAACCTTTTACTGCGGAAGATATGGACGACCGGCAAGCGCTACGACGAACATGATGACTTTGCGAAACGGACGACGGCAAACCTGGCGGCTGACACCCGCGTGCTTGAGCTGCGAGTGCCAAGCGGCGTTTCGCGGTGCATTCGCCTTGTTAGTCAGCGGCGCGCAACTTCTTCACTTCTGCGTTGCCAGGCTGAAACTTCGCACCGTCCATGTAGCGGTAGTCGACCATCACGCCTTTTCCCCCTTCGTTTTTGGTGCGCCCGACATAGATGCCCATGGTGGACTGGTGATCTTCCGGACGGTAAACCACAGGGCCGAAGGGCGTTTTCACCTGCAGGCCGCTGAAGGCTGCAATCAGCTTTTCCGTGTCGGTCGACCTGGCTTTTTTCATGCCTTCGGCCAGGGACTTGATGGCGCTGTACCCAACGACGGAGCCCAGGCGGGGATAGTCTTTGTATTTCCCGTGGTAAGCCAGAAAGAATGCCTTGTGCTCCGGCGTCTGGATGCCGTACCAGGGGTAACCGGTGACGACCCAGCCATTGGGCGTTTCGTCCTTCAGAGGATCAAGGTACTCGGGCTCGCCGGTCAGCAGACTCACGACTTCACGGCCCTGGAACAGGCCACGGGTGTTGCCTTCGCGAACGAACTTCGACAGATCGGCACCAAACAGCACGTTGAAGATGGCATCAGGTTTGGCGTCAGCGAGGGCCTGCACCACGCTGCCGGAATCGACCTTGCCCAGGGGTGGCGCCTGCTCGGCGACGAACTCCACATCGGGCTGGGCCGCCTTCAGCAGCGTTTTGAAGGTGGCCGCTGCGGACTGGCCGTACTCATAGTTGGGGTACACCACCGCCCAGCGCTTTTTCTTCATTGCCGCAGCTTCCGGAACCAGCATGGCCACCTGCATATAAGTCGAGGTGCGCAGGCGGAAGGTATAGCGGTTGCCGTTTTGCCAGACAATTTTGTCGGTCAGCGGTTCCGCGGCCAGGAAGAAAAACTTCTTCTGTTTGGCAAAGTCCGTCAGCGCCAGGCCAATGTGGGACAGGAAGGAGCCGGTCAGCACATCCACCTTCTCACGTGAGACAAGTTCCTCGGCCGCACGCACCGCGTCACCCGGATTGGCGTTGTCGTCCCGGATGATCAGCTGCACCTTCTTGCCGTTGACGCCGCCGGAGGCGTTGATTTCCTCGACAGCCAGCTCCATGCCTTTCTTGTAGGGCTCCAGAAAGGCCGGCTGGGCCTTGTAGCTGTTGATCTCGCCAATCTTGATGACGTCTTGTGCCTGAGCGGTCACCAGCGAGGCCATCAGACCAAGACAGGTCACGGCGCTCAGTATTTTGTGTTGCATGTTCATAAAAACTCCTGCTTGTCGTGGATCGGATTACGTGGATCGGATTAATTTGTGATGCGCCCGGCTTACCGGAGTCCATCTTCACCTTTGATTTCGTGGACCTGCAGTCCGCCCACGCGCGCAAGGGGTCGGCCGCTGTCTGTCACAACGACAGCGACCACAATTTCATTGGCACGCGGTGCATCGGCAACGCGCGCCTCCATTGCATCGAAGTGGCTGCGCACAAAAGCCGCGTCCTTATGCCCGAGCGGAACGTCGATCGCGGTGCCGAGGCCACCCCGCTTTTTGCTGGAAGGCACCAATGCGGCTCCTTTTTCAACCGCCAGACGCAGCGGCGCACCCAGCCTGGGATGCAGGATGGCAGCGGCATGCTCAAGCTCGCCGGCTTCGCCGACAATCGCCGCCTTGCCATAACTGTGCGCCTGGCCAGGCGAGATACCCAGGGCCTGCACGCACTTTTGCCCCAGCAGACCACCCAGCTCTTCGCCTATGGCGATCAACTCGTCAAGGTTTTCCGTGTAAGTCCCGGCGAAAGGGTTGTCGATCACCGCCATGGCCAGCGCCTTGCGCGTTGGCGGATCAACGGCCCTGCCCATCTCGACACGGGTCTCATCGACCTGGACAATGATTTTTCGAATCCTGGCTGTCATGGTTTTTCCTTGAATCTAGAAACCGCAGTTGGACGTGCCCGAGTGGGCCGTCATGGGGTGGGCTGGCAAGGCGAGACGTAGCCCCCACGCTTGTCGCTTCGCGTACTGCGCTGCCCCCCGAGGGGGTTGTGCTTGCTCGGGGGCGGCCCTTCGCTGTGCACGACGCTGCGGGCTGATGCCCGCAAGGAGGAGCAACGCCGCCAGCGCGCGCCAGGGCGGCTCAATCGGGTGCGTAGCGCTGTCACCTAAAAGATGAGTGTTTGCGTGAGTGAATAAGCGTATGTTCATGCGGCCTTTCCAGCGGTCAATGAGTGGTCAACTGCGGTTTCTAGGTTGAATGTTGTCGTTGGGTGCGATGCCGCGTCAGCGCAAACCGTCCCACTTGCTGATGGCGCTGGCAGCCAGCCCGCCCACCCGCGCGTGGATGCGGGGGCCTGTGCTCATCGCAAGAATGAAGACGATTTCGTCCGGCAGGGGTGCGCCCGGAACACGCACTTCGATGGCATCGAAATGACTGCGCACGTAACTGGCGTTGACATGCGTCAGCGGCACATCCAGCGCAGCGCCTGGTCCGCCCACTTTTTTGGTTGACGGCACGATAGACAACGCATTGCCGGGCTGCCCGGTTTTTTCTTCGGCCTGTCCCTTGGCATAGGCATTTCGGTCACCTTTCCAGCCCAGCAGCTCACGCATCGCGTAACCCCCCGGCACATGCCAGAGCGCACCGTGCTCAAGCTCTCCCGCCGCGCCCACAATGGCACCCTTTCCGTAGCCCTCGATGCGGTCCGCCGGCACATCCATCGCCGCGCGCAGGCGCTGGGCCATCTCGAGACCGACGGGCTGAAGCTCATCCATCATCGGCAAGATGTCAGGCTCATAGCGCCCGGCGAACGGATTGGTCAGCACGGCGGCAATCGCCCCGCGCAGCAGTGGCGTTCGCGCCACCGGACCAAATTCGTGCTGAATTTGCTCCACGTGCGTAAAGATGCGTCGTATGTCAATCATCGCTTTGAGTCCATCTGTTTCATTAAGCAAATACCGAACCAACCTGCATGTCGGTTCGCCGGTTTTCCAACAATCCCAGGGCCGTATTGCCTGTGGTCGTTATCTGATCCTGGCAAACCAGCGCGGCGGACCAGATCAGCCCTGCGGCGCGCAACTCCTGCGCCCGCCTCAGGCCCGCGCGCAAGGCCTGCTCCACCAATGTCGGCTCGAGCGGCGGAACATCCACCGTGACGGGTATGGAGCCCAGGTCGGTGTCGTCCTTCAGTTCGCAGGCGGGTCGACGCACAATACGCGCGTCAGCCACATCGACGGCATTGGCAATGACGGTTGCAGCGGCATCGGCCTCGGAGGCCGTGCGCGCCAGAACCGTGACGCTGTCGGCGATTCCCAGTGAAAAACTCCGGCCGCGCCAACCGCTGGTGGCGACCCCGCGGACCGGCAGCACGCTGGCGACCTCAAATTGACCGTCCGTACGGATGCCGTCCCGAATTTCGTCCAGATCCAGGCGGGCGAGATTGGCATAGAGACCGATTCGCACCGACTGCGATGGCGCAAGGTGCAAGGCGATGTCGCCTCCGTTGTTGATCCATGCCCGCGTCACGCCGCTTTTTGAGTAACACGCAACGAGCTCTTGCGCGACCGCGCCGGCAACCGCCGCCATCGGGGTGATGAAACGGCTTTGGTACGGCTGGCATGCATGCCACATGCGCCGGGCGATGGGGCCCCGCAGCGGGCAAGCGCCGCGCACCGGGCGCCGCAGAACAGCCAGCTCCTGCACCAATTCATCGAGGATGCCGGTGAAGCGTTTCCACGCATCGGCATGGGCCATTTCCAATGATGCCGGGCTGCCGCTGGCGCCAATGATGATGTCCATCGGGCCATGCTGGAAATGCCAGCGGCCATCGGCCAGTTGCGTGCGTTGGGCATCCATGGCTGTTGCGTTTCAGCCGAGCAAGGGGGGTCGCGCCAGCGGCCACGGATTGGCCGGGGACAATTGCACCCACTCTCGCGCCGAGGGCGCACCTTCGTTGTGCCAGGCACCCCGGCGCAGTGCATCTTCCAGCGTGCGCACATAGTCCATGTGGCCACCCAGCACCCGGTAGTCGTCAAGCTTCATGCTGAATTCAATGGGCGCAACGATGGCGGGCGTGGGTACGGTTCCGAAGCTGTTGTCCGGCATGCGCATGACGTCGGCCATCACGGTGATGCCACCACCAGGCCAGACGTAGGCAGGGGCACCGCCGCAGGTGACATTCACCAGCGCGTTCTTGATGGCACGGGTCAAAAGAACCGGGTTTTCCGTGACGCCGGCGCGCAGGCTGCCGCCGGCGCCACCAAGGAAAAGCACGGTGGACAGGGATGGCTCGCAGTTCTCACCGATACGCTCAACGATGCGGCGCACTTCGGCCGGCATTTCCTGCTCCACGGGATTGAGCGCTTCATCGAGAACGTACCAGCTCGCATGCTCGCCGGTGGTGGAGGTCATCAACAGGCGCAAGCCCGGCCACGCCACTTCGGCGTCCCAGCTTTCGATGATTGACAACGGATCGGCGATGTCGGTGCCGCCCCAGCCCGTGCCGGGATTGGCGACCTGGAAATAGCGTCCTGGCGTGGATTTTCGGCCCCGCATCCTGATCCCCGAGGCACGCATGTCCAGGCAACGGCCCGCCTGGTGCTCGGTCAGCACACCCGTGATGTGATCGTCGACCACCACCACCTCGTCCAGCTTGCCGAACAGCTGCTTCGCGAAAATTCCGATGGTGGCCGACCCGCAGCCCACCCGCATGCGCTTTTCCTCCACCCCGTTCACGACAGGCGCGCGGCCCGCCTGTATCAATATCTGGGAGCCGCCGTCAATCGTGAACTCAACCGCCTGCTTGTTGCCAAGCGCCTTCATCATCTCGACTGTCACCCGACCCTCTTTTTTGCTGCCGCCGGTCAGGTGATGCACACCACCCAGCGACAGCATCTGGGAGCCGTACTCCGCCGTCGTCACGTGGCCGACAACCTCGCCCTTGACGCGCACATTGGCCTGCTCCGCACCGAGGAAGCGGTCGGTGTCTATCTTCACCTTGAAACTGCAGTAGCTGAAAATTCCTTCCGTGACGACGGTGACCAGGTCGACCCCCGCCGCCCTGGAAGACACGATGAAAGGGGCTGGCTTGTAATCGGGGTAGGTCGTCGATGAGCCGACGCCGGTGATAAAAACCTCGTCGGCCAGCAGGAGGTCTCCGCTCCACTCCGGCGCCGCTGCAGCAGCCGGCACACCTTCTGGCGGCGGGGCTTGCCCGGCCGGATTACCGACGGCCACGCGCCCGGCAAAAGGAACAACATGAGCCTCTTTGTCGGCCAGGGTACGACGCAACAACAGCACGGGATCGACGCGGACCAGGGTGCCGCCGCGGTTCGCGTACCTGTCGCATGCGCCGCTGCGGCCGTCCGAAATCTGGCAAAGCACAGGACAGGCATTGCACTCGATCTTTTCGCTGTTCATCCGCTCGTTGCGCGGCCTGGCCCTCTCCATGACCTGGAGAGGGTCGGGCATATCCATGCCCGGCAGTCCGTCCGTCTTTGTGTGTTCGGTCATCGTTTTGCCTTCTTGCTACCAGCCCACGTATCCAGGACCTCGCTCCATATGTAGTGCACGCTTAACTCAAATGTTGTATTTGCTACATTTAAAATCAATGTAGCGCATACGGATTTCCGATGCAATGGTGTTTACGCATCACTTTTGAATTTATTTTAAAAATGTTGTGCTCACTACATTTAAATGTTGCATTCACTACATTAACGTGGCACATTGTTGCCATTGGACGGCCGCCCGCCACCCTGGCCAACGCCATGAAGGAGCACCTATGACCCATGTAGTAACTGATGCATGCATCAAATGCAAATACACCGATTGCGTGGATGTCTGTCCGGTGGACTGCTTCAGGGAAGGTCCCGACTTTCTGGTGATTGATCCGGACGAATGCATTGACTGCGCCGTCTGCATTCCGGAGTGTCCTGTCAATGCCATCTATGCGGACACGGACACACCCGGACAGTTCCAACCCTTTTTAGAACTTAACGAACGCCTGGCCAAGCTGTGGCCCACCCTCTCCAGGCGCACCGCGCCCCTGCCGACGGCGGAGCAATGGAAAGACAAAACCGGTAAGCTGGCGAGCGTCAATCTCGATCGCTGAAAACTTCAACCCAACCACCCAGTAGTCCATCACCATGAGCGCATTTAACGAAGAAACCGTCCTGTCCGTCCACCATTGGACCGACAAGCTGTTTACCTTCACCACCACCCGCGATAAATCCTTGCGCTTCAGCAACGGCCACTTCACGATGATAGGCCTGCGGGTCAACGACAAGCCGCTGCTGCGTGCTTACAGCATCGTGAGCCCGAACCACGAGGAGCATCTTGAGTTTCTCAGCATCAAGGTGGCCGAAGGCCCCTTGACATCGCGGCTTCAGCATATCAAGGTCGGCGACGCTATCATCGTGGGCCGCAAACCTACCGGCACGCTGGTCATTGACTATCTGCTTCCGGGCAAGCGGCTGTATCTGCTCTCAACCGGAACCGGCCTGGCCCCCTTCATGAGCATCATCCGCGACCCGGCGACCTACGAACAGTTCGAGCAGATTGTTCTTGTGCATGGCGTGCGCCAGGCCGACGAGCTGGCGTACCACGACCTGGTCGTTGAGCACTTGCCGCAGCACGAATTTCTCGGGGATCTGGTGTCCCAGCAGCTTCTTTACTACCCCACCGTGACGCGGGAAGCCTACCGGAACATGGGCCGTGTCACCGACTTGATAGAAAGCGGCAAGATGCTTGCCGACCTGAAACTGCCGGCGCTGGATCCGGCGCATGACCGCGTCATGATTTGCGGCAGTCCGGGCATGCTCAGGGACCTGAAACACATGCTGGAGAAAAACGGCTTCCACGAGGGCAACACCTCCAGGCCCGGCGACTTTGTCATTGAGCGCGCTTTTGCCGAGCAATGAAGAATATAGCCCCCACGCTTCTCGCTTCGCGTAGTACGCGAGGCCTTGCAGGCCGCGGCTTGCGAGACGCTTCGCCTCTGTCGCCTGTCCAAACCTGCTCAAGCAGGTTTGGAGCCGCAGGCTCCAGCCCCTCGGGGGCTGTGCTTGCTTGGGGCGGCCCTGCGGAAAATTTTCTCCTGACAAAAAGTAAATCGCTACCGGGAGTTCACGCATGACAGTGAAGGCAGCCATCACGGCCAAGACCGCCAAACCTCGTTCATCGGCCTCCCGGCGCGCGCCGGCCAAGCGGCCCGGCGTGCGCGAGCAGGCGGCGCAAACCACGCGCGACAACATCCTGCGCGCGGCCACCAAGGTCTTCGCCCGTTACGGCTACGAGGGTGGCAGCGTGGAGAAAATCTCCCAATCGGCCAAATCGTTCGACCGGATGATTTACTACTACTTCGGCAGCAAGGAAGGCTTGTTCATCGAGGTACTGGAAGACATGTACCGTCGGATGAACGATGCGGAGCTGGAGCTGACGCTGGACATCGAACAGCCGGTGGAGTCCCTCAAGGAGATCATTCGCTTCGTGGTTTCTTATTACAACAAGAATCCTGAATTCATCACGCTGCTCAATACGGAAAACCTGCATCGAGGCAAACATATCGCGAAGTCGATGCGCGCCAGGGAATATTCGTCTCCGGCCATAGCGATCATCAGCCAGCTGCTGGAAAGCGGTGTTCGCAAAGGCGTGTTCCGCGCCGATATTTCCGCGCGCAATGTCTACTTGCTGATAGCGGCGACCGGTTATTTCTACGTCTCCAACCGCCACACCCTGTCGGCCTTTCTGGGGGAAGACCTGCAGGCACCCGAGGCCCTGGCCCAATGGCAGGCCTTCATCACCAGTACCGTGCTGCGCACTGTCATGCGGAATCCTTGATTTGCGCACGCCGACACGCATGAGCATGCCGGCGATATCACCACACCATCTCTTCAAAGGACTGTCCATGGCAGAAGCAGCATCGACCGGCAAATCAGGAAAAGTCGTCATCAGGAATATCGGCTTGCTGCTGTCCGGAGACATCGACAAACCCATCCTGGATGCGGACACCATTGTCGTGAACGATGGCCTGATCGTGGCTGTCGGCAAGGCCAAGGACTGCGACATCGCGCATGCGCAGACCGTTATTGACGCGCACCAGACCTGCGTCTGTCCGGGTTTGATAGACAGCCATGTCCATCCGGTATTTGGTGACTGGACGCCACGGCAAAACCAGATTGGCTGGATCGACTCCACCATGCACGGCGGCGTCACCACGATGATCTCGGCCGGAGAAGTTCATCTTCCCGGGCGGCCCAAGGACATTGTTGGCCTCAAAGCGCTGGCCATTACGGCGCAGCGCGCGTTTGACAATTTTCGCCCCGGTGGCGTCAAGGTTCTTGCCGGCGCACCCATCATCGAAAAAGGCATGACCGAGCAGGATTTCAAGGATTTGGCCGAGGCCGGCGTCACGCTGCTTGGCGAGGTCGGCCTGGGTTCCGTCAAGGCGGGCTACGAGGCCAAGGAAATGGTGGGCTGGGCGCGCAAGTACGGCATCCAGAGCACCATCCATACAGGCGGCCCCTCCATTCCCGGCTCCGGCCTGATTGACAAGGATGTGGTGCTTGAAGCCGATGCCGACGTCATTGGCCACATCAACGGCGGGCACACGGCATTATCGGAGGCGCATGTCTGCGAGCTGTGCGAAAGGTCCTCTCGCGCCATCGAGATTGTCCACAACGGCAATGAAAAAGTGGCGATCGCGGCCGCTCAAGCCGCGCTGCAGCTCAAATGTCCGCACCGTGTCATTCTGGGCACCGATGGCCCGGCCGGATCAGGCGTGCAACCCCTGGGCATGTTGCGGCTCATCGCCCTGCTCTCAAGCCTGGGAAACATTCCGGCCGAATTGGCGCTCTGTTTTGCCACCGGCAATACCGCGCGCATTCGCAATCTCAATTGCGGGCTGATCGAAGTCGGTCGCGCCGCTGACTTCGTGTTCATGGACAAGGCCCAGCATTCTGCCGGGCTTGACCTCCTGGACAGCATTCAATGCGGTGACATTCCGGGGGTGGGCATGGTGATGATTGACGGCATGGTGCGCTGCGGCCGCAGCCGGAACACCCCGCCGGCCACACAAATCCCCGGTGTTCAACACCACACCGTTCCCGCCTGACGCCGTTCAACGGGTGGAATCCGGGAGCGCATGGCCATCGGGGCTGACCGCGGCATACTGTCGCCCTGCCGCTGGCCAGTTGCGCCAGCCAACTCAAAGGGGCCGGGAAGCATGTTCAGGCGCTGAAAGACAGCAAAGTCATTGTGGCGATTAACAAGCCCCGAAGCACCGATTTTCGGCATGACTGATTGCGGCCTGGAGGCTGCCCTGTTTTCTGCCGTACCTGGCCCCACGAACGCGCTGTAGAACGCTGTAGAAGCTCGCAGGCACGGTGACCTGCGAGGCACTGGCCTCGTGCTGAAAACATGTGCCATCTCAGACAGATGCGGCCGGCCCCCCTTGCCCACGAACCGCGCATTACATCCTGTTTCAGAGCCGCACATAAATGGTGCAATCTTTACCCGCGCTTAACTGTCCAACCTTTTACTCGCGCGTTGTGATAGTGAGGGTCGTGCCTGCAAGCCCGCCAGGGGCGATACACGGTACCCATGCCACGAGCGGGTTTCCCCGTCGCGGCCATCACGACAGGAAGAGAGTGCGCAACATGACACCATTTCCGGCTTTTTTACCAGGCCTGCGGCTCCAGCTTTCCCGCGCTTGCCGGAGGTTTCCGGCGCTTGTCGCGGCCGGGCTGCTGGCCATGCTGCAGGCCACAGCCTGGGCGCAGGCGCCCGGCTCATACATCGATCCGCCCGGCCGCGTGGCCCGGCTCAATCTGATGGAGGGTGCCGTGAGTTTTTCACCGGCCGACATCGCCGCTTCCCAGGACGCCAGCGCCTGGACGCCCGCCACGATGAACCGGCCGCTGACGCGTGGTGACCGCTTGTGGACGGGCCCGCGTGCGCGCGCCGAACTGCATATCGGTTCGACCGCCGTACGCATGAACGAGCAGACCAGCCTGGACTTCCTGGCGCTGGACGACGACGTGGTCCAGTTGCGCCTGGCCCAGGGCACCCTGAGGCTGCGCGTGCGCACCCTGTTTGAGGGCCAGCGCCTGGAGGTCAATACACCCAATGTGGCCTTCGTGATTTCGCAGCCGGGCGACTACCGGCTGGACGCCAACCTGGCCACCGACACCACACGCGTGGTGGTGCAGTCCGGCGGCGGCACCGTCTACGGCGACAGCGGCCTGCCTGTCACGCTGGCCAGCCAGCAGCAGGCCAGCTTCACCGGCACGCAGCTGACGCCCGGGGCACCGGGCTCCACCGTGCTCGACAGCTTTGACCTCTGGGCTCTGGAGCGTGACCGGCTTGAAGACCAGTCGGTATCGGCGCGCTATGTGCCCCGCGAAGTCACCGGCTACCAGCAGCTCGACCTGTATGGCGACTGGAGCCAGGACCCGACTTACGGTGCTGTCTGGCTGCCCCGCGTCGTGCCAGTGCACTGGGCGCCGTACCGCATGGGCTACTGGAGCTGGATAGCGCCCTGGGGCTGGACCTGGATTGACGACGCCCCCTGGGGATTTGCACCGTGTCACTATGGCCGCTGGGCGCTGATCGGTCAGCGCTGGGCCTGGGTGCCGGGCCGGCTGACAGCGCGCCCGGTGTACGCACCCGCACTGGTCGTCTTTGTGGGCGGCAGCAGCGGCGGTGTGAACTGGAGTATCTCCATCGGCTCGGGCGGGACGCTACAGCCCGCTCTAGGCTGGTTTCCGCTGGCCCCGGGCGAGGCATTCAGGCCGATTTACCGGGTGAGCCCGCGCTACGTGACGCAGGTGAACCAGAACATCGTGGTCAACACCACAGTCAACGTAACCAACATCTACCGCTACCAGCGCCAGCCCGCTGCCGTGACGGTGGTGAGTGCTGATGACTTTTCCCGCGGTCGGCCCGTGCGCGGCAACCCTGCGCTGAACCTGGCCGAGCTGAACCGGGCGCCGGTGGTGGTCGACCGCAGCGCAATACCCCAGCGCCCCGACGTGCAGCGGCCCCGGCTTGCCGCAGCGGCTGCGCTGCCGCCCGCGCCGGTGGTCACGCAGCCCGTGGTACGCGGCCGGGAAGAGCGCCGCGAGGAGCGCCGGGACGAACGCCGCGACGGCAGGGCACAGCCTGCCTTGCCGGCGGCACCGGCAACCCAGGGCTTGATCGGCGCGCAGCCGCCGGCACGACCCGGGCAGATCACCCCGCCCGCCTTGCAGGACCGCAGTACCGCCGACACAGAACAACGCGCCCGGCGCGAGCAGCAACAACTGCAACGTGACCAGGAACGCCAGCAGCGCGAAGCCGCACGGCCACAGGATACGCAGCGCCGGCCAGGCGAAGAGTCACTGATTCAGCGCGCCCAGCGTGAACGGCAGCAGGGCGGCATGCCCGCTGCCAGCCCGGACGCACGGACCGCGGCAGAACGCAATGCCATCGACACGGAGCAACGCGCCCGGCGCGAGCAGCAGCAACAACAACTGCAACGTGAGCAGGAACGCCAGCAGCGCGAAGCGGCACAGCAACAGGAGGCTCAGCGCCGGCAAAACGAAGAATCACTGATTCAGCGCGCTCAGCGTGAACGGGCCGCCGCAGCGGAACGCAGCGCCGTCGAACAGGCGCAGCGGGCACAACAGCAACTCCAGCGCGAGCAGGAGCGCCAGCAGCGCGAAGCGGCACAGCAACAGGAGGCGCAGCGCCGGCAAAACGAAGAGTCGCTGATTCAGCGCGCCCAGCGTGAACGGGCCGCAGCAGCAGAACGCAGCGCCATCGAACAGGCGCAGCGGGCACAACAGCAACTCCAGCGCGAGCAGGAGCGGCAACAACGGGAGCTGATCCGCCAGCAGGACCAGCAGCGCCGGCAAAACGAAGAGTTGCAGGGGCAACGCGCCCTGCGCGAGCAGGCGCAGCGGGCACAAGCAGCGCAAGCACAGGCACAGGCACAGGCACAGGCGCAGCAACGCGCACAGAGGGAGCAGCAACGCCAGGCCCACGAACTGCAGCAACAGCAACAGCAACAGCAACTGCAACAGCAGCAACTGCAGCAGCAGGAACAGCGCAAGGCCCAGCAACGGAAACAGGCACGTGAGGCGGACGCGGCCAACGCACCCGCCCCCCGGCCGGAGGGCTTGCCCGGCCGGTTCCGGGAACAGTAACCCACCGGCCTCATGATTCGTCACGGCCCTGGATTGCTCCAGCGTTAACAGCATCAAGCGGTCCTGCCCACCGGACCCGGGCCGCTTCCGGTTCAGGATTTTGAGCACGATGCCGCCCATGACGCCTTCGCCCGCGTCTGGATCTGGAAGCGGCCGACCCCGGCAGGAGGCGGCAGGTGAAGGCAGTGAAGGCGTCTGGTTCTGGACGGCCGGCGGGTCACTGGAGAAATTTGCGTGACGCACCATCCCACCGGACAGATTCACTCGCCTTCACCGGCAGCGAAACCCGGGTTGCCCATCACGCAAAACTACCTAAGGGTTTTACCCGGTATCGCCGCCGCAACCGGATAGCTAGTATGACCAACTGTCTTTCATCGGACCCCGGTTTGTGCCCGCCTGGCCGGCCACACCGACTCCATGAGTTCACCCCATCACCTGCCGGAGAGCAATTTGTCAGTGGAGTTCATTCTTGAAACGCGAGGGTTGACCAAGGAATTCAAGGGATTCGTTGCCGTCAACAACGTGGACCTGAAAGTCCAGCGCGGGCATATTCACGCGCTGATCGGACCCAACGGCGCCGGCAAGACCACCTTTTTCAACCTGCTGACCAAATTCCTGCACCCCACCTCCGGCACCATCACCTACAACGGCACCGACATCACACACGAGCAGCCGGCGCAAACCGCGCGGCGCGGCATTGTGCGCTCCTTCCAGATTTCGGCCGTGTTTCCCCACATGACGGTGCTGGAAAACGTGCGGGCAGCGCTGCAGCGCAACCTCGGCACCTCGTTTCATTTCTGGAAAGCCGAGAGCACCCTGTTCCACCTGCACGAGCGTGCCCGGGAGTTGCTGGCCGAAGTCGACCTGAGCGGCTTTGCCGATGAACTGACCGTGAACCTGCCTTATGGCCGCAAACGTGCGCTGGAGCTGGCCACCACGCTGGCGCTCGAACCCGATCTGATGCTGCTGGACGAGCCTACCCAGGGCATGGGCCATGAAGACGTGGACCGCGTCACGCAGCTGATCAAAAAGGTTTCCGCCGGCCGCACCATCCTGATGGTCGAGCACAACATGAATGTGGTGTCGTCGATCGCCGACCGCATCACGGTGCTGCAGCGCGGCGCCATCATTGCCGACGGCCCCTATGCCGAGGTTTCGGCCAACCCGCTGGTGATTGAAGCCTACATGGGCACGGCCGATACTGCACTGCAGGGAGCGCATTAGATGTTGGCCCCCACGCTTTTCACTTCGTGTAATACGCGAGGCCTTGCAGGCCGCGGCTCGCGGGACGCTTCGCCTCTGTCGCCTGTCCAAACCTGCTCAAGCAGGCTTGGAGCCGCAGGCTCCAGCCCCTCGGGGGCTGAACTTGCTCGGGGCGGCTCTTCGCTGCGATCGTTGACCCCTTCAGCACGCCGGAGTCCTGCATGACCAAAGAGCTCCTCAAAATCGAAGACCTGCACGCCTGGTACGGCGAGTCGCACATCCTGCATGGCGTGAACCTGACCGTGAATGAAGGCGAGGTAGTGACGCTGCTGGGCCGCAATGGCGCCGGCCGCACCACCACTCTGCGCGCCATTGTCGGCATGACCGGCGCCCGCAAGGGGTCAATCAGGATCAATGGCGAAGAGGCGATCAAGCTGGCACCGCACAAGGTGGCCCGCCTGGGAATTGGCTACTGCCCCGAGGAGCGCGGTATTTTCGCCAGCCTGTCGGCCGAAGAAAACCTGATGCTGCCGCCCAACATTGCGCCCGGCGGCATGAGTGTTGCCGAGATCTACGCCATGTTTCCAAACCTGAAAGAGCGTGCGGCCAGCCCCGGCACGCGCCTGTCGGGTGGTGAGCAGCAGATGCTGGCCGTCGCCCGCATTTTGCGCACCGGCGCCCGGCTGTTGCTGCTCGATGAGATCTCAGAAGGCCTGGCACCCGTCATCGTGCAGAAGCTCGCCGAGATGATCCTGGCCCTGAAGGCCAAGGGCTACACCATCGTGCTGGTCGAGCAGAACTTCCGCTTTGCCGCGCCGCTGGCCGACCGTTTCTATGTCATGGAGCATGGCCGCATCGTCAAGCAGTTTGCCCAGGCCGAGTTGTCGCAAAACATGGGCATGCTGCAGGAATATTTGGGGGTGTAGAGCGGTTCACCGCCTGCCTCCCGTTTTCCCCATGCCCCGATTTTTGTCATCCATTTTTGCTTAGCCGGTTCCGATCTCACCACCTCAAGAAGGAGAATTTCATGAAACTCAAGACTCTTATCGCCGCCATGGCCATCGGCCTGGGCGCCGCCGCTTCGGCCCAGAACACGGGACCGGTCAAGATCGGCTTCATCACCGACATGTCCAGCCTCTACGCGGACATCGACGGCCCGGCCGGCGGTGAAATGATCAGGTGGGCGGCCCAGGACTTCGGCGGCAAGGTGCTGGGACGCCCGATTGAAGTGCTGACGGCCGACCACCAGAACAAGGCCGACGTGGCCAGCTCCAAGGCCCGCGAGTGGATCGACAAGGACGGCCTGTCCGCGCTGATCGGCGGCACCAATTCGGGCACGGCACTGGCCATGTCCAAGGTCGCGACTGAAAAGAAACGCCCTTTCATCGTGATTGGGGCTGGCTCTGCCCGCCTGACCAATGAAGATTGCACGCCCTACACCATTCATTACGCCTACGACACGGTGGCGCTGGCCAAGGTCGCTGGCTCGGCGCTGGTCAAGGCCGGCGCCAAGAACTGGTTCTTCCTGACCGCTGACTACGCCTTTGGCCATTCGCTGGAGTCCGATTCCGCCACGGTCGTGAAGGCCAACGGCGGTACCGTGGTGGGCACGGTGCGGCATCCGCTGAACGCTTCCGACTTCTCGGCCTTCCTGCTGCAGGCGCAAACTTCCAAGGCGCAAATCCTGGGTCTGGCCAATGCCGGCGGTGACTTCACCAACGCCATGAAAGCGGCCAAAGAGTTCGGCATCACCAAAAGCATGAAGATTGCCGGTCTGCTGGTGTTTATCAACGACGTGCACAGCCTGGGCCTGGCCAACACCGAAGGCCTGCAACTGGCCGACAGCTGGTACTGGAACCAGGACGACGCATCACGCAAATTTGCCAAGCGCTTTTTTGACAAATACAAGCGCATGCCGTCGAGCCTGCAGGCTGCCGACTACTCGGCCGCATCCAACTACCTGAAAGCCGTGCAAACCGCCGGCACCACGGATGCTGACAAGGTGATGAGCACGCTGAAAACCATGAAGTTTGACGACTTCTACAGCAAGGGCCAGATTCGCGCCGACGGCCGCATGATTCACGACATGTACCTCTACCAGGTCAAAGGCACCAAAGAATCGAGCACACCGTGGGACTACTACAAGATGGTGGCCAAGGTTCCCGGTGACCAGGCGTTCACGACGGTTGCCGAGTCCAAATGCGCGCTGGTCAAGAAGTAAGCTGACTACTGGCCGGTCGCGCGTGCGATCGGCCGCTTTTCTGTATTCTCAAGGCAAGAACCTAGAAACGGCAGTTGACCGCTCATTGACCGCTGGCAAGACCGCATGAACACACCTTTATTCGCTCACGCACGAGTTCACCTTTCGGGTGGCAGCGCGTCCAACCGCCATTTCTAGGCTCAACTGACGGGCCTCCATGGAAATTTTCGGTATTCCCCATCAAGCTTTTCTGGGCCAGCTGCTGCTGGGCCTGGTCAATGGCGCGTTTTACGCCATGCTCAGCCTCGGGCTGGCAGTCATCTTTGGCCTGCTGGGCATCGTGAACTTCGCCCACGGAGCGCTCTACATGCTGGGCGCTTTTGCGGCCTGGATCATGCTCGACAAATTCGGCCTCAACTACTGGGCTGCACTGGTGTTGGCCCCGCTGACAGTCGGCGCGCTCGGCGTGGTGATTGAACGCCTGTTCCTCAAGCATCTGTACAAGCTGGACCCGCTCTATGGGCTGCTGCTGACCTTTGGCCTGGCGCTTATCGCGGAAGGCATTTTTCGCGAGCTGTATGGCGTGTCAGGCCAGAATTACAACGTGCCGGAACTGCTGTCGGGGGCCACCAACCTCGGCTTCATGACTCTGCCGAATTACCGGGCCTGGGTGGTGCTGGTGTCGCTGGTGGTTTGCCTGGGAACCTGGTTCCTGATTGAACGCACACGGCTGGGCGCCTACCTGCGCGCCGGCACGGAGAACGCAGCACTGGTGCAGGCCTTCGGCATCAATGTGCCGATGATGGTGATGCTGACCTATGGCGCCGGCGCGGCGCTGGCGGCGCTGGCCGGCGTGCTGGCCGCGCCCATCATTCAGGTCAATCCGCTAATGGGCTCCAACCTGATCATCGTGGTGTTTGCCGTGGTGGTGATCGGCGGCATGGGCTCGATTCTGGGCTCCGTCATTACCGGCCTGGCCCTCGGCCTGGTTGAAGGCATGACCCGGGTGTTTTACCCTGAAGCGTCCAATATTGTGGTGTTTGTGGTCATGGTGCTGGTGCTGATGGTTCGCCCATCGGGCCTGTTTGGCAAGGAGGCATAGGTGTTGGCCCCCACGCTTGTCGCTTCGCGTACTGCGCTGCCCCCCGAGGGGGCCGCTGCGCCTGCGGTCTGGCAAAGCCAGTCCCGCGGCCCCTGCCGGGATGAAGAGCCCCCACGCTCGCTCACTGTGTGTAGCTCTCTGCCCCCCGAGGGGGCTGAACTTGCTTGGGTCGGCCCGGCGCTGCCTTCGTTGGCCCCCACGCTTTTCACTTCGTGTAATGCGCTGCCCCCGGGGGGCGCTGCGCCTGCGGCCCCTGCTGGAACGGGAACCCCGCGCTCGCCACTTGGCGGTTCGATGGATATCTGAATGAATAACGCACAAAAATTGACCCGTATCACCTACCTGGCCCTGCTGGCGCTGGCGCTGGTGGCGCCCGTGATCGGGCTGTACCCGGTGTTTGTCATGAAGCTTCTGTGCTTTGCCCTGTTTGCCTGTGCTTTCAACCTGCTGTTGGGTTTTACCGGCTTGCTGTCCTTCGGTCACGCCGCATTTTTTGGCTCGGCCGCCTACGTCACCGGCTGGTTCATCAAGTCGCAAAGCTGGACGCCTGAACTGGGCATTCTTGCCGGCACGGTCGCGGCCGGCTTGATTGGCCTGGTCGTCGGCGCGGTCGCCATCCGGCGCCAGGGCATTTACTTTGCCATGATCACACTGGCGATTGCACAAATGGTGTTTTTTGTCTGCCTGCAGGCGCCGTTTACCGGCGGTGAAGACGGCTTGCAGGGCGTGCCGCGCGGCCGCCTGTTGGGCCTGCTCTCGCTCGAATCCGACACCACCATGTATTACTTTGTGGTCGCGGTGTTCGTGCTGTGCTTTTTGGGCATCTCGCGCATCGTGCACTCGCCATTTGGCCAGGTACTCAAGATGATCCGTGAGAATGAACCCCGCGCCATTTCACTGGGCTACCAGGTAGACCGCTACAAGCTGCTGGCCTTTGTGCTGTCGTCCGCCCTGGCCGGGCTGGCAGGCTCGCTCAAGACCCTGGTAATGGGTTTTGCCACGCTGTCGGATGTGCACTGGTCCATGTCGGGCGAAGTGATCCTGATGACCCTGCTGGGTGGCGTGGGCACCTTCTTTGGCCCGGTCTTCGGCGCCGGCATCGTGATCTCGCTGCAAAACCTGCTGGCCGACAAGGTCGGCTCATGGGTCACCGTCATCATCGGCGCGATCTTCGTGGTCTGCGTGCTGGCCTTCCGCAAGGGCGTGGTGGGTGAGTTGCAGGCTTTCCTCGATCGCCGCCGTCAGGCCTCAGCCGAGGCCGCCCCGCCGCCGGCCTGAACCGCCGAGCAAGTGTCTTCTGCGGCACAAGCCGCAATTGCTACTGTTTTTATAGCAGTCAGGTCCCGTCATATATAGGCCCACAGCCATTTCCAAAAAGACTGCTACCTGCCCCGAAACTCACGCCGGTAGGTGGAGGGCGATGTGCCCAGCGTCGTCGCGAAGTGCTGCCGCAGGGACACCACGGAGCCAAAGCCGGCATCGATGGCAATCTGGTCCATCGAGCGGTCGGTGGCCTCCAGTTGCCGCTGCGCCAGCGCCAGCCGCTGGCCGGTGAGCCACCGGCCCACCGTGGTGCCGGTGATCTGCCGGAAGTGCCGCGTGAAGGTGCGCCGGCTCATGAAGGCCCGATCGGCCAGCGCATCGAGGCTGTGCGGCTGGTTCAGGTTTTCCTGCACCCAGGCCAGAATGACTGAAAGCCGGTGGCCGGTGCTGGTGGCAGGCACGGGCCGCTCGACGTACTGGGCCTGCCCGCCCTGCCGCTGTGGCGCCACCACCATGCGGCGCGCCACGCGATTGGCCACCTCCGCACCGTGCTCGCGGCGCAGCAGATGCAGGCAGCAGTCAATGGCGGCTGCGGTGCCCGCAGACGTGAGCACGTCGCCGTCGTCCACATACAGCACATCCGGCTGGAGCTGCACCTGCGGGTAACGCGCGGCGAAAGCGGACGCCAGGGCCCAGTGCGTGGCGGCGGGCCGGCCGTCCAGCAGGCCGGCCTCGGCCAGGACAAAAGCGCCCAAGCATAAGCCGATGATGCGCGCGCCGCGCCGGTGCGCCGCCTGCAGGGCCTTGAGCAAAGCCTCGGGCGGGCGCTCCATGGGGTCGCGCCATGACGGCACCACCACGGTATCGGCTTTGGCCAGCACGCCCAGGCCGTGTTGCACAGCAATGGTGAAGCCGGCTGTGGTTTGCAGCATGCCCGGCTTGTCGGCGCACACCAGCAGCTTGAACCGCGGCAGGTCGGCACCCGAAAAATCGTTGCCGAACACCATGCACGGCACGGACAGGTGAAAGGGGCTGATGCCGTCAAAGGCGACCACCGCAACGGTGCGGATCCCGACTACGGAGCCGACTGCCTGGCTGGCCGCGCTGCCGGCTCTGGCCTTGCCCGGGGCTTTGCCGAATGTCTTTTTGGGCGCTTTGGATGACATGGCCCGATTCTATCGACTATTGACATTTGGGCCACTTTCACCAAAACACCGCCAGCCCAACAATCACCTCCATCAACCACCTGTTTCAACTTTTGAAGGAAAACACACCATGTCCAGCACTGATGCAACATCTCCACGCCGCGCCCTTGTCGTCATCGATGTCCAGATGGAGTATTTCACCGGCGGCCTGCTGATTGAATACCCACCGGTGGAGCAGACGCTGCCCAATATTGGTCGCGCGATGGATGCGGCCCGTGCGGCGGGCATCCCTGTCGTGGTGGTGCAACACAGCGAGTCCGCTACCGCGCCGCTGTTTGCCAAGGGTTCGGCCCAGTGGGCCTTGCATGAGACCGTTGCGAGCCGCCCGCGCGACCACTTCATCGAGAAAGCCTGGCCCAACGTCTATACCGGCACCGACTTTGCCGGCTGGCTGGAGAAAAACAGCATCGATACCCTCACGGTGGTCGGCTACATGACGCACAACTGCGACGCGTCCACGATTTTCGAGGCCACGCACCGGGGCCTGCACGTGGAGTTTTTGCACGACGCGAGCGGCTCCATCCCTTATGCCAACGAAGCCGGCCTGGCCAGCGCGGAAGAAATCCACCGTATCTTCAGCGTGGTGTTTCACACGCGCTTTGCCGCTGTCGGCTCTACCGATGACTGGGCCGTCGCCGTGCAAGCCGGCCAGGCGCTAAAGAAAAGCAATATTCTGGTGTCGAATCAGGCGGCCATCGCGAGGAGGTAGTTTCCGGCATACCGGACGACCGGCATTTTTTTAATAGCGGCTCCCCCCCCCCAAAACCGCAGCCTTCAATCCTGCTTGACTGGGCACCGGACATGCCCGGGTCTTCCAGCAGGCGCACTTCACGCTTTTGCCTTTGGCCCGGATTCAACCGGTCATCAGTCAAACATGTCCGGCTGGGTTTTGACCAGGTGATCCCAGATCGGCTGGAAATGCAGCCAGCCGATGTATTCGCTGCCCACATGTTCACGGCTGTAGCGGGCGCGCTCCGGCGTCACCAGGCGCGGGGCAATGCCGGCTGCGTCGATCATCAGCTGTTGCTTGCAGCAGCGCTCCAGCGCGATGAACCAGAAGGCGGCCGCCTCGATGCTGTGGCGGCTGGCCGTGAGCAGCCCGTGGTTCTGGTGGATGGCCGCCTTGACACCCTTGAAGGCCTGGGCCACCTTGTGCCCTGCCTTGACTTCCACGGCCACCTGGCCCGCCTCATCACCAATGACCACATGGTCTTCGAAGAAGGCTGCCGCATCCTGGCTGATCGGCTCGAGCTTTTTGCCGAGTGAGGCAAAAGCGGTTCCGTAGACGGTGTGCGCGTGGCACATCGCGACGATATCCGGATGCGCCTCATGCACGGCTGAATGCAGGACAAAGCCGGCGCGATTGATCGCGTGGCGGCCCTCAACGACCTGGCCGCTGTGATCGGCCAAAATCAGGTTGGACACCTTGACCTGGGAAAAATGCACGGCCATGGGATTGGTCCAGTACAGGCCGGGGTTCTCCGGGTCACGTACCGTCAGGTGCCCGGCAAAACCGTAATCGAAACCCTGCAAGGCAAACGCACGGCACGCGGCGACAAGCCGCTCTTTCAGGTGCTGGCGCTCCTCGGCGGCATTTGAAAACCGGGGGGTTGACGGATAAATCAGGCCAGCCTGCTCCGGTTGGTAGATGGAAATTCGCGCTTCATCCAGCTGGACATCGCGGCTCGCTTCAAGCACTGCAGACATTTCTTGCTCCTTTTGAGTTTGGGTCTTAAGGTCTTTGGTCTTTGGTCTCTGTATCAATCTCATGGAAGGCGTCTTGCGGTTTTCACATCGAACCAAGGCCAGAGGACTCCGCTGCATACCGCGCACCCGTCTTTTCGGTGAGGCCATGTTCGCGCTCTTTTCAGACGTTGACAAACGATAGATGTTCATGAAAAGATGAATTTCATTCATGAATCAAGAAACACTATGAGACGCGCCCCGAATTTCGTCTTGCTGCGGGCGTTTGAGTCTGCGGCCCGGCTGGAAAGCTTTACGCTTGCCGCGCGTGAATTGCACCTGACCCAGTCGGCGATCAGCCACCAGGTGCGAGAGCTGGAGGACTATTTCGGCCGACCCCTCTTCATCCGGCGCAACCGCCGCGTCGAACTGGTGGCCGAGGGGCGGCGGCTGCTTGACAGTCTTTCGCGGGTGTTTGATGTCATCGAGGCGGCCTGCGACGAGGTGGCGCTGGCGCCGCGGGCACAGGTGCTGGCGCTGCATTGCGCACCCAGCTTTGCCGCCAAATGGCTGGGGCCCCGCCTGCCTGAATTCATGCAAGCCCATGCCGACATCACCATCCGGTTGACCTCGGGCGCAGAGCCTGTCGACCTCACCCGCATGCGGGAGATCGACGTGGCGATTGCCTATGGGCCCGTGCAGGAACGGGCGGGCGTGCTCTCCATCGCCCTGGGGCGCGAGCGCATCGTTCCCCTGTGCTCGCCGCAACTGGTGGATGGCACGCGCCCCATCCGCCAGCAAATCCGTGACCTGGTCCTGATCGACTCCCAGCTCAGCGCCATCACCTGGCCCGGCTGGTTTGCGCGCAACGGGCTCACGCTGCCTGCGCGGCCCCGGCCGTCGTTCGACCGCGCGGCGCTCTCCATTTCTGCCGCTGTCGACGCCATGGGTGTCGCCCTGGAAAGCGTCCGTCTTGCCGAGCGCGAAATCTCCCGCGGCGAACTGGTTGAACTGGGAAGGGACGTTTTTTTCCCCATTGCAGAGGAAACCCACTTTGTGTCCTGCCGGGTGAATGAGCAGCACACGGAAAAGGTCCGGCTTTTCCGTGAATGGCTTTTCAAGGCGGCAGGCGTCGATGTGGGCCGGGGCAACGCGCCAATTCCTTGAAGGCGGATACCTGGGGCGATTTTGAGTCGAGCCCCAAGGCCGTCACGCTGACCCCGACGGAGTGCTGTGGGCTAACTGACCAGCGCCAGGGCCCCGAAATCGCCGACCCGCTCACCGAGACCGGCGGGCACCAGCGTGCATCCGCTGGTCAGCGCCGGCAGTTTGCCGGCAATCTGCGCCTGCAGGCGCGGCAGCAGGTAGTCGCGGTGATGCCAGAACACGCTGCCGCCCAGGCTGATGCGCTCCAGGTCCAGCGTGATGATGAGGTTGTACAGCGCACGTCCCATGACACGGCACAACTCATCCACCAGGGCGACGGCGGCCGCGTCACCCGAGCGCGCCTGCGCCAAAATGCTGGCCGCATCCGCGGCGCCTCCCGAGGAGAAACGCCTGGCGATGGCATTGCCGGCCACCAGTCCTTCGAGATCGCCGATGTTGCCGCAGCCGCACAGCGCATCGTCGTTGTCGCTGACAAACATGTGGCCGGCATGGCCCGCATTGCCGTGCTTGCCGCGCAGGACGCGGCCGTCGACACACAGGCCGCAGCCAATGCCGGTGCTCCAGGTGACGTAGGCGCAGTTGCCCATGCCCTGCAACGCACCCCAGCGGCGCTCGGCTTCCAGCGCGCCTATGCCGTCGTTTTCAATGCGCAGCGTGGTGGGGGTGCCGCGAAACTTCTCGCGCAGCGGCGCCTCCAGCAAGGCGCTGGTCCAGTCATTGGGCAGGCCGCGCGCCGGCCCAGCCAGGCCGCCGCAGATGTTGGGTGCCGCGAGCTCAATCATGCCCGCCTTCATCACAAACGGGCCGCAGGACGACACGCCAACCGCCACGATGTCATGCTCGCCGATGCCAGCTTCCGCGCAAGCCTCGCCCAGCATGCGCAGGATCTGCCGTGCGACGGCGTCCGGTGTGCCGGTCTTGGCGGTGGGCTCGGAGCGACGGGCCTGCAGCGCGGACAGCGGCGGCACGGCGGCAGCCCCGGTCAAGCCGCGGGTCAGGCTGAGCGCTACCTTGGTGCCTCCCAGATCCACGCAGGCTTTCATGGCAGACCTCTCACATTCCTCAGATCAACTGGGCAATCAGGCTGGCGACAAAGCTCAGCAGGATCGTGGTGGTCAGCGGGATAAACCATTCCCGCCCAAACAGGCGAAAGCGCAGGTCGCCGGGCAGCTTGCCAAAGCCCAGTTTCTGCAGCAAAGGGCTGAACCAGCTGATGAAAACCAGCGCGAGAAAGATGACGATGAACCAGCGGATCATGTTGCTAGTTTAGGGGTTGAAGCCCGCTGCGGGGAGCGCGCGGCGAAAGCCCTGTAACAGGCCCTGTAACAAGCCCTGTAACCCCCTCCGGCATCCCCGGACGGGCTACAGGGTATGCGTGCGGTCACCAGCGGAAAAGCCCATGGGTTCCCACGGTGCACCTTTTGAGAATGCGATGACCTTGAACAGCTCGCCCATCTCGTGCTCGGCAATCAATTTCTGCACCATGGCGCGCTCGGCGAGGTTGGCACTGTCAACACCGCCTTCCATACCCTCCAGCAGCCCGCAGTTGAGCAGGAAACGGCCCTGGCTGGTGTAGCCCAGCACCTGCAGGCCGGCGTCCTGCCCGGCCAGTGCGATGCCGGTGAAGTTGACATGGGCGGTGATGTCCTTGCTGCCCACATCCAGCAGCGCATCGGTGTCCGACAGGTGGCCACGATGGCACATCACGGTGCCCATGCTGCGCTGCGGATGGTAGTACTCGTGCTCGGGAAAGCCGTAGTCCAGCAGGAACACCGCACCCGCTTCCAGCCGGTCGGCCAGCGTGCGGATAAAGCCTTCGGCCTGCGGGTGAATTTCGGTGAGGTAGTCGTGGGCGCCGGCCACTTCCAGCGGCGGCCGCAACTCAGTGCGCTGGTCGGCCCAGGTGAAGCGTTCTTGATGGACCACCACGCCGCGCTCATGCCAAACCTTTTCCAGACGCGACAGCAGCTTCACCGGCATGGCATCGAGCACTTCATTGCCCACCACGACGCCGCGCATCTCCGCAGGCAGCTCGCTGGCCCAGTGCACCTTGCCAGCATGCGCAGCCAGCCGTTCGCGCTGGCGCTGCATGAGGCTGCCGGACACATCCACAATGGTGTAGCGCGCCACCAGCGGCCCGAGCGTGTCCAGAAGCTGCAGCGCCAGGGCGCCGGAGCCCGCACCGAATTCCCAGACTTCCGAGGTGCCGGTGGCCTGCAGGGCCTGGGCCAGCTGGCGCGCCAATGCCTGGCCAAAACGCGGCGAGAGCTCGGGCGCCGTCACAAAATCGCTCCCGCCGTCCTTCACGCCACCGGGCATCAGGCCGAATTTGCGCGAATCATTGGCGTAGTAGCCCAGACCAGGTGTGTAGAGCGCCAGCGCCATGAACTGGTCAAAGCCGATCCAGCCGCCGGCCTCTGCAATGGCCTTGGCAATGTGGGCCTGCAGGCCGGTCGTTAAAATGGGGGGGTGGCTGTTGTTGGTCACGCCCCTGATTGTCGGCGATACCGCCCTGGCCCCGCCACCAGCCCCTGCCCAAAAACCCAACCTCCAGCCTGATGACCGCCACCCCGTCCCTCCCCGTTGTTCTCGTGACCGGCGCCGCCAGGCGGCTGGGCCGCGAGATCGCGCTGGCGCTGGCAGCCGGCGGCTGGCAGGTGGCGGTGCATTACCGCGGCTCCGAAGAAGATGCCCTGAAAACGGTCGCTGATTGCACCCGTTTGTCGGGGGCTGCCGCCGCTTTTCAGTGTGACCTGGAACAGGAAGCCGGCGTTCGCGCCCTGCTGCCCCGCGTTGCCGCGCATTTCGGCCGCGTTGACGCGGTGGTCAACAACGCCTCGACCTTTGAGCAGGACAGCGCCGCCAGCTTTGGCTTTGCCGCCCTGGACAAGCACCTGCACAGCAATACCGGCGCGGCCATCCTGCTGGCCCAGGCGCTGCATGCGCATGTGAGCAGCCGCAACGCCAGCGGCGCCGTCGTCAACCTGCTGGACCAGAAGCTGTGGAACCAGAACCCCGATTTCTTCAGCTACACCCTGTCCAAGGCCGCGCTGGAGGCGGCCGGTACCATGCTGGCGCTGGCGCTGGCGCCGCAGGTGCGCGTGGTCGGCGTGGCGCCCGGCCTCACCCTGACCAGCCACCTGCTGAGCGACGAGCAATTCGAGGCGCGGCACAAGCTGTCGCCGCTGGGCCGCTCCTCCACGCCGGCCGACGTGGCTGCCGCGGTGAAGTTCGCGCTGGAGAACAGCTCCATGACAGGCACCACCCTGCTGGTGGACGGCGGCCAGCACCTGATGAAATTTGAGCGCGACTTCTCGCTGATGTGAACGCAAACGCTGGAAAACCGCCTGCACACCCCGGCCCCAATCACCCCCAGACTGACCCCATGTACAACACCCTAGGCACCCAGATCCTGACGCTCACCGGTTTGCGCTTTGACGCCAACCTGGGCATTCTGGATCACGAAAAAATCGCGCCGCAACCGATCCAGGTTGATGCCGAACTGAGCCTGGGCACGCAGCCGCTGCTGCCCAGCGACGACGACATCATGCATGTGCTGGACTACCGCAAGGTGCGCCAGATCATCATCAACGAGTGCACGGCCGAGCATGTGAACCTGCTGGAAAGCCTGATCGGCAAGCTGGCGCACCGGCTGATGCTGCTGCCCGGCGTGCTGGGGGTGCGGGTGAGGATTGCCAAACTTGAAATTTTTGACGACTGCGAAGTAGCCATTCGCGTCGAGACAGGACAGTGGTGACACCGATGAGCGCCGTATGGATGGACGAACAGGTTGAGAGTTCTGCACGGGTGCAGAACAGCCTGAAGATCGAGCGTGAGGACCACAAGCTTGAAAAGCGCCTGTGCCGCGAAGTCGGCCGTGCGATTGTCGACTTCAACATGATTGAAGAGGGCGACAAGGTGATGGTGTGCGTCTCTGGCGGCAAAGACAGCTACGCCATGCTCGACATTTTGCTGAAACTGCAAAAGCGCGCGCCCATCAGGTTCGACCTGATCGCCGTCAACCTGGACCAGAAGCAGCCTGGCTTCCCGAAGCATGTGCTGCCTGACTACCTGGGCAAGCTGGACGTGCCTTTCCACATTGAAAACCAGGACACCTACAGCATCGTCAAGCGCGTGATTCCGGAAGGCAAAACACTGTGCTCGCTGTGCTCGCGCCTGCGGCGGGGCATTTTGTACCGTGTGGCGGGCGAACTCGGCGCCACCAAGATCGCGCTGGGCCATCACCGTGACGACATGCTGCAGACATTCTTCCTGAACATGTTTTTTGCGGCCAAACTCAAGGGCATGCCACCCAAGCTGGTCAGCGATGACGGCAAGAACATTGTGATCCGGCCCATGGCCTATGTGCCTGAAAAAGACCTGACGCGCTGGGCCCAGGTGCGCGACTTCCCCATCATTCCGTGCACGCTCTGCGGCAGCCAGGAAAACCTGCAGCGCAAGCAGGTCGGCAACATGCTGCGCGAGTGGGAGAAAAAGCACTCGGGGCGGCTGGAGAACATGTTTTCTGCGCTGCAGAACATCGTGCCCTCGCACCTGATGGACAGCAAGCGCCATGACTTCAAGAACATCCGGACCACCGGTGTTGCCGATGCCGAAGGGGACAAGGCATTTGACGCGGAAGAGTTCAGCGAGCCGCAGCGACCCGGCCTTTCCGTGATTGACATCGCATCGCGCTGAGCAACAAAATATTCAGAAAAGTTAGCCTGCAGCCCTTATGAAACGAGCATTTTTAGCTGCTATTTCAATAGCATTTCTCGCGTTCCTCATGGGAGGCTGCTCGACCACGCGCCTGGTCGACAGCGACGTCACGGCTTTTCCCAAATGGACCGCTGCGCCGCCTGGTCCCGGCACCGCTTACCGGTTTGAACGTCTGCCCTCGCAGCAGGCCGCCGGGGCACAGCAGGACCGCATTGAAGCATTGGCCCGCACCGCCCTGTCCCGGGTGGGCATGGAACTGAGCCCCACGGTGGCGCGCTACGGCGTGCAGGTAGTGCTCAATACCCAGGTCATCGACCGCGGGCCCTATGACGACTTCGGCTTTGCGACCCCGGGAGTCTTTATGGCTGGCGGCAGCCGTGGCGCTTCCGTTGGCTTTTCATTTCCGATGCGTTTTCCGGAGCCGCCTTATTTCAGGCGCGAACTGGTCATCCTGATGCGCGACCTGACAACCCAGCAAGTGGTCTTTGAAACCCGCGCATTGCACGATGGCGTATGGAGCGATTCCCTCAGCGTGCTGCCGGCGATGCTGGACGCCGCACTGCGCGGCTTTCCCGAACCGCCGCCGGGCAGACGCCACATCAATGTTGAAATCCCCCGATAAAATGCGGCCCCCACGTTCGCTCACTGCGTGTAGCTCTCTGCCCCCCGAGGGGGCCGCTGCGCCTGCGGTCTGGCAAAGCCAGTCCCGCGGCCCCTGCTGGGATGAAGAGCCCCCACGTTCGCTCACTGCGTGTAGCTCTCTGCCCCCCGAGGGGGCCGCTGCGCCTGCGGTCTGGCAAAGCCAGTCCCGCGGCCCCTGCTGGGATGAAGAGCTCCCGCGCTCGCGAGACGCTTCGCCTCTGTCGCCTGTCGCAGGGCACCCGCCAAGGAATCCCGCCCGATGACTGAAGCAACCCGCATCATCGCCATTCGCCACGGCGAAACCACCTGGAATGTGGATGCGCGCATTCAGGGCCATCTCGACATTCCGCTCAATGACACCGGGCATGGCCAAGCCAGGCGGATGGCCCAGGCGCTCGTGGATGAACCGATCACCGCAATCTACACCAGCGATCTGAGCCGCGCCTGGGAAACCGCGCAGCACCTTGCTGGCGCTCTGGGCGTGGAGGTGATCAGGGAACCGGGCCTGCGCGAACGCTGCTTTGGCGAGTTCGAGGGCAAAACCTTTGCCGAGATCGAGGTGCTGCTGCCCGAGCAGTCACTGCGCTGGCGCAAACGCGACCCGGAATTCGCCCCACCCGGCGGCGAATCGCTGCTGGACCTGCGCCGCCGCGTGGTGGGCACCGCGGAGCGGCTGGCCGCGGAACACCCCGGCGAGCTGATCGCGCTGGTCGGCCACGGCGGCGTGATGGACATCCTGTACCGCGCGGCCACCCGGCTGGACATCCAGGCGCCCCGCACCTGGGCGCTCGACAACACCGCGATCAACCGCCTGCTCTGGACACCCGAGGGCTTCACGCTGGTGGGCTGGGCCGACACCCAGCACCTGAACGGTGACGCACCCCATGACAACCGATTTACCGACGACGCCGCCCCCGCTCCCGGCACCACCCACACCCAATGAGTGAATCCCCGCACACCATGAGTACATCGTCGTCCCGTTTGTCCGACCTGATAGGCAAGCCCGTCACCGAGGTCGATACACCCGCCCTCGTCATTGACCTGGACGCGATGAAGCGCAACCTGGGGCGCATGGCCGAGTTTGCGAAAAAGCACAGCATTCGCTGGCGTCCCCATGCCAAGATGCACAAGAGTGCGTCACTCGCCAAACTGCAGATCAAGGCCGGCGCGGTGGGCGTGTGCGTGCAAAAGACTGCCGAGGCCGAGGCCATGGTGGCCGGCGGGGTGTACGACGTCTACATCAGCAACGAGGTCATTGCGCCTGCCAAGCTCGCACGGGTGGCGGCACTGACGCAGAAGGTCGCGCCCCATAGCGGCAAGCTGGCCATTGCGGTGGACAGCACCCAGGGCGTAAACCGGCTGGCGCAGGCCATGAACGAGGCCAGGGCCAGCAGCGGCGTGAGCACGATCATTGACGTGTTCGTCGAAATCGACGTCGGACAGGGCCGCTGTGGTGTGGAGCCTGGAGCCGCCGCGGTGACGCTGGCGCTGGAGATCCGCAAACACCCGGCCCTGCACTTTGCCGGCCTGCAGGCCTACCATGGCAAGGCCCAGCATATTCGCAGCGCGCAGGAGCGGCGCGACGCGATTGCCCAAGCCGCAGCCGCCGTGCAGCGCACGCGCGACCTGATCGAAGCCCAGGGCATCACAGTCGGCCTGGTCACCGGCGGCGGTACCGGCAGTTTTGTGCTGGAGGCCGCCAGCGGCGTTTACGGCGAATTGCAGGCGAGCTCCTTCATGTTCATGGATGTCGACTACGCGAAAAACGAGCGCGACCCGGCGCAGCCGCAGTTCGAGCACGCCCTGTTTGTCAAGACACAGGTCATCAGCACCCGCAGCGGCCATGCCGTGTGCGACGCCGGCCACAAGAGTCACGCCATCGATTCCGGCCTGCCGCTGGTGCATACCCTGGATGGCGAGGATGCGCTGGAGTACTTCAACGGCGGTGATGAGCATGGCATCTTGCGGCCCGCTGCGGGCGGCACGCGCCTGCCGGGGCTGGGCCACATCCTGTGGCTGATTCCCGGCCATTGCGACCCGACCGTCAACCTGCACGATGTGATGATTGCGGTGGGCGGTGGCCTGCGCAGGGGCATTGTGCAGCGCATATTCCGGGTGGATGCGCGGGGCGCACTGACCTGAGCGTCGAGGCTCACCAACGAGGCCTGGCGGCGAGTAGCGAACCTGCACGCCAAAGCGCGCCAGCCGCCCATGCAGCGCCGTCAGGTAAACATGTCGTTGCCGCTCACCGGGGGCGCCACACCGAGGTGGCGGTAGGCTGCCAGCGTGGCAATGCGGCCGCGCGGCGTTCGCTGCAGATAGCCCTGCTGGATCAGGTAGGGCTCGATCACATCTTCAATCGTGTCGCGTTCTTCGCCAATGCTGGCGGCGATGTTGTCCAGCCCGACCGGGCCACCGTCAAAGCGGTGGATCACGGCTTCGAGTAGCTTGCGGTCCATCACGTCAAAACCCTGCGGGTCCACATCGAGCATGGCCAGGGCCTTGTTGGCAATGTCCAGGGTGATCTGGCCCGTGCCCTTGACGTCGGCATAGTCGCGCACGCGGCGCAGCAGGCGGTTGGCAATGCGCGGCGTACCGCGTGAGCGGCGTGCAATCTCAAAACCGCCCTCCTCATCCATCGGCGCATTGAGCAGGCTGGCGCTGCGCCTGACGATGCGCCCGAGCTCCTCGGCGGTGTAGAACTCCAGCCGCGCGACGATGCCGAAACGGTCGCGCAAGGGGTTGGTCAGCATGCCGGCGCGCGTGGTGGCGCCTACCAGCGTGAAGGGCTGCAGGTCGAGCTTGATGCTGCGCGCCGCGGGACCTTCACCAATCATGATGTCGATCTGGTAGTCCTCCAGCGCCGGGTAGAGGATTTCCTCGACCACCGGGCTCAGGCGGTGGATTTCGTCGATGAAGAGGACGTCGTTTTTTTCCAGGTTGGTCAGCAGCGCCGCCAGGTCCTTGGGTTTTTCGAGCACCGGGCCCGAGGTCTGGCGCAGATTGACGCCCAGCTCATGCGCAATGATGTGCGACAGCGTGGTCTTGCCCAGGCCCGGCGGGCCGAACAGCAGCACATGGTCGAGTGCTTCACTGCGCTTCTTGGCCGCGCCAATGAAAATCTCGAGCTGCTCGCGCACCTTGGCCTGGCCAACGTACTCGTCAAACAGCTTGGGCCGCAGCGCGCGCTCGATCGCTTCCTCATGGGGCGAAGCGGGCGCGGCCGACATCACGCGCTTGACGGGCGGCAGATCGGCTGCGGAGAAATCGTCGGTCTGAATGCTCATGATGTTTCACACCAAAGTTTCGGTCGCTGCGCTCCCACGATACTTTGGCGTGGGCAACCCAGCAAAAAAGCTTGGGGCGGCCCGGCGCTTTTTTGAGAAATAAGAACCATCAGGAGAAACATCATTTCGCCAGAGCCTTCAGCGCCAGCTTGATGCCATCGCTGACGCCGATATCCTTGGGCAAGGCTTTCAGCGCCAGCGCCGCATCGCGGTCGCTGTAGCCCAGCGCCACGAGTGCCTGCAGGATGTCGGACTGGCTGTCGCTGCTGACACTAACCTGCACGCCGATGTCGGCGCCCAGCTTGCCCTTGAGCTCCAGCAGCAGCCGTTCGGCGGTTTTCTTGCCGATGCCGGGCACCTTGATGATGCGGCCGGCCTCCTGGTGAGTCACGGCCTGGGCAAGCTCCTCGACGCTCATGCCGCTCAGCACACTCAGCGCGGTGCGCGGGCCGACGCCCGAAATCTTGATGAGCTGGCGGAACGCGGCGCGCTCGGTGGCGCTGCCAAAACCGTAGAGGATTTGCGCGTCCTCGCGCACCACAAAATGGGTCAGCAGGCTGACTTTTTCGCCCAGCCCGGGCAGGTTATAAAAGGTGCTCATGGGCACCAGCACCTCATAGCCGACGCCGTTGCAGTCCACCAGGACTTCCGGTGGATTTTTTTCGGCCAGCTGGCCTGAGATTCTTCCGATCATGGCCAAATCTTATCAGTCAGGCAGGCGCGGAAATTTGGGGGGACAATCTCGCGAGAACCCACCCTTTCAGAAAAAGCCGCGCCTTGATCCTTCGCTACACCTTCACGCCGCCCAACAACACCCGCATGGGGCATCTGTGCGGGCCCATGGACTCCCATATCCGCACCATCGAGGCCGCGCTGCAGGTGACGATTGCGCACCGGTTCGAGCAGTTCAAGATCGACGGCCCCAAGGTCAGGGCCCAGCAGGCGCTGGAGGTGCTGCAGGCGCTGTACGAGATGGCCCAGCGGCCCATTGCCGAGGAAACCGTGCAGCTCATGCTGGCCAGCGACACCCCGATGAGCGCGGCGCCCGACGGTGCCATGGCGCTGTCGACGCGGCGCGCCGACCTGCGCGCCCGCACCACCAACCAGGGCCAATACCTCGAGAACATTGCCACCCACGACATCACCTTTGGCATTGGCCCGGCTGGCACCGGCAAGACCTACCTGGCGGTCGCCTGCGCGGTCGACGCACTGGAGCGCAGCACCGTGCAGCGCATCGTGCTGACGCGCCCGGCCGTGGAGGCGGGCGAGCGCCTGGGCTTTTTGCCGGGCGACCTGAGCCAGAAGGTCGACCCTTACCTGCGCCCGCTCTATGACGCGCTGTATGAACTGATGGGCTTTGAACGCGTGCAAAAAGCCTTTGAACGCCAGCAGATCGAAATCGCCCCGCTGGCCTTCATGCGCGGCCGCACGCTGAACCACGCCTTTGTGATCCTGGACGAGGCGCAGAACACCACGCCCGAGCAGATGAAGATGTTTCTGACCCGCATCGGCTTTGGCGCCAAGGCGGTGGTGACCGGCGATGTCAGCCAGGTCGATTTGCCGCGCACGCAGCTCAGCGGACTGATCGACGCCGAACGCGTGCTGCGGCGTGTCAAGGGGATTGCGATCACGCGCCTGACCAGCGCCGACGTGGTGCGGCACCCGCTGGTGGCGCGCATTGTGGACGCCTACGACAAACAGCGCACTCCCGAAGTGGCCTCGGTTGACGCTATCGATTCAATAGGCCCCATCAAGCGCCCTTCGCGGGTCAGGAGCCGAAATGGCTCCTGATGTTCCGCTCAGGCAGCTCGACCTTTCCCTGCAGTTCGGCCAGTTCCCCGGCGTCGCCCGGCATCGCGCCGCCCTGCCGCGCCGCCGCGTGCAGCGCTGGATCAGCCATGCACTGAAAACCGATGCCGAAATCACGGTGCGCATCGTCGATGCCGAGGAGGGCCAGTCGCTCAACCGCGACTACCGCCGCAAGGACTACGCCACCAACGTGCTGACCTTTGACTACACCCGGGAACCCGTGGTGACCGCCGACCTCGTGCTCTGCGCCCCGGTGGTGGAGCGCGAAGCCCGCGAACAGGGCAAAACACTGGAGGCTCACTACGCCCACCTGCTGGTTCACGCGACGCTGCATGCGCAGGGCTACGACCATGAGACCAACGAGCGCGACGCACTGGAAATGGAAGCGCTGGAGATCCTGCTGCTGGCTTCGCTGAGATTTGCCAACCCCTATTGAAGCGGAGGGCCCTGCAACGGCGGCTACTTCACCGGCGGGCTCTTCAGGCGGTAAAGGTGGATCGCATTTTCGCTGGCCACCTTGGGCGCCAGGTCTGGCGGCAGTTGCTCGATCAGGCCGCGCAGATTGTTCAGCCCCTCTTCGCTGGAGCCCCGGGCGATGCCATTGCGGGCATAAAACGAATCGCTCCCCAGCATGAAGCGGTCGGGGAACTCCCGCACCAAATCGGTCCAGGTGGCCTTGAGCTTTCCGTCCGGGTCCAGCGCTGCGGCCGGCCGCGGCGCGCCGCGGTTCAGGCGAAAGCTCATGTACAGGTTGGGATAGTCCTGCAGCATTTTCCGCACCCGCTCGGGGTGACGCGTCAGCAGGGGTTCAAACCCGACGTGCACCCAGACTATTTTGGTCATGCTGTTGTGGGAGAGCAAACGCCGGAAGGCAGGCAGGTTGCCCTCCAGCAAGGGAGGATTCAGTGCGTTCGCACGGAGCATCTCGGGCAGCGGCATGTCTTCCGGCACGAGATCGCAATGAAGATCAATGGGGATATTGTTTTCAGCCGCAATGTCTGCCAGCAGCAAGAGCAAAGGGTGATCCGCAGGGACATTTTCGTAGGCATGCCGGGGGCCCATGGCCGGTATGGACAGATGCAGTACTGAGATCTCGCCAAATCCGACCGCACCGAGCGCCACAATGTCCTGCGCACGCTTGCGAAAGCGGGCACGCACGGCGTCATCCACCGCGTCGGCCGGCGTGCCGTGGATCATGAGGTTCAGCGAGCTGCCCCCCAGCACGGCAAACCGTTCCGGGTTGGCCTTGACGGTGAAGAGAAGGTCTTCGATGTCGTAAAACCACTGCGGCGTCAGCGTGGCAAACGGTTGCGGCATCAGCAGCGACCGGGCGATGTTCATGCGGTCCATGGTGGCCAGCGCGGTCTTGTGAGAAGCTTCAAGTTCCTTGTAGGGAATGGTCTGAAAGTGGGCGTGGGTGTCGATGAGGGGCAAGGCGTCAGCCTGGGCCCAGGCCGCGAATACGGCCAGCGTCGTTGCCACAACTGTTTTTTTCATCGAAGCTTCTTTTTTCAGGACTGATGCGGGGACTGCGGGGCAAGCAAGGTGAGCGGGGTGAGCCGGGCAGGCCATCCATCGCGACAAGCCATCATATCGACCCAAACCGGCCCCGCCCTCCGATTGGAGATCACCGGCCAGCGCGCTCAATTTTTCATGCAAAAGCTGTCTGCAAGCCCTGTAAAACACACGCAATACGCTACTGAATTAATAGCATTCGGCGTTCCGGTCAGGCTGCCGGATCGATGTGCAAGGGAATGGTCACCGGCCCGTCATTGACCAGGTGCACCTGCATGTCGGCGGCAAACTGCCCGGTCTGGACCATGGGATGCAAGGCTAGAGCCTGCGCCACAAAGTAGTCGTACAGCCGGCGCCCCTCATCAGGGGCCGCAGCATCCGTGAAGCTGGGCCGGTTGCCGCCCGACACATCGGCGGCCAGCGTGAACTGGCTCACGATGAGCAGGCCGCCCTGCTTGCCTGCGCCATCGAGGTCTTGCACGCTGCGGTTCATCTTGCCGGCCTCGTCCGAAAAAATCCGCAGCTTGAGTATCTTGGCCAACAGCTTGTCGGCCTGCCCTTCTGCGTCGCCGCGTTCGGCGCACACCAGCACCAGCAAACCCTGACCGATCTGGCCCACGGTCTCACCGGCAACCACCACGCGGGCTTCGGCCACGCGCTGCAGCACGGCCTTCATGGCAGCGTTCTCTTGTCAACACTCATTTCAAATCAGGTCTTTCTCGTCGTCAAAATGGGCCTCCACATCGCTGGGCAACAGCTGGATGGTCGCACGCAGCCCCGGCACGGCGCTCATCAGCGCCTGCTCGACGCTGGTGCGCAGCGCAGCCGCGCGGCCCAGCGACCAGCTGGCCGGCATGTGCATGTGCATGTCCACAAAACAGCGCTGGCCGGAGCGACGCGTGCTCACGTGGTCAAAACGGATGGTGGGGTGCCTGAATTCTTCCAGCGTCCTGTGGATGTCGGCCAGCACCTCGGGCTCGACCGCCTCATCCATCAGCCCCTGGGACGAGCGCCACATCAGCCGCGCGCCTTCCCGGAGAATGTTCAACGCCACGCCGAAGGCCACCACCGCATCGAGCCACAGCCAGCCGGTGACCAGCACGGCCGCTATGCCGACCACGACGCCGACGGAGGTCCAGACATCGGTCACCAGGTGCCGGGCATCGGCTTCCAGGGCAATCGAGCGATGCGCCCGGGCCGAGCGAAACATCACCCATGCCAGCAAGCCGTTGAGGCCGGAGCTGACAATAGACAGCGCCAGGCCCCAGCCGAGCTGCTGTAGCGGCTGGGGCTCAAAAATACGGTGCCCCGCGGCCCACATGATGGCCACGGCGGCGCCAATGATCAGCGCGCCCTCAAAACCGGACGAGAAATACTCGGCCTTGTGGTGGCCGTAGGGATGGTCCTCGTCGGCCGGTCGCTGGGCAATGGTGACCATGGCCAGGCCAAAAAGCGCGCTGGCCAGGTTGACAAAGGATTCCATCGCATCCGACAGCAGGCCCACCGAGTCGGTGATGTACCACGCGCCGGTCTTCAGCACGATGGTGATCGCCGCCACCGCCACGGAGGCCTTGAGCAGGCGTTGCGGCGTCAGAAATTGCAGGTCCAGTCGACTCATGCGCCCATTGTGAGCGATGCCGGGCCACGCCAACAAGCTATGCAAGAATGCGGCGATGCTGCAACTGCGACAACGTTGGCTGGTCTGGGCCGTCCTCTGGTGCGCCATCACGGCACTGGGCTGCGTGGCGCTGGTGCGCCTGGAGCTGGCCCAGCTGCGCGAGAATTTTGAAACCGACGCCCGCATTGCGCACCGGCTGCTGAGCCAGCGCGTGGTGCAGCACGACGCCGTCCTGGCCACGCTGGCGCTGCTGCAGCCCGCTGCCGACGCATCCCGTCCCGAGCAGCGCCTGCCGTCGGTCTACCCGCAGATCATTGGCGTGCACCGGCAGGACCGCGATGCCGTCTGGCCCAATGAACGCCTGCGCAATGCGGCGCCCCTGTCGCGGGCCCTGCGCAGGCCGGTGCTGGCGGAGGCGGATCTTGCCCGCGGCCGCTATCAGCTGGTGTTGGCCGCCGACCCTACGAGCTACGCGCTGCAACTGGACTTGCGTGCCGTGGTGCCCTGGAGCGAATGGCCCATGGCGCCGGACACCAGCCCGGTGCGCGTGACGCTGGAGCATGAAGGGCAGATTTTCGTGCTGCAGCCCGGCCATCTTCGCGAGGGCGGCTGGCGCTTTGAATTCCACAAGCACCTGGCCGCCGAGAGCCAGCCGTTTGACGTGTTTGCGCTGCGCCAGGTCGGCTGGGGCGAACTGCCCTGGGGCTGGATGCTGGCCTGGGCGCTGCTGGTGGCTGCCGTGCTGGCGGCCTGGCAGGCCCTGCTGCGCCAGCGCGCCGAGCGCCAGCGCGCCGAGGAACTGCTGCGGCTGGGCCAGGTGGGGCGGCTGAACACGCTGGGCGAACTCGCGGCCGGCATGGCCCACGAGCTGAACCAGCCGCTGACCGCCGTGCTCGCCAACACCCAGGCCGCTGGCCGGCTGCTCAACGACGAGCCGCCCGAGCTGGCCAGCGCCCGGGCCGCCATGGCCCAGGCCGTCGAGCAGGCCCGCCGCGCGTCCGAGGTCGTGGGCCGCTTGCGCCGTGCGGTAGAGCGCCCAGGCCTGGCTGCGCAACCCGTGGTGCTGCAGGGCGCGGTGCGCAACGCGCTGTACCTGCTGGAGCCCGAGCTCAAACGGCGCGAGATAACGCCCCAGCTGGAGATGCCGTCCGCCCCCGTCACGGTTCTGGCCGAGCCGGTGGCGCTGGAACAGATCATTCATAACCTGCTGATGAATGCCCTGCAGGCCCTGGAACAGGTCCCGGCCACCGAACGCCGGCTCGGCGTGACGCTGGCTGAGGCAGACAGGCAAGGGGTGGTGACCATCAGCGACTGTGGCCCAGGCATGGCGGCCGACGTGCTGCCGCGCATTTTCGAGCCCTTCTTCACCACCCGCGACGCCGGCCTCGGGCTGGGACTGAGCCTGTGCGAAACACTGGCCACCGGCATGGGCGGCAGCCTGACGGCGGCACACAACCTGCCGCGCGGCGCGGTATTCAGGCTGTCCTTACCCCTGGCAGACACACCATGAAAGAACGCTCCGGCAACGCACCCCGGGGCGCGGCGGGACCCCATGAGGAAAAAACCGCGGGGGCCCTGCTGTCACCGCTGATCCACCTGATCGACGACGACGAGGCGGTGCGCAGCAGCCTGGCGCTGCTGATCAGCACGGTCGGCCTGCGGGTGCAGAGCTGGAGCGACCCGCAGGCCTTCATCAGCGGCTTTGACCGCCAGGGCATTGGCGCCATCGTGCTGGACGTGCGCATGCCCGGCATCAGCGGTCTGACCATACTGGACACGCTGATGGCCCAGGGCGTGGACCAGCCGGTGATCATGCTGACCGGGCACGGCACGGTGGACATGTGCCGCCGCGCCTTCAAGTCCGGCGCGGCCGAATTCCTGGAAAAGCCCGTCGATGACGAGCAACTGCTGGAGGCATTGCAAAACGCGGTCCGCCAGCATGTGAAGTCGCGCGAGCGGCGCCAGACCGACCAGCAGGCGCGGCAACGCTATGCGCAGCTGTCGGAGCGCGAACGCGAGGTGCTGGGCCTGATCGTCGCCGGCCTGACCAACAAGGAGATCGGCCGGGCGCTGGCTGTCTCGCCGCGCACCGTGGAAACCCACCGCGCCAACCTGTTTGCCAAGCTGGAGGCCGAGTCATTGGCGCAGCTGATCCGGCAGTATGCGACGCTGGCAGACGAAGCCGACGGTCGATAGGTATTCACCGAAAGCCAGTCCAAGCCGCGGAACCGGCTTCGCCGGGCCGCAGGCGGGCGGCCCCCTCGGGGGGCAGGGAGTTACGCGAAGCGAAGGACCGTGGGGGCAGTATTTCTACGGAGCCTGGCGCGTAACCCTACGAATAGGCAAAACAGCGGCCATTTCTTAAAGTTCTCCCACGGTTGATCGAACCGCCTTGAACGGTTTTTGAACCGTTTCCAACAACTACTTTCTGGAGAACACCATGCGCAACATCATCAAGGCTTCCGCCCTTGCCCTGTCCCTCGCGGCCACCGCGGCCAGCGCCCAGGCCGTACGGACCGAAAAAAACATGTCACTCGAGCTGGCCAACCAGATTGCCGCCGCCAGCGTGGCGGCCTGCGCTGCCAACGGTTACGCGGTTGCTGCCACGGTGGTGGATCGCGCGGGCACCGTGCGCGCCGTCCAGCGTGCCGACAATGCCGGCCCGCACACACTGGGTGCCAGCCTGCAAAAGGCGTTCACCTCGGCCTCCGCCAAAAACAACACCCAGGCCATGCTGGAGATTTCGCAAAAGAACCCCGGCGCGGCCACCCTCGGTGACATCCCCGGCTTCCTGCTGCTCGGCGGCGGCGTGCCGGTGAGGGTCGGCAATGAAGTCATAGGCGCCGTCGGCATCGGTGGCGCGCCCGCCGGCAACCTCGACGAACAGTGCGCCATGGCCGCGCTGGACAAGGTCAAGGATCTGCTGAAATAAGCCCCCGGAGCGCCACCATGAACCGACGCCCTGCCGGACTGCTCCTGAATGCCCTGACGCTGGCCGCTGGCTGCGGGCTCGGCGCCCTGGCGAGCGCGCCCGCCGCGGCTCAGGTGGCCCCGAGCGCCGCCGAGGCCGCGCACTACAAGGGTCTGCACGCCGCCGCCCACCAGGGCGACGTGGCCCGCATTGACAAGCTGGCCGCGGCCAAAGCCGATCTCGATGCCCGGGATGGCAATGGCCGCACACCGCTGCATGTCGCCACCTTTGCGAGGCAGCCGGGCGCGATTCGCGCGCTCGTGAAAGCAGGCGCCAGCCTCAACCTGCTGGACCATGACCGCTACGACGGCGTGACGATTGCCTCGGTCGCCGATGACGAGGAAACGCTGCGCGTGCTGCTGGCCCTGGGCGCCAGCGCGAAGCAGGTGACCAGCCGTTATGACGGCACCGCACTGATCGCTGCCGCCCATCTGGGGCATGACGGGGTGGTCCGGCAGCTGATTGCCGCCGGCGCGCCACTGGACCATGTGAACAACCTGCACTGGACGGCCGTGATCGAATCCATCGTGCTCGGCAATGGCGGCGCCCGCCACCAGGCCACGCTGAAGGCCCTGATCGACGCCGGGGCCAACCTGCAGCTGACCGACCGGCAGGGCAACACACCCTTGCAGTTGGCCCGCTCACGCGGCTACGGCGAGATGGTGAAGCTGCTGGAAAAGGCTGGCGCGAAGTAGACGAGCGACGGGACAGAATGCGAAGGCTTACTGCGCGGGCGCTACAGGCCGGTTCGGGTACACATGCAGGTGCGGCATTGACTGCGCCAGGGCCAAAAAATCACGGTCGTTATGCACCAGCAAGGCCCCCTGTTCGAGCGCAATCGCGGCAATCAGACAGTCGGTCGATTTGCGAATCGTCAGACCCTGCTGGCGGGCTTGCCGGTACAGCTGCGCGGCGGCCGCGAAAGTTTCCAGCTCGTCCAGCGGCAACAACATGGTCTGAGCGCCCAGGATCTTTTGCGTGACCGCAAACTGCCGCTCCGACGACACGCCCTGCAGCACTTCGAGGTAAATCATCTGGGTCAGGGCCAGTTCTTCCTGCCCCTCTCTGGCCTGCACGAAACGCACCGCATCGGTGTCCGAGCCGCGCAACCAGTCGATCCAGACGGAGGAATCGATCAGCAGCATCAGGCTTTCTTTTGCCCCGCTGGCCTGACAGTTTTCTTGACGGACTTTTTGACAGGTCTTTCGACAGATTCGGCCAGGGGCGCTTGCGCCGCAGGGTAGATCGCCCGGGGCTGCTCTACCCGAAATTGCCCCACTTCATGACCTCGTGCCCAAGGCGCCTTGGGATCGTAGTCGGGGTCAACCCCTCCGATGCCGAACAACTCACGAATCGAGGGCCGCCG
This sequence comes from Polaromonas sp. JS666, assembly GCF_000013865.1. NCBI lineage: Bacteria > Pseudomonadati > Pseudomonadota > Betaproteobacteria > Burkholderiales > Comamonadaceae > Polaromonas > Polaromonas sp. JS666. The sequence continues at coordinate 4,312,387 of NC_007948.1, forward strand.
GGCCCGCGCCACCATTTCGCGCAGGGCTCGGTCAACCACCTCGCGCTTGGTACGCGCGCCGGACAAGCGCATGGCCTCGGCCACGACGACTTCATCAATGTCGATGTTGGTGATCATGGGTATAAATTGTACAGTCTTTGTACAATTTATACCCCTTCACCGCAATCCGTAACCTGGTTATTCAGGTCAGCGTCACCCGCGCAAACTTGCGCTTGCCCACCTGGAGAACATAGGTGCCGGCGCCCAGCTTCAAGGCCTTGTCACTGACCACGCTGGAGTCCACGCGCACGCCGCCGCCATCAATCAGGCGGTTGGCTTCACTGCCTGAGGGGGCGAGCCCGGCCTGCCGGAGCAGGGCGCCGATGCCGAGCGGCGCACCGCCCTCGGCCAGCGTCAGCGCCACCTCGGGAATCTCGTCGGGAACCCCGCCCTTGCTGCGGTTGATGAAATCCTGCTCGGCCGCATCGGCGGCGGCCGCGCTATGGAAGCGGGCGGTAATTTCCTTGGCCAGCGCCACCTTGGCATCCTTCGGGTTGCGGCCGGCCAGGACCTCAGCCCGGAGCGCGGCAATCTCGGCCTCGCTCCTGAACGACAGCAGGGTATACCAGCGCCACATCAGCACATCCGAAATGCTCAGCACCTTGGCAAACATGGTGTTGGCATCTTCCGAAATACCAATGTAGTTGTTCTTGCTCTTGGACATCTTCTCGATGCCATCAAGCCCCTCCAGCAGCGGCATGGTCAGGACGCACTGGGGATCCTGGCCGTACTCGACCTGCAGGTGGCGGCCCATCAGCAGGTTGAACTTCTGGTCGGTGCCGCCGAGTTCCAGGTCGGACTTGAGCGCGACCGAGTCATAGCCCTGCATCAGCGGGTATAAAAATTCGTGGACACTGATCGACTGGCCGGCCTTGAAGCGGTCGTGGAAATCGTTGCGCTCCATCATGCGGGCCACGGTGTAGCGCGAGGCCAGCTGGATCATGCCGCGGGCACCCAGTGGATCGCTCCATTCGCTGTTGTAGCGGATCTCGGTCCGGGCCGGGTCCAGCACCAGGCTGGCCTGCCTGTAGTAGGTCTGGGCGTTGACCTCGATCTGCTCGCGGGTCAGCGGCGGGCGGGTGCTGTTGCGGCCCGACGGGTCGCCAATCATGGTGGTGAAGTCGCCGATCAGGAAAATCACCGAATGGCCCAGATCCTGGAGCTGCCGCATTTTGTTCAAAACCACCGTATGTCCGACATGAATGTCAGGTGCGGTCGGGTCCAGGCCCAGTTTGATGCGCAACGGCACGCCCGTGGACTCGCTTCGGACCAGTTTTTTGACCCATTCGTCCTGCGGAATCAGTTCATCGCATCCGCGCAAGGAAACGGCCAGGGCCGTCTTGACACGGTCAGACAGCGGGATATTTGTAACAAGTTCTTGATTCATAAGGGTTTTTCAGATGCGGGGCTTTATCCGACAGATATAATTCGTGCTCTCCTGCGTCAGGCTGCCATTTTAGTTGGCCCGCAACTTGCTGATCAGGATAGAAACGTTTTAAGTCCGGTGACGCCGGACCCTCACACCAGCAGTGCGGGCCAGTCACCGATCACCTTATATCGCAGTCAGGCGCACCAACCTCGGTTATCGCGCCTTGGGTGCACTTTAGTTGGGAATTTTCGTGTTTCACCTGCCCTCCCACATCCTGACATCCCTCGCGGACAGCCTTCGTCGCCACCCCAAACGAGTTACCGGCAGCCTTGCCGTGTTGCTGCTGGGCACCGGTGTGACCGCGTTTGGCGTCGCACCCCTGGCGCCCGATGCCGCCAACCTGCCGGTCCATCAGATCCTGGAGGCCGTGCAGCCCCTGCCAACGCAAGTCCAGACCGACGCGCTGGGCGAGTTCCGCTTCAACCTGTTTCGCACCGAAGGCACGCGCAGCAGCGACACCGCCGACAGCCTGCTCAAGCGCCTGGGCATCAATGACCCGGCCGCAGCAGCCTTTCTGCGCAGCGACGCCAACGCCCAGGTGATCCTGGCGGGCCGCACCGGAAAAAATGTCACGGCAGAAGCCAGCGACAGCCAGCAGCTCCAGAAACTCAGCATGCGCTGGCCCACCGACGACGAGACCCTGTTCAAGCGCCTGGTGATCGAACGCACCGCCTCCGGCTTCAGCTCCCGCATAGAAACCGCGCCCTACACCAGCTCGGCCCGGCTGGCCAGCGGCAGCATCCAGACCTCGCTGTTTGCCGCCACCGACGAAGCCCGCATTCCCGATGGCGTGGCCGTGCAGATGGCCGAGATTTTCTCGGGCGACATCGATTTCCGCCGCGCACTGCGCAAGGGCGACCGCTTCAACGTGGTCTATGAGACCCTGGAAGCCGACGGCGAGGCACTGCGCACCGGCCGCGTGCTGTCGGCCGAGTTCGTCAACGCCGGCAAGGCCCACCAGGCCATGTGGTTCCAGCCCCCGGGCCAAAATACCGCAGGCGCACCCAACAAGGGCGGCTACTACACGCTGGACGGCCAAAGCCTGCGCCGCGCCTACCTGAGCTCACCGGTGGAGTTTTCCCGGATCAGCAGCGGCTTTTCCATGCGCTTTCACCCTGTCTTGCAAAAATGGCGTGCGCACCTGGGCACCGACTTTGCCGCCACCACCGGCACGCCCGCGCGAACCGTGGGCGACGGGGTGGTCGAGTTTGCCGGCGTGCAGAACGGCTACGGCAACGTGGTTTTCATCCGCCACCGCAACAACCACGAAACCGTGTATGCGCACCTGAGCAAGATCTCGGTGCAGCGCGGCCAAAGCGTCAGCCAGGGCCAGACCATTGGCCTGGTCGGCTCCACCGGCTGGGCCACCGGCCCCCACCTGCATTTTGAGTTCCGCGTCAACGGCGCCCAGCAGGATCCGATGACCATTGCCAAGCAGAGCGAGACCATTCCGGTCTCCACAGCGGCCCTGCCGGCGTTCAGGCAGCAGGCAGCCGGCGTCCGAAACCAATTGCTCGCTGCGGCCACCATTTCGCAGACCCGCGCGGAATAAAGGCCCCCACGCTTTTCACTGCGTGTAATGCGCTGCCCCCCGAGGGGGCCGCTGCGCCTGCGGTCTGGCAAAGCCAGTCCCGCGGCCCCTGCTGGGATGAAGAGCCCCCACGCTCGCTCACTGCGTATAGCTCTCGAGCCCTTGCAGGCCGGGAGCCGCAGGCTCCAGCCCCTCGGAGGTTGAACTTGCTTGGGGCGGCCCGGCGCGGCGTTCCTCGGGCCCCCACGCTTTTCACTGCGTGTAATGCGCTGCCCCCCGAGGGGGCCGCTGCGCCTGCGGCCCGGCCAAGCCGGTTCCGCGGCCCCTGCTGGGCTGGAGAGCTACCCCTTGCTTGGGCGGCGTTCGTTGCCCCCATGTTCGCTCACTGCGCGTCGCTCTCCATTCCCGAAGTAGTTAGTTTTTCCTCGGGCCGGTCCGCGAAATTTTGGGGCCGGGGCTCAAATGACCTGCAAGTAACGCTACCCCGCTCGCTCCCTGCGGCAAAATAGCCGCATGCTGGATTACTACATTGGCCTGATGTCGGGCACCTCACTCGACGGCGCGGACGGGGTGCTGGTGGACTTCTCCGGCGACAAACTTCGCGTCGTGGCGGCGGTCACCGAACCCTTTGCCGACAGCTTCCGGGCGGAATTGCTGGCGCTGAACACACCCACCCACAATGAGCTGCACCGTGCGGCGCTCGCGGCAAACCAGTTGGCCGCGGTCTACGCCCGGGTGGTCAAGACCCTGTTGATCGAGGCTGGCGCACAGGGAATCACTCCGGAACACATAGGCGCGGTGGGTGCGCATGGACAGACTGTCAGGCACCAGCCGCAGCGAACCTCGCTGGATGCCGAGGGGGCAGGCTACACGCTGCAGCTCAACAACCCGGCCCTGCTGGCCGAGCTCACCGGGCTGGACGTGGTGGCGGACTTTCGCAGCCGCGATGTGGCCGCCGGTGGCCAGGGCGCGCCGCTGGTTCCCGCCTTTCACCAGCGTATTTTTGGCCGGGCGGACAGCACCGTTGCCGTGCTGAACATCGGCGGCATCTCCAACCTCAGCGTGTTGCCCCGCGACGGCGAGGCGCCCGTGCTGGGTTTTGACTGCGGGCCGGGCAATGCGCTGATCGATGCGTGGTGCCTGCAGCACACCGGCCAGCCATTTGACGCCGGCGGCGCCTGGGCGGCCAGCGGCAAACTGCTCTCCGGGCTGCTGGCCAGCCTGCTGGACGAACCCTATTTTGGCCAGGCCCCTCCCAAAAGCACGGGCAGAGACCTTTTCAGCCTGGCGTGGCTGGCTGAAAAACTGCAACCATTCGCCGCAGAACGCCCCGAAGACATCCAGAACACCTTGACCGAATTCACGGCCAGCGCCTGTATAGCCGGTGTTACCGGCTACGGGAAAGACAGCAAGGAGCTGATTGTGTGCGGCGGCGGCGCTTTCAACCGGCACCTGATGCAGCGCCTGCAGGCCGGCTTGCCATCGCTGGCGGTGACCTCATCGGCGACCCATGGCCTGCCGCCCCTGCAGGTCGAGGCCGCCGCTTTTGCCTGGCTGGCCCGCCAGGCCGTCGAAAGGCAGCCCGGCAATCTCGCGAGCGCCACAGGCGCCGCCGGCCCGCGGGTGCTGGGCGCCGTCTATCCGGCCTGACACCCGGGCTGGAATGATCAGGGCTGACAAGCGCCCAAGACCCGTACAAACCAAACCAAAAGCAAAAAGCCGCCCGAAGGCGGCTTTTGATGGTTAGAGGAGAGCGGACGGCTCAGGCGGAAAAACTGGAACCGCAGCCACAGGTGCTGGTCGCATTCGGGTTCTTGATCACGAACTGCGCGCCTTCGAGGTCGTCCTTGTAGTCGATCTCGGCGCCGACCAGGTACTGGTAGCTCATGGCGTCGATCAGCAGCGACACGCCATTTTTGGTCATGGTGGTGTCGTCTTCGTTGGTGATCTCATCAAAGGTGAAACCATACTGAAAACCGGAGCAGCCCCCACCCTGCACAAACACGCGCAATTTCAGGTCGGGATTGCCCTCTTCGGCAATCAGCTCGGCGACCTTGGCTGCCGCGCTGTCGGTGAAGACAAAGGGTGCGGGCATTTCGGTCTGGATAATTTCAGCAACTGCGCTCATGGAAACTCCGTAATTCTGGTCTCAACAAACAAATAGTACAGCAAATCGATCAACCATAGGACTCATACGTCTAAGCAGTGTTCCACGGCTGCCAGACTGGCTTTCGACTATTTACTGTAAGTACTTACTGTCTTTGTTTCGTCAGCAATGTTCAGGCTGTTGTTGGCGGCCAACTTCAAGGGTGGCTTTTCTTCCAGCTGCTGGAGCGTTGTGGGCCGCAACTGTCCAAAGATGACGGCGCCCTGGTGCATTTCAAGCGCCTTGTATGCCACGTCCCCTTCAATCCTGGCCTTGGGCTGGAGTTCCAGCAGTTCCGAGGCGTGAACGGGGCCCATCACGCGGCCATTGATGATCACGTGGTCCGCATGCACCAGCCCGGTCACCACGGCCGACTCGCTAATCACCAGAATGCTGGGGCTGCCTTCGTTGGCGCGAATGTCACCAATCACTTCGCCATCGATCCGCAGGCCGTCGGTGAATTTGAGGCTGCCTTCAATGCAGCTACCCTGGGCAATCAGGCTTCTAATGGGGGGCTGCTTCTTTTTACCGAACATATACGGGTTCCTCGAGGTGGGGCTGGATTGGAATGGAGGACGAGGCGGGAAGTCAGAGCTTGAAGGTCTGAACGGAGCGGACTGTCGTGCCTTCAAGCACTTTGGCGGTCACGGTTTTTACCACGGCCTGGGGAGGCAAATCGAGGACACCTTCCACGCGGCGGTACTGTTTGAACTGCAACGCCTGCGGACCACCGGGCAAGGTCATGGCCCAGGGCTCGCCGGCCTGTGTGCCGTTCACCGTCAGGTCGAGCCTGCCATTGAAAACCGGGGCATTCTTGAGCGGCTGGATCACCAGCACCTGCCATTTGAGCTGGGTCTCCGACAACACCTCGGCCTGCAAGCTGCGCAGCGAGGCCACTTCGGCGCCCCCTGAGGGCAACAGCTTCTCGAAAAACCCGAGGTCGTCGCGCAGCGCGCGGTTGTCCGATTCCAGCTGGCGGATCTGGCTCATCATTTTCTCCTGCAGCGCCTTCTCGGCCGTCAACAGGCTGCCGGAGGTGTTGGCAACCGACTGCGCCTTGTCGCGGTCCGAGCGCAGGCTGGCGACTTCCTGCCGCAGCAGGCTGAGCTCCTGCTTGGCGTTGGTGTCCAGCCCCGCAATACTCTTGCCAAACTCGAAGGCCCACAAGGCGATGGCGGCAGAAAATCCCAGCATCAGGGCGCCGGCGATCCAGCGCAGGGGCCAGGGAAGCGAGCTGCGGATGGCCATGCGCGGCGAACTGATGGTCAGGCGGCGGCGAAACAGGCGAAATTTCAAAGGGCAGGTCCAGCGTTTTCGTTCGGGAGGCTGCATTGTGCACGCAGACAGGGCCCGGCCCGGCCTCTGTGCGGCAGGCAACGTAAGGGATTGCATCAAAGGGTTGCAAGGCGTTGCATCAAGGCGGCCAAGCAGGTCCATCGCTTGGAAAATCCATGAAAAAGCCCATGCAAAAGACCATGAAAAAAGCCGCCAGGCGAACCATGGCGGCTTTTTTCGGGCAGGGAAAGCGGATTAACGCTTGCTGAACTGCTTGCGGCGGCGAGCCGAACGGAAACCGACCTTTTTACGCTCGACTTCACGTGCATCGCGCGTGACAAACCCAGCCTGGCTCAGGGCCGGCTTGAGTGTTGCGTCGTAGTCAATCAGCGCACGGGTAATGCCGTGGCGGACTGCGCCGGCCTGGCCGGACTCACCACCGCCGTGGACGTTGACCATGATGTCAAACGTCTCGACGTGGTTCGTCAGAAACAGGGGCTGACGGCAGATCATGATCGAGGTTTCACGACCGAAGAACACCTGGATGTCACGGTCATTGATCGTGATCTTGCCGGTGCCTTTTTTGATAAACACGCGAGCGACGCTGGATTTGCGACGGCCGGTGCCATTGTTCCATTCACCAATCATCAATGGCTCCTTAGATGTCCAGCACTTTAGGCTGTTGGGCGGTATGCGGGTGCTCTGCACCACCGTACACCTTGAGTTTCTTGATCATCGCGTAGCCCAGCGGGCCTTTTGGCAGCATGCCCTTGACGGCTTTTTCCAAAGCGCGGCCAGGATGCTTGGCTTGCATGTCGCGAAAATTGGTGGCTGTAATGCCGCCGGGATAGCCCGAATGGCGGTAGTACATCTTGTCCAGCGCCTTGGCGCCAGTGACGCGCAGCTGGGCTGCGTTGATGATGACAATGAAGTCACCGGTATCGACGTGAGGCGTATAAATGGCCTTGTGTTTGCCGCGCAAACGGAGAGCAACTTCGCTGGCTACTCGTCCGAGGACCTTGTCGGTCGCGTCAATCACAAACCACTCGTGCGTCACGTCAGCGGGTTTGGCGCTGAACGTTTTCATGAGTTTTCTCTTTTCGAGTTGGTTTGGCGGGTTCTTTTCCACGGTCGGTGTTCTTCTGATGAGAACCTCTTAGGTGGTCATTTGCGCGAAATTCCGAGGAAAGCCAAGCCGTCCATGAAGCTTCATGCAACTCTGCCGCGGAACCACATGTGCGCTGCAGAGCCTTGGATTATATGAAAAATCAAGGGCTTACGTCAATCCACCCTGGCATTTGGCCCGCGAGAAGGTAGGATAGGCCCCATGTTTTCCTACCGCCACGCCTTCCACGCAGGCAACCACGCCGACGTGCTCAAGCACACCACGCTGATCGCGTTGATGAAGTATTTGACCCAGAAAGACACGGCGCTGACCGTGATTGACACCCATGCCGGGGCCGGCCTGTACCGGCTCGATGGCGACTACACCGAGACCAGCGGCGAAGCGCTGGAGGGTATTTTCAGGCTTCTTTCAGCTCAAAAACCATCATCACCCCCCAAAGACACCGACTCAGCCGCTACAAAAAAGGTAGCAACCACCAAGCCACCCGTCCCGGCCAAGACCAAGGCTGCGGGCGCTTGGGCCCCGGCCCTGCAGGATTACCTGGACGTGCTGAAGGGCCTGAACCCCCAGTTCGCCCAGACCGGCGACCCGGCCCACCTGAAAATTTACCCCGGCTCCCCGTTTATCGAACAGCAATTCCTGAGCGGGCGCGACAAGCTCAAGCTGTTTGAACTGCATCCCACCGATTTCAAGTCGCTGGCTGGCAACATCGAGCAACTGGGCGTCGGCCGGCAGGTGGCCGTGGCCCGCGAAGACGGTTTCGAAGCCTTGAAGACCTTTTTGCCGCCGCCGGCACGGCGCGCCATGGTGCTGTGCGACCCCAGCTATGAGATCAAGAGCGACTACGCGCGGGTGAGCGTCTGCATGGCCGACGCGGTCAAACGCTTCGCCACCGGTACCTATGTGGTCTGGTACCCCATCATCCCGCGTCCCGAAGCGCACGATTTGCCGCGAAAGCTCAAGACGCTGGCCGTCAAGGCCGGCCGAAGCTGGCTGAACGCCACCTTGACGGTGAAATCGAGCAAGTTAACCACCGGTACCGAGGGAGAAGTCATACGACCGGGCTTGCCCGCCAGCGGCATGTTCGTGATCAACCCACCGCATACGCTCAAGGCGGAACTGCAAGCCGCCCTGCCCCAGATGGTGGCGCTGCTCGGGCAGGACCGCAACGCCGGCTTCACGCTGGACCACGGCGGCTGAGTCGACCGCGATACGTGAGACGCAATAGATAGAGACAGCGAAGCGCCGGCTATTGCCAGCTACTGCAACAGCTTGTCAGGCGGAATTTTTCCCTGCACGGCCCAAGCCCGCGCGGTCAGGGCGATCGAACCATCGGCGGCCGCAACCAGCCGCGCCCTCAATGTGTCGCGTATGCGATCACGAGTGCCAGCGTCTAGGCCCGCAAGGTAGGTGGGCGCTGCGCCCTGCCTCCCCAAAAACGGGGTCCAGTAGTCATCGAAGTCCCGAAAAACTGTGGCGACATCAATGGCGCGCACGGACACCGAATTCAGGCCGACCTCGCGAAACAGCATCTCCAGTGGTTCAGGCTGGCAGATTGGAAAGCGCTGGGCCTGATCAACGCTGGAGTCTTGCGGATTGATCTGCACCGCGACGTCCCAAAAGTGCCGCATCATCTGCATGCCACCGCGATAGTCCCAGACATAGGCCGCTACCGTGCCTTCAGGGCGCGTTACCCGCACCATCTCGGCGGCCATGGCCTTGGGGTCTGCCACGAAGTTCAGCACGAGCCCCGAAACAGTGGCGTCGCATGACCGGGCCGGCCAGGCGAGCGCCAGGGCATCGCCAAGGTCAAACTGCACTCTCGGGTCCTGGACCCTCTCGCGTGCGGCGCGAATGAACCCCTCGGCGCGGTCCACGGCCAGGACCAAGGCCGGGTCATGGCGTTCGAGGATGCATTCCGAAAGAGCGCCCGTCCCGCAGCCCACGTCGCCCCAGGTCAGGCCGGGTTCAACATTCAGCCATCCGAGAAACTCTCTCGCCACCGGGCGGCTCCAGCGTCCGACCCATTGCTCGTAGGCATTGCCGGCGCCCCATGTTTCGTTCGCGCTGTCAGCCATGTCGACTCCCTCCTGCCCCACCGGGGGCCAGGATAGATGCTACTGCCGGACGGGGCCCTGCAGCTCAATATTTCAGCGCGGTGCTCTTGCCCCAGAACACGCGGTAGGCAAACACCGTGTAGCCGATGATCAACGGCAGCACCACGGCGGCGCCGGCCAGGATCACGCCCATGGCCTCTGGCGCCGAGGCTGCCTGCCAGATCGTCATGCTGTCAATCACCAGCCACGGAAACAGGCTGTAGGCCAGCCCGTAAAACGCCAGCAGGAACACGCCCACCGTCGCGCCAAAAGGCACCCAGGCGCCATATTCATTGCCCTGTGCCAGCCGCACCGGCAGGCGCTGCAGGCTGCGATAGATCACCGCAAACAGCACGGCGGTTGCCGCAGGAATAGGCAACAGCAGCACAATGTTCGGAAAGGAAAACCACTTGGAAAAAATACTCGGGCTGACCAGCGGCGTCGCAATCGAAATCGCGGCAATGCCGGCCACGGTGAACAGCAGGCTGCGGCGCGCCCAGCGCACGGCCTGCAGCTGAAGCTCCCCCTCTGACTTGATGATGAGCCAGCCCGCGCCCATCAGGCAATAGGCCGCCACCAGCGCCAGCCCGATCACGGCACTGAAGGCGACGGCCCAGGCCGTGGAGGCAAAGCCGGTGATCAGCGCGCCCAGCATGTAGCCCTGCGACCAGCTGGCCAGCAGCGAGCCGCTGTAAAACATGCGGTTCCACAGCGGCTTGTGGGACGCGTGCGCCTTCACGCGAAAGTCGAAGGCCACGCCCCGCAGCGTCAGCCCGATCAGCATCATCGCCACCGGCAGATACAAGGCGCCCAGAATCACGCCGTGCGCCAGCGGAAACACCGTGAGCAAAATGCCCACGCCCAGCACCAGCCAGGTTTCATTGGCATCCCAGAAGGGGCCAATGCTGGCGATCATGGTGTCCTTGTCGTCGTCGCTGGCGCGGTGCATCAGCATTCCCACACCCAGGTCATAGCCGTCCAGCACCACATAGGCCAGCATGGCCAGGCCCATCACCACCAGGAAAACAATCGGCATCCAGCCTGCGGCCTGCGTCAGATCAGGGGCAAGATCAAGCATTGGCGGCTCCTTCCTTTTTCGGGTAGCTCACGGGATTGAGGGTGTCTTCCATGCCGGCGCCAGACGGCCGGTCGGCATGGGTCTTGTGGCGCGCCAGGTAAAACACCACCGAGATATAGGCCGCGATCAGCGCGGCATAAAGTGCGAGGTAAAGCGACAGGGTGAAGGCAATCCGTGGCGCCGGCACTTTGGATGCGGCATCAGCCGCGGTCAGCACGCCCGTGACCAGCCAGGGCTGGCGGCCAATCTCGGTGACATACCAGCCGGCCACCAGTGCTACCCAGCCGGCAAAGGTCATGGCCACCAGCACCCGTGCGTGCCATGGGGTCAGGGTGCGTGCCGGGTCTTTCTTCCACGGTGCCAGCTGGTACACAGTCGCCCAGCTCACGGCCAGCATCAGCATGCCCACACCCACCATGATGCGAAAGGCCCAGAACACCGGCGCCACCGGCGGATGCTTGCCCTCGAACTGGTCGAGCCCCTTGACTTCGCCGTCCAGCGAATGGGTCAGGTACAGCGAGGCCAACTTCGGAATGGCAATTTCATAACGGTTTTCCCGTGCCTCGGCATCAGGCAGCGCAAACAGCACCGCAGCCACGCCCCGCTCCGTCTTCCAGATGCCTTCCATCGCGGCGAGTTTGGCGGGCTGGTATTCCAGTGTGTTCAGGCCGTGAAAGTCACCCGCCACAATCTGCAGCGGAATCAGGATGGCGGCGAGGTACACGCCGGTCTTCAGGCTGGCCATGACCTCGGCGCCGCGCTCGTTGCGCAGCCAGCGGTAGGCAGAAATACCCGCCACCAGAAACGACACAGTGAGGCCCGAGGCCAGCAGCATGTGCGTGAGGCGGTACGGAAACGACGGGTTGAAGATCACCTGCAGCCAGCTCGTCACATGCGCCTGCCCGTTGATCATTTCAAAACCGGCCGGTGTCTGCATCCACGAATTGAGCGCCAGGATCCAGAACGCCGACAGCGTGGTGCCGCCGGCCACCAGCAGCGTGGCGATGGTGTGCATGGTTTCGCTGACGCGCTCACGCGCAAACAGCATCACCCCCAGCATCGTGGCCTCGAGGAAGAACGCCGTGAGCACCTCGTAGGCCAGCAACGGCCCGGCGATGTTGCCGACCTTTTGCATGTAGCCGGGCCAGTTGGTGCCGAACTGGAAGCTCATGGTGATGCCGCTCACCACGCCCAGCGCAAACGTCAGCGCAAAAATCTTCACCCAGAACTGGTAGGCATCCATCCAGTACTGGTCCTGCGTCCTGACGAAGCGCAGCTTGAAGTACAGCAGCACCCAGCCCAGCGAAATGCTGATGGTAGGGAACAGGATATGGAAGGTGATGTTGGCTGCAAACTGGATCCGGGCCAAAAGAAATGCGTCAAGTCCTTCCATTGTCAACTCCTGTTTTTATCGGCAAGGTTGGCAGGCGGCGCTGCGGGCCCTGGCGGGCCGTCAGACTTCGCCGCCACTGTGCTTGATGCCGCCCGGCCTGTCAAACCGGCCTTGACGGTGCTGGTCACCTTGTCTTTCATCTGCAGCAGCTTCTGCACCTTGGCGCCCATCTTCATCAGGCTCATCAGCGTGGCCGAGTCCATCTTCTGCACGTCGGCCAGCCAGCCCGTCATCAGCTCGATCAGGTCGTGCATCTGCTTCATGCGCGCCTGGGCGTGGATGTCGTCCTGGTTCGCCGGCTGCTCCATCAGCGCATCGCGCAGCATCGACAGCGTCGGGTCAATCTCACGCTTGCGCCGCTCCTCGGCCAGGGTACGGAAAATCGCCCAGACATCATCCGGCGCGCTGAAATATTCGCGCCTGTCATTGGGCAAGTGCTGCAGCCGCACCAGGTTCCACGACTGCAGCTCCTTCAGCCCCATGCTCACGTTGGAGCGCGAAAACGCCAGCGCCTCGCCAATTTCATCGGCATTCAGGGCGCGGGGCGACACGTAAAGGAGCGCATAAATCTGCCCCACGGTGCGGTTGATGCCCCAGCGGCTGCCCATTTCACCGAAATGCAGGACAAAACGCTGGGTCAGGGGGGCTAGATTCATGCGTGGACTTATTGAATTTTCAGGAATTACTGAAATTATAGTAAGCCCGGGATTTTTTTGCTCTGGAGCGTCTTATGGCCCAATTTATTGTTCATCGGAGGCTCTGCCAGCTACGGCGCTGACGTCATTTGCCACCAATCAAGACAGGGGATGTGCCGTGGGCCGATGCCCCCTACTCTGCCCAACTGTCACCACATCGGTATTACCAGTCATGCGCCCGGGCCCAACACAGGGCAGCAGCCTGACTTTCTTTGCCTCTTACAGCGGCTAATGGGCCGCAGCTGCGCCCGCCGGCACCGTGCTGTACTTCGGTGTGCCGGTGGTGCCGACCATCAAGTGGTTGACCACGCCCATGACATCGTCCACCAGCATCACGGCACGCTCCATCGCCAGGGCCTGCTCTTGCGACTGCACGCATCCCATCAATGTCACCAGCCGCCGTTCACCCAGCACCCAGACGCTGGTGTCGCCAAAACGGCCATCCTGCTGGAGATAGATCGCCACCCTGGGAATGATCTCCTTGTCGTAAAGATAGGAGTTGGGCAAACGGCACCGCCCGGATCGAAAACAGCTGCCGCCATGCTGGGCGCGCACGTGCGCCTCTGCGCGTACCTGCTCTTGTGTGAAGGACGGCCCTTCAGGCACGGGGCAAGCCGCCATGGCTGAGCTCACCCGCAGGAAAGGGTCATCAAAGTAGTTTTGCCGGTCTTGCGCGACGGCGGGCATTAACAATACCAACCCGCCCATGACCAGCCAGTTGCTCAGCCTGAACTTCAGCCTCATCCTGATCTCCATGGGCCGGCGACGCAGCCACCCGTGTTTATTGTCAGATGAAATCGGGCGGCGACAAAATCCTGCAGATGCCGGTCGCAGCCGCACGAACGCCGGCGCCCCGCGCGCGGGAATGCTCAGGCCGTGGGCTTGGGCGCACCGACCAATTCAGCCAGCTGGTCCGTGCATTGGCCCCAGCCTTCGTGGAAACCCATTTTCTCGTGCGCCTCGCGGTCGGCGACGGTCCAGTGCATGACCCGGGCGGTGTATCGGGTCCCAGGACCGTTGGGACCGGCTTCCTCTTCAAAGGTCAGCACCACCGTCATGAACGGCTTTTCAGACGGCTTCCATGCCTCGGTGTAGGCATCGGTGAAAACCAGCCGCTCGTTGGGGACCACCTCAAGGTAGACGCCGCGATTGGGAAAGTCCGTGCCATCGGGGCCGCGCATGACAACAAAGTTGGCGCCGCCGGGTCGCACGTCGAGCTCTGCGCGCGGCGTGCTCCAGGGTTTGGGCGCAAACCATTGCGTCAGGAGTTCGGGCGTGGTCCAGGCCTTGAAGAGCTTTTCACGCGGAGCCTCGATATGGCGGGTCAGTACAAGCTCGCGGTCGGAAGTTGTGGCGGTGCGGTGTGAAGTGGTGGTCATGCGATTCTCCTGGGGCTGGTTGGTATTTACCACGGCCAAACACGGCCGGCAATACTTTTGCAGGCCCTTTGCAGGCCGCCTACCTGTACGACGAAGCAGACACGGCTTTCTCGACACTCAGGAGTTCAATCAACAATAACAATTTGTATTTTCTGCCCGGGACACCCACCGCACAAGGCCAGCCCGAACCAGCCCCGAACACCTTTCACAAGTCAGGTTTCTTTTTGATGTCCTGCGACATACGCCAGCAACAGAAAGCCGCCCGCCATCGCGGTGTTCTTGAGGAAGCTCAAAAGCTGCGCGTTGAACTGCGGCGGTTCAGCGGCCCAAAAGGCGTGCGCGATCAATGCCGACGCCAGGGTGAAGGCGCCCATGACGCCAGCTGCAAGCCGCAGCCTCCAGCCCAGCACAAGCGCGATACCGCCACCGATCTCTAGCGCTACCGTCAATGCCAGTGCAATTTCAGGCAGCGGAATGCCGAGCTTGTTGAAGTAGCCCACGGTGGCTCCCCACGCCAGCAACTTTCTCATGCCGGCCACCAGGAAGATGAGGGCCATCAATGCGCGCGCTGCAAACAATATGTTGCGATTTTGAATGGTCATTTTTGTCTCCGGATGAAAGGAAGGACCTGGCCCGGGCTCAGTCGAGGGCAATTCTGGAGCGCTTGACGATTTCAGCGAAGCGGAGCTTGTCGGCTTCAGCGGCCTTCGTCACATCCGAAGGTGGCGCAATCCAGGGCTCAAAACCGAAATTCGCCAGCCTGTCCTTGATGTCGGCATCCGCCAGCGCCTTGGCCACCCCGGACTGGATCCGGTCAACCACCGGCTTGGGCGTTCCTTTCGGGGCATACATCGCCACCCAGGTCGGCAGCTCGAAACCGGCCGGGCCACCGGATTCAGCCACCGTCGGCACATCGGTATAACCTGCCATGCGGTTGTGCCCCGCATAAGCCAGCAGCCTGACCTTCTTTGCCTTGTACAGAGGGCCAACGGTCGCAGCGGTACCAAAAGCCCAGTCCACCTCGCCGGTTGCCACGGCGGTGTAAAGCTGGGGGAGCTCCTTGAAGGGCACGTGCGTCATCTTCGCGCCGGTGGAATGCTCAAACATGGCGGTGCCGACATGGGCCACGCTGCCTATGCCCCAGCTTCCGTAGGTCAGGTGCCCGTCTTTGGCTTTCGCTGCGGCGATCAGTTCCGTCACGTTTTTCCACGGAGCGTTGGCGCCGACGACGATGAAGAAGTTTGTCCTGTACAGCGGCGCCACCGGTTCAAAATCCTTGGCCGGGTCAAACGGCAGTTGCTTGTAGAGGTGCGGCTGCAGCGTCATGTGCGTGGAATCCACGGTCATCAACGTGTAACCGTCCGGCTGCGCACGCTTGGTTTCGCCGATCGCCAGCCAGCCGTTGGCGCCGGGCTTGTTGTCGACGAGCAGTTGCTGGCCCCAGTCGCGCGTGAGCTTTTCGCCGACGCTGCGCATCACCGAGTCCGGGCCGCTGCCGGCGGAATACGGCAGTACGGCGCGTACCGGCTTGACCGGAAAGGTCTGTGCCGCCGCCGGGAGCATGGCGCAAGCCAGCAGCACGGCGGCCGCGCCTGTCAATGTTTTGATCTGCAGAAATTTCATGGTGTTGTCTCCGTGGGTCTCGTGGTGGGGGCGTGATCGGGTGGCGGGGAAATGAACTTCAAATGACTTCAAATGATTTCAAAGGGCTTCAAAGGCCGCGGTGAAGTGCGGGTCGCGCTGCTTCAGGTCGTCGTGGCTCACCTGGCCGGTGCGCCGCATGTAGTCGTAGGCAAAACTGACCGGGTCCAGATGCAGCTTGCCGGCCACGTTTTCATACCAGTCCAGGCTTTTGGCCGCGGCGTTCTGGAAGCTCGATGACGCCGGCCGCCGCGTGGCCTCGAACGCGGCAAAGGCCAGTGCCAGGTCGTCCGGGTGCGCAGCCAGGCCCTTGTGCAGCGCAATTGCGTCCTGCATGGCCATGCGTGTGCCGGAACCAAGCGAGAAATGAACCGTGCGCAAGGCATCGCCCAGCAGCACGATGTTGCGATGGGTCCACTGCTCGTTCTTGACGATGTTGGCTTCAAACCAGAGCGAGCGGTTGGTCAGCAGCACGTTGGCGCCCAGCTCGGCGCCAAACACCTGCGTGCAGTAACGGCGGCTCTCGTCTTCGCTGGCCGCGTCCAGCCCGGCGCGCTTCCAGGTGTCGGGGTCAACCTCGACGAGGAAGGTGCTCAGCTCGGCGCTGTACTGGTAACTGTGGGCAATGAAAACGCCGTGCGTGGTCTCTTTGAAGATCAGCGACACCGGATGAAAGCGCTGGCGCGTGCCGTACCAGGCAAACTTGTTGCGGCGTTTTTCAAACGTGGGACGGAAGTGCCCGGCAAACTGTGTGCGCACCGCGCTGTTGCCGCCGTCAGCAGCAATCAGCAAATCCACTTCCGCCGCGAGCGCAGACACGTCGCCGATGCGCTGCCCATAGTGAATGCGCACACCCACGCGCTCGCAGGCCCGCTGCAGCGTCTGCAGCATGTCGATGCGAGCGGTGCGTGAAAAGTGATTGCCGTGGATCTGCACATGACATCCGCGGTGCACCACCTCCATGTAGTCGCACTTTTCATGGTGGGCCGTGAATTCGGCAAAGAATTCCGCGTCGGCCTCCTTCAGGAAGGCCAGGCCCACGTCGGAAAACACCACGCCCCAGCCGTAGGTGGCGCCTTCGGGGTTTTGCTCATACACATTGATCTCATGCGCCGGGTTGTGTTTTTTGGTGAGCAGCGAGAAATACAGCCCGGCCGGCCCGGCGCCGATGACGGCGATCTTCATGGTGTGCTCCTCTCTGGCGTGATGGAAGGCGCTGCGGCGCAGGCTGCCTGGTAGCGCTCCAGTGCAGCGCGGAACGCCGGCGGGATCTCTATCGAACGGCGCTCGTCGCGCGCCACGCACACCGGCGTCAGCGTGGCGACAAAAATCACCTCACCTTCCAGCGTGCGGCCGGTCACGTCCAGCACATAGGTGCGGCTTTGGATGCCGGCCACGGTGACCGTCATGTCGAACTCGTCATCGGGCCGCAATGAACGCCTGAAGTCAAACGCCAGCGCGCGGCTGGGCGTGCCAAAACCCTGCTCGTGTTTGGCGCGCTGCGGCGTTGTGTGGAACAGCGAGCCATAGAAGAGCTCGGCCGCCGAGATCACGTATTCGGAAAACATCGGCGTGTAGACCACGCCCGCCGGGTCGCAATCGCCCCACTTGACGCGGCGGCGAATCACCAGCGGCCGCTCGCCCAGCACCTGCTCGGTGGCGATCATGACGGGCTCCCTGCCGCCTCGGCGGCCAGCTGGTCGGCGATGCGCTGCTTCAATGCGGGCTTGTCGATCTTGCCCACGCGCGTCAGCGGGTAGCTGTCAACGATCTCGACCCGTTCCGGGCACTTGTATTTGGCCAGGCCCAGGCCGACGAGGAAGGCGCCGAGCGCCTTCACGTCGGGTGCAACCATGCCGGGGCGCGGAACAATGAAGACGCAGGCCTTCTCGCCGTAGAACGGGTCGGGCATGGCAACCAGCTTGGCGTCGGCCACGGCCGGGTGCTGGCTGACGAAGCCTTCGACCTCTTCGCAGCCGATTTTTTCGCCGCCGCGGTTGACGTTGTCGCGCAGCCGGCCTTCAAAGGCATAGCAGGTGACGCCGTCGACGACGTGCGCGGTCATCATGTCGCCGGTGCGGTAGAAGCCGTCGGAGGTGAAGGCTTTGGCGTTCGCCTCGGGATTGCCGAAGAAGCCGGTCAGGCTGGACGGGCCGCGAAAGCACATCTCGCCCATCTCCCCGGGCGGACTCGGTTCTTCGGTTTCGGGCACCAGCAGGCGGATCTCGTCGTGCGCGCAACCCGAAGTGCCTTGCGTGTGGTGCCGCGCAAAGGCCGGCGCATCGGCGGGCGAGCCGAGCAGCAGCCCTTCGGTGATGCCGTACAGGTTGGAGCAAGGCACGCCAATGTGCTTTTCCAGCTTGTCGGCGCGGCTCATGGTGGCAAAGAGCTGCAGCGACGACAGGTCGTGCCTGGCGATGTCGGTATACGCCAGCAGCTGCGGCGCGATCGGGCCGATCGACAAGGCATGCGTGATGCGGTGTTCTTCAATCAGCGCCAGCATGCGGGCAATATCCACCCTGGGCATCAGCACCACGGTCACGCCCATCAGGGCCGCGGGCATCAGTGTGTACAGCTGGCCGGCGTTGTGCAGCAGCGGCAGGGACCAGATCACGCGGCTGCCGGCGTCGATGCGGTAGCGCCGCATCCATGCGGCGGAATGCCCCAGGTATTCGGCATGGAAGCGCGGAATGATTTTGGGCACACCGGTGGTGCCGCCGGAAAGCTGGAAGCTCAGCACGTCTTCCATGCCGAGCGCAATATGGCCCAACTGCTGCCGCGCCTGCTCAAGGGGCATGTCGGCGATCAATGCGTCGATGCCGGGCAGGCCGGCGACCGCGCCGCGCACCACGACCAGATGTTCCAGTGACGGGTGCCGGGCCGCCATGGTCCGGGCTAAACCGACCAGGTCGAAACTGCCGAAATCGGTCTGCACAAAATAGCCGCGGGCGCCCGACTGGGCGGCGAGCTGGCCGATTTCAACCTCGCGGTGCTGCGGCAGCGAGCAAACCGGCACGATGCCGGCCTTGTAGCAGGCCAGCAGCACGATGGCGGTATCCACCGTCGTGCCGAGCTGGAAGATGGCGCGGTCGCCCGTCGCCAGCCCCATGGCCAGCAGCGCAGCGGCCAGGCGATCCGTTGTCTCGTCCAGTTCGCGAAAAGTCAGGCTTCGCTCATCGCTGATAAAGGCCTGCCTGTCGGGGTAGCGCGCCGCCGTGGCGCGCAGGCAGTCGCCCACGGTGGAGGCCACCCAGGAACCATTCGCCAGCGAGGCGGCGGCGCGTTGGTCGGACGGGTAGGTCACGCCCTCGATGGGGCTTTGAATGTCTCGCATGCTTGTCTCCGGGGTCTCTTTGGTTCTCTTGGGTTTCAGCGTGTGCTCAGGGCCGGGCCGGTGCAATGACCACACGGTCCCGCTCAAACACTTCAATGTGCCCGCGAACCCCGCCGGTGAACAGCCCGTACCAGACGGCGGGTTTGAGCCCCAGCGCCTTGCGGCGAAATTCCATCGCTTGCCCGGCCTCGATCAGGTCGTAGTCACCGACCGCCGTCACGCGGCATTCGGGCCGCGCCGCGGCGTCGTGGACCAATGCCGAGAACTCCGCGAGCCGGGGCACGTAAATGGCCACGGCCGAGCCCACGCGGTCGCCAGCGCCGCCGCGTTCATCCAGCAGTCTGGCCTTGGCGGACCAGATGTCGTCAATACGGGCCAGATGGCTGCCGCGCCGCACTGCGGCGTCTTCAGCCTCCAGCGCGGCCTGCAGGGTCAGCGCGCCGTCGTCGGCATCAAGCCGGTCCAGCGGGCGCAGCTTGCGCGTGAACTCGACAAAGTAGCCGTTGGGGTCGCGCACATAGATGGACTCGATGACTTCATGGGCGGTTTCCACCGAGACGTTCAGCCCCTGGGCCTCCAGGCGCTGTTTCCAGGCCTGGAGTTCTTCGGCGCTCTCGACGATCCATGCGGTGTGGGTTGCGTCGAACACGTGGTCGTCGGGCAGTGGCGGCTTCGATGCCCGGTCTTCCATCGTGGCCGGCTGGTCGGAGCCCAGGTAATAGAAGAAGGCAATCGTGCTGCCGTTCCCGCTGTCGAAGAAAAAATGCAGAAAGTCCGGGTGCGTAGCCGGGCCCCAGCCGCGAGCCGAGATGACATGCACCAGGGGCAGCCCCAGCTTGTCGCGGTAAAACTCGATGGTTTCGCGCAGCTTCCAGGTGGGCCGGGCGGTGTGGTCAACGCCGCGCAATGCGGGTTGGGGAAGCAGGTCACGGGCTGACATGGTGGTCTTTCTGTCGTGAGGGTGAAAAAGGTTGTGCGAAAAGGCGCGGGGCCATCACTGCGGGAAGCGTTCCTGGAGCCAGGCGCCGAGCAGCCGGCCGGCCTCCAGCCGCCCGGGCTCTTCACCGGGCGACAGCGCACGGCCGTGGTGGTCGCCGCGCACGCGCAGGTGGCGCTTGTCGGCGCTCGCGAGCGATTCGAAAATCTGACGCACGTCGCCCGGAAAGCAGGCCTGATCGCCGGTGTACTCGACCACCAGCACCGACTGTGTGATGGCCGCGGCGGTCTTGGCCAGCGTGGCGTTGGACGAGATGCCCGACCAGGTGGAAAGCCAGCTCTCCGGCGTGCACTGCCGTGCAAAGCCGACCGCGCCATAGTTGGAGGCAAAGGGCTCGGCGCCCCACAACGATCCAAACTTGCGGTCCGACGGGTCCAGCGACAAATCAAGGCAGCGCAAATCGCCATCGGTGCGCCAGACGTTGATGATGGGCGTGTGGCCTGCCAGCCGCCGGTCTTCGTCGCTGGCGCCCATGCTCGCGCCGTCAACCGCGGCCTTGCCCGCGGCGTCAACCGCGGCCTTGACGCGCCGGCGCGCGGCCAGGCGTCGCTCGATCAGTGCGCGGGCCGTCGCGTCCAGGCGGGCGACGCGGTCACGCTGGGCTGCCCGGTAGCGCGCCACAAACTCCGGCGCATAGCGCGTGGCTTTCGGGCCGGCATAACCGTTCGCCGGGTTGAGCGGGTCGAGCGAGGCGTCAACCGACAGCGCATCATTTTCGTCGGCCACCGAAGGGTCGATGCAGTTCATCAGCAGCGCGCCCTGCCCCGCGTGCGGGCCGATGAACACCATGCCATCGGGCACGGGCATGTCCAGCTCTGCCAGCTGGGTGGGCTTGCCGCCGGGTGTTTTGGCAATGCGCACCTGACCCGGCAGTGCGGCCTGCTGCGCATAGAAGGCATACAGGCCGGCGCCGCCTGAGTTGCCCAGCAGCACGATGCGCCTGAAACCGCGCGACCGGAGATAAGCCAGGCCGGTGGCCACGTCGTGCAGCGCGAATTCATGTTCGAGCCGCAAGTCGTTGCCGACCGAGCGCGGCGCCTGCGACCAGGCGGCATAACCCGCCCCGACGATGTCCGGGATCAGGTAATGGCAGGCCATGAATTCCCGCGGGTGCATGACGCACACCACGGTGTCCGCCGGGGTGGCGGGCTGGTACAGCGAGCCGCTCGTGGCGGCGCCATCGGCGGTACGCAACACCACATTGGTGGTGCGCGTGCCTTGCGGCACATCGCGCGGGTTCCAGTCGGTATTCAGAAATCCCGCGGTCGCCTGTGAGGCGGGCTGTGACGCGGTGCTCGCGGTTTTGCCTGGATCGGTTGCTGTCATCTGTCAAGCCGCAGCGCGGCCCCGTCATTGATTTGGATCAATGATAGGTAGATTCGACAGAAGTGTCAATTATTTGACGTTAGTGTTAACCCGAATGCCGGGACGGCTTCTTTTTCAGGTGGTTGTCGAAAGCGGTCAGCGCGTCCCGCATCTGGCTGACCGCCTCTTCCGCCGACCCCGCACGTGCGCGTTGCGCGTGGTCAGGCAACAGCGCGCGCAGGCTGAAGTCGGCGATGGACTCGGCCACGCCGCTGGCCGGCACATTGCCCTTGGCGTCGAACCACCAGGCGCACCAGTTGCACATGCCGATGATCGAAAACGCGGCGATATGGGCGTTGGTGTCGCGAAACTGGCCTTCGTCGATCCCGCGCTGTATCACGCGCACAAAGTGGTCCAGCACCGCGCGGCGGGCCGCCTCGGCCGCCGACCGGTGCGGCTCGGGCAGGTTGCTCTCGCTGCGCTCCACCACCCGGAACTGCAGCGGATGCGAAAGGATGAGGCCCGCATGCTGCAGGATCAGCTGCCGCAGCGCATCCCGCGGTGGCAGGAGATCGCGCTCCGAAACACTGGCGGCGAGCAGGCTGGCTTTTTCGGTAACTTCTTCGGTCAGCGCCTCCAGCATCGACTCCTTGCTGGGGAAGTAGTAATAAAGCGCCGTTCGGCTCACACCGACCGCGTCCGCGATGTCATTGATGTTGGTCCCGCCGAAACCTTTTTCGATAAACAGCAGGGACGCCGCGTCCAGGATGGACTGGCGCTGCGCGTCGTTGCGCGTGGGCCGGGGCCTGGCTTCTTTTGCTTTGCTCGTCATGTTCAAAATGTAGCGCACTCGCGCGCCGCCGAAAGAGGCGGCCAAGAGCCCAAAAGCCCGCTACAGGGCGTTGCCCCCTGAGCGGCCCTGGTGCACCTTGCGCGCACGGCGTTTTTTGGCCACCGGTGGCACGGGCGCCTCGACTACCGGCGTGGACTCCGGCACCAGCAGCAGCACGTCTTTCACGCCCAGTCCCATCATGCCCAGGGCCTCGGCCGCGGCGCGGCTCACATCGATGACCCGGCCCGCGCCGAAGGGGCCGCGGTCGTTGATGCGCACCTCGACCTCGCGTCCCGTCACGAGGCTGCGCACGCGCACCAGCGTGCCGAAGGGCAGGGTCTTGTGGGCTGCCGTCAGCGCATGCATGTCGTAGCGTTCACCGCTGGCCGTGCGCCGGCCATGAAAGCGGGGCCCGTACCACGATGCCTGGCCGCGCTCGAGTTCGCGGGGTACCTCGCCGGCCAGCAACTCCGGCTCGGCCGCCACGGACGGGTTGGCCGGCGCGGGACCCCCCATCGGATCTGCCGGTGCCGTCGGAGCAGTGACCGCAGGCTTGGTGGCCGGGCCGGGTGGAAAGCCGGACGGCGGCTGCACCGGCGGGGCTGTCGCACAGCCCGCCAGCACGGCCAGCAGGCTTGCAACAATCCAGACCCTGACAGCGCCCTGGTGCACAGGCTTACCTGGTGCAGTGTTGCATGCCATCAGGCCCTGTACTGCAAACGCCGAAGAATCTCCGTCGTCGCAGCGGCCTGGTTCATCGTATAAAAATGAATGCCGGGCACGCCAGCCGTGCAGAGCTGGTCGCACAGCTCGGTGACCACGTCGAGGCCAAAGCTCTTGATGGACGCCGTGTCGTCGCCGAAGCCCTGCAGCCGCAGGCGGATCCAGCGGGGGATTTCCGCGCCGCAGGCATCGGAAAAGCGCATGAGCTGCGTGGAGCTGGTAATGGGCATGATGCCGGGCACCACCGGCACATCCAGGCCAAGTTTGCGCACATCGTCCACAAACCGAAAGTAGGCGTCCGCGTTGAAAAAGTACTGGGTGATGGACGAATTGGCGCCGGCCCTGACCTTGGTGGCAAAAGCCTGCAGGTCGGCATCGGCCGACTTGGCCTGCGGGTGAACTTCAGGATACGCCGCCACTTCAATGTGAAAAGCGTCTCCGGTTTCTTCACGGATGAAAGCCACCAGGTCGCTGGCGTAATGAAACTCACCGCCAATGCCATAGCCGCTGGGCAGATCACCGCGCAGGGCGACCAGGTACTTCACGCCCATGGCCTGCAGGGTCGCCAGCTGCTGGCGCACCGTGATCTTGGTCGCGCCAATGCACGAGAAATGACAGGCCGCGATCACGCCTTCGTCCAGGATTTCCTTGACGGTGCCAAAGGTGCCTTCTTGCGTGGAGCCACCCGCGCCAAAGGTCACGGAGCAAAACTCCGGCTTGTGCGCGTACAGGGCCTGGCGGGTCACGCGCAGCTTGTCTGCGCCCTCAGGCGTCTTGGGAGGAAAGAATTCAAAACTGATGGGAAGGTTCATCGCAAGATCTCAATCGTTGTCGGTTTTCTTGTCGCGCCGCTTGCCGCGCGCCGGTCCCGGCTGGCCCGCATGCGCGGCTTCCGGGTCTTCATGCGGTTCGCGCGAGGCAGCGCGGGGAAGGCGCTTGGGCGCCTTGCGTTGCGGGGCAGCGGGCAGCGGCTGGCTCTCGCCGGCGTTGTCGTGGCCTTTGACCGCATAGATGAAAAACTCGCGGTTGCCGTCACCGCCGTCAATCGGCGAAGCCAGCCAGGCCTTGACGTCCAGCCCCAGCGCAATACAGGCATCGCGCAGGCGCTTTTCCACAAACTCAAACAGCGCCGCTTCGCGCACAATGCCGCCCTTGCCTATCTGGCCCGGCTGCAGCTCGAACTGCGGCTTGACCAGCATCAGCACATCGCCGCCGGGCTTGAGCAGGCGCACCACGGCGGGCAGCACCAGCGTGAGCGAAATGAAGGACAGGTCACCGGTCAGGAAGTCAAAGTCCGCATCAAGGGGGGTCTCGGCCTCCAGCCCGGCTTCATCATCATCAAATCCGCCCTCATCAGCCCCCGCTTCATGGGCAGGACCAGCGATCAGGTCCATAGCCGTCATGGACCGCGCATTGACGCCTTCGATGCAGACAACCCGCGGGTCAGCACGCATGCTGGCGTGCAGCTGGCCATGGCCCACGTCCACGCCCACCACCTGCGCCGCACCGTGCTGCAGCAGGCAGTCGGTAAAGCCGCCGGTCGACTGGCCGATGTCCAGGCAGCGCAGGCCGGTGACATCGACACCCGTGCTTTTCAGCGCCCCTTCAAGCTTCAGGCCACCGCGCGAGATGTATTTGGCCTCGGTGTTGTCGAGCACCTGCAGCTCGGCGCCGTCCGGCACTTCATCGCCGTTTTTGGCAACCTTTTTCCACGCACCGTCTTCTTCGGCGCGCCACTGCACACCCGAGGCAATCAGGCGCTGGGCCTGGGAGCGGGTGGTGGCAAAGCCATGTTCGACGAGGAATAAGTCAGCGCGCATGTAGCTCCATGGAGTGAGCCTCTCGCCTGAAGGCATTCAGACGGAGGCTTTGTCTTGCCCAGAGGGGCCTGTCTTGCCCCCTCTCCCTTTGGGAGAGGGTTGGGGTGAAGGCCAGCGGCCTTAAAAAAGCTCGCTTGACAACTGACGCCGCCAGCCCTCACCCCTGCCCTCTCCCAGGGGGAGAGGGAGGAATACCCGCCGCTTGATCAATAGCGGTAGGTGTTGGCCTTGTACGGGCCTGCCTTCGACACACCGATATAAGCCGCCTGCTCGTCGCTCAACTCGGTCAGCATCGCGCCGACCTTCTTGAGGTGCAAACGCGCGACCTTTTCATCGAGGTGCTTGGGCAGCACATAGACCTTGCCCACTTCGTAGTCGGCCTGCTTGGTGAACAACTCGATCTGCGCAATGGTCTGGTTGGCAAAGCTGGACGACATCACGAAGCTGGGGTGGCCGGTGCCGCAGCCCAGGTTCACCAGGCGGCCCTTGGCCAGCAGGATGATGCGTTTGCCATCGGGGAAGATCACGTGATCGACTTGCGGCTTGATCTCTTCCCAGGTGCATTTTTCCAGCGAGGCGACGTCGATTTCATTGTCGAAATGGCCGATGTTGCAGACGATGGCCTGATCTTTCATCTTCGCCATGTGCTCGTAGGTGATGACGTTCTTGTTGCCGGTGGCGGACACAAAGATGTCGGCCTTGTCGGCGGCGTATTCCATGGTCACGACCTTGTAGCCTTCCATCGCGGCCTGCAGGGCGTTGATCGGATCGATCTCGGTCACCCACACCTGGGCGCTCAGGGCACGCAGGGCCTGGGCCGAGCCCTTGCCCACGTCGCCGTAACCGGCCACGCAAGCCACCTTGCCGGCCACCATCACGTCGGTGGCGCGCTTGATGGCGTCGACCAGCGACTCGCGGCAACCGTAGAGGTTGTCGAACTTGGACTTGGTGACCGAGTCGTTGACGTTGATGGCGCGCAGGGCCAGCGTGCCCTTGGCCGACATTTCATTGAGGCGCAGCACGCCGGTGGTGGTTTCTTCGGTCACGCCGATGATGTTCTTCAGGCGGCGGCTGTACCAGGTCGGATCTTGCGCCAGTTTGGCCTTGATCGAGTTGAACAGGCAGATTTCTTCTTCGCTGGTCGGCTTGGAGATCAGGCTGGCGTCTTTTTCGGCCTTGGTGCCCAGGTGCATCAGCAGCGTGGCATCGCCGCCGTCGTCCAGGATCATGTTCGGGCCTTCTTCAGGCGTGCCCTTGGCACCGCTGAATTCGAAGATCCTGTGGGTGTAGTCCCAGTAGTCGGCCAGGGTCTCGCCCTTGATGGCAAACACCGGCGTGCCCTTGGCGGCAATCGCGGCGGCGGCATGGTCCTGCGTCGAGAAAATGTTGCACGAAGCCCAGCGCACGTCGGCGCCCAGCGCCTGCAGCGTCTCGATCAGCACGCCGGTCTGGATGGTCATGTGCAGTGAGCCGGTGATGCGCGCGCCCTTCAGGGGCTGTGCCTTGGCGAATTCTTCGCGAATGGCCATCAGGCCGGGCATCTCGGTCTGGGCAATGTTCAGTTCCTTGCGGCCCCAGTCGGCGAGCGACAGGTCGGCAATGATGTGGTCGGCGGCGGCAGATACGGGTTTCAGGACAGCGCTCATACGGTTCTCCAAATTCAAACGTCAACTGGGCAAAATCGCCACGGGCATGGGGCTTTCGGGGGCGGGAGAATTCAGTCATTCACCCGGCTTGAGAGCACATGCGGGTGAGCGTGGTTGCAATGAAGTCCTGAGCCTGGTCCACGTGATGTGGGTTGCAACGCTCCTCAGGAAGCCTGAATTATACCGAAACCGCCCCGCAGGCAATGCACCAGCAGGGGCCGCGGGCGTAGCGGCCCCCGAGGGGCTGGAGCCCGCGGCTCCAAGCCTGCCTGCGCAGGCTTGGACGGGCGACAGAGGCGAAGCGTCTGGCGAGCCGCGGCCTGCAAGGCCTCGGGCGCTACACGAAGTGAGCAACCGTGGGGGCACCCCAGCATGCGAAAATTTCACGATGCAAGAACTCGACAACTGGCCCGCTGACGAGCGCCGCCGGATCTCCGGTGTTTTCACCGACATCGACGACACCCTGACCACCGAAGGGGCGATTACCCTTGATGCGCTGGAGGGCTTGGCTGAATTGAAAGCCGCCGGGTTCAAGGTGGTGGCGATCACCGGACGGCCGGTGGGCTGGAGCGAACCTTTCGCGGCAAGCTGGCCGGTCGATGCCATCGTGGCCGAAAACGGCGCGGTGGCACTGCTGCCGGAGCCCCAAAGCGCCGCGCCGCGGCCGCTCTCAAAAATCTACCAGCAGGACGCGGCCACGCGTGCAGCCAACGTCAGCCGCATGCGGGCTGTGCTGGCGCGCATAGAGCGCGAACTGCCCGGCATCCACCGCGCCACCGACTCGCCAGGCCGCGAAACCGACATCGCCATCGACCACAGCGAGTTCGCGCAGCTCAGCGAAGCGCAGATCGCCGTGGTGGTGGCGCTGATGAAAAGCGAGGGCATGCACGCCACGGTGAGCAGCATCCACATCAACGGCTGGTACGGCGGCCACAACAAGCTTGAAGGCGCGCGCTGGATTGTTCGTGAACTCTGGCAGCGCGACCTCGACGCCGAGATGGCGCGCTGGGTCTACGTGGGCGATTCGACCAACGACCAGCTGATGTTCAAGGCCTTTGCCAACAGCGTGGGCGTGGCCAACATCGCGCGCTTTGTGCCGCAGCTGGCGCACCTGCCGCGCTATGTGACGCGGGGCGAGCGCGGCGCGGGCTTTGCCGAGGTGGCGAAGATTTTGCTCACCCCTGCTGACACTCACTTCGTGTAGCGTCCCCTCCCCTTCCAGGGGACGAAGAAACATCACCCCTATCGGACGCGCACTTCGTGTCGCGCCTTTTCCCCTTCCAGGGGACGGCGCCTGCAGCCCGGCAAAGCCGGTTCCGCGGCCCCTGCTGATTAACGGAGGGCGGCAGCGCGGCGCAAAGCCGTCCAGCGCAGCCAGGCGCCCAGGGCGGCCACCGCCAACACCAGCGCCGCATACCCTTCCACCGTGACCGGCAGGCCCAGCGGCGCGATCAGCCGGCCGGCCAGCATGGCCGGCACGCTGAAAGCCAGATAGCTGGTGGCATACAGCCCGGCAAACAGCTCTGCCCGCTGATGCGGCTGCGCGAGCGGGGCAAGCGTCTGTACCTGCGCCGAGAAGGCCGAGCCGCCGCCGAAACCGGCCAGCGCCGTTCCCGCGAAGAACAGCCCCACAGAATGCGTGGCCAGCGACACGGCCACGAGGCCGGCGCCCGCGGCCAGCAGGCTCATGCCCAGCGCGCTCATGCGCACAGCCGGCAGGCTTTTGAGCAAGGTCGGTGAAGCGGCGCCCAGGCCGAAAAAGGTGGCGATCGCCAGGCCGTTGACGATGCCGTCGTGGATGCCGAAGATTTGCTGCAGCACCGAAGGCACCAGCGACAGGTACAGGCCCGCGAGCGACCATACCGCCAGCATCGTCGGCACCCCGCGCACAAATTCAGCACGCGCCTGCACCGGCACCGAAATGCGCGGCACCAGCGAGGCCAGCGCGCCGGGGCGCGGCGTGACGCTTTCCGGAAGGAACAGCGTGGCCACCGCACCCGTCACGCAGATGGCGGCCAGCACGCCGAACACCAGCGGCACCGGGTGCAGCGCGAGCTTGACCGCGATGCCCGTCAGCAAGGCGCCCACGGCCAGCCCCGCCAGCGGCGAGACGCTGCCTATCATCGCGCCCAGCCGTTTTTGCGACGCCGGGGCCGCTTCCACCACCGCCGCCGTCAGCGCGCCGCTGACCATGCCGGTCGCGATGCCCTGGACGACGCGCGCGGCGATGATGCCGCCTATGCCCTCGGCCAGCAAAAAGGTCAGCATCGCGCCGGCCTGCAGCAGCAGGGCGACAAACACCACGGGGCGCCGGCCGATGTGGTCGGACAGCGATCCGGCCACCAGCAGCGAGGCCAGCAGCGCAATCGCATAAATCGCGAACGCCACCGTCAGCAGCGCCGGCGAAAAGCCCCACTGCTGCTGGAATACGACAAACAGCGGCGACGGCGCGCTGCCCGCCACGAAGAACGCGAACAACAGGACCGCCAGCAGCGGGAAGGCGGCCGCAGGCGACAGTTGCCAGCGGGCGGCCGTGGCGGAGGAAGAGGCGTGCAAAGAGGGGACGGCAGGTGCGGTCATGGGAAACGCTCGACTTTCTTAAAGCAAATTTATTTGCGTTTGTGAATTCTACGCCCAGTTTTAAATTAACGCAAATATCATTGCTTTAAGCTAGAATCAGCGCATGAACACCCCCATGACGCCCCAGATCAAACGCCCCGGCGGCCGCAGCGCGCAGGTGCAGTCCGTGGTGCGAAAAGCGCTGGAAGAACTGATTGCCGAGGAAGGCCGCGACAAGGTCACCGTGCCGGCCGTGGCCGAGCGCGCCGGCGTCAGCGCCTCCAGCATTTACAGGCGCTGGGGCGACGTGAACGGCCTGCTGGGCGAAACCGCGACCGAGCGGCTGGACCCGAACCGCCCGCTGCCCGAGACAGGCAACCTGAAAGCCGAACTCGCGGCCTGGGCCCGGGGGCTGATCACCCACCTCAACAAGCCCGGCAACACCTCGATGCTGAAGGCGGCGGCCGCGCTGGCCGGATCGGAAGAGACCAACTGCCTGAAAAACCGCCGCGCCGAAGCCACCGTGCTGGTGAACCGGGCCCAGGCGCGCGGCGACGCCACACCCAGCGTGCAGCAGGTACTGGACCACATGATGGCCCCCATCATTTACCGGCTGATTTTTGGCTCCGGCGTGGAGCCTGCGCTTGCCGACCAGCTGGCCGACGAGCTGTTTGCAATGGCCGGCATCACACATACCCGTTCGTCCTGAGCAAGATATTCGTCCGCGGGCCGAAAGGCGTTTGGAAGAAACAGCGGGCGCGCGAAGGTGCTAGTGTGCGTGGCGTGGAGTCTCTGGGATCAAGACCGATCGATTTTTGGTGCCTTTGTGCCCGTCCCTGAGTATGGTTGCGACATCGTCGGCGAGTATGGTGAGCAGGCCGCGCCGCATTGTGGTGATGTGCCCGTATCCCGATTGAGAGACTGAGCTTTACGACATGTCCATGCCCCAGAAGCTTTCACGGTAACTCAACGGTGAAGGACTTTTATGGCAATGAAGGCACGCAAGCCCGAATGGACGATCACGCACCCTGATGCCGCAGGCATTGACGTAGGGTCGGCGTCGCATTTTGTGGCGATTCCCCCGCAGCGCCAAGAGCAAACGGTGCGCGAGTTTGGCTGTCACACGGCCGATCTTGGTCAACTGGCCGACTGGCTGGTAGCCAGCGGCGTCAAGACCGTTGCGGTGGAATCTACGGGGGTGTACTGGGTCGGGCTGTATGAGGTGCTGCAGGCGCGTGGACTGGACGTGTGGCTGGTCAATGCCAAGAGCGTGCGCCACGTCAGCGGGCGCAAGTCTGATGTACTCGATTGCCAATGGCTGCAGCAGCTGCACACCTTTGGCCTATTGCAGCGCGCGTTTCGCCCGACCTCGGCGGTGTGTGGTTTGCGCGAGATCGTGCGCTTGCGCCAGACCCAGTTGCAAGAGCGTGCGCGCCATGTGCAGCGCATGCAAAAGGCACTGACACAGATGAATTTGCAACTCACCAATGTGCTCAGCGATATCGTGGGCAACAGCGGCCTGGCCATCTTGAGAGCCATCGTGCAAGGCGAGCGCGATACGTACAAGCTGGCGGCCTTGTGCAACTACCGGGTTCGGGCCAGTCGGGACGAGGTCGCCAAGAGTTTGGAAGGCACTTGGGCTTTCGAGCACCTACTGTGCTTGAAGCTTGAATTAGCGGCCTTCGAGCACGCCAGCGCACAACTGGGTGAGATTGATGAGCACATTCAGACCCTGCTCAAAGGCTTTGCCGTGCATGAGCGAGAGGCCAAAGCCGACCCGAACAAAGGACGTGGCAAGAATGCGCCCAGGTTTAATCTGCGCACGGCGCTGCTCAATTGGAGTGGCGTGGACTTGACGGCCGTGCCCGGCATTGACGCGACCACAGCCATGAATGTGCTGTGCGAGTTGGGCTGCACGCTGCACGAGTTTGCCACTGCAGGGCATTTCTGTTCATGGCTGGGCTTGTGCCCGGGCACGCGCATCACGGGCGGCAAGCGCCTGTCCGGCGCCACCAAGCGAGTGCCCAATCGGGTCAGCTTGGCGCTCAAGCTGGCCGCGCAAGGGCTGACACGCGCCCACTGCGCATTGGGCGGGTATTACCGACGCATGGCGCTACGCATGGGCACAGCCAAAGCCATCACAGCAGTGGCTCACAAACTGGCACGCATCATTTACGCCATGCTCACCAAGAGCCAAGAATTTGTTGAGACTGATCAATCGGCGTACGAGCAACGCAGCCAAGCCAAGAGGCTCAAGACCGTTCAGCGCCAAGCTGCACAAATGGGCTTCGACCTTGTCCCAAAGACCTGCCCCATCGCCGTTTGAGCCTCAAAGCACCGCCAACACAAATACGCTAACCTATTGAATAAAAAAGAGATTCTTAGCTGTTTCTTGAGAGCCTGTCGAAGGACATTCCCATGCCCCACAGGCTTCGACAAGCTCAGCCCGAACGGTTTTAACGGTTGTGCATGGTCCAGCAGAGGCCGCGGAACTGGCCTTGGCCTGTCCTGAGCCTGTCGAAGGGCCTGGCCGCAGGCACCGTCCCCTGCAAGGGAAAAAGAGGCTACACGCAGTGTGCCTCGATAGGGGTGTGCTATTTCCCAGCAGGCGCCACGGAACCGGCTTAGCCGGGCCGCAGGCGCCGTCCCCTGCAAGGGGAAAAGGGACTACACGCAGTGAGTCCCGATAGGGGTGTGCTACTGATCACGATAGGGGTGTGCCTAATCTTTAGGCTTGGCCAACCCGAGCTTGTCGATCAAGACCTTCTCCCGGCCGACCGTGTTCTGCGCGAACTTCGTGTATTCGGCCGAGCTCATGTAGTTGGGCAGCATGTCGTAGCGGCCCAGGGCCGCGACGTAGCTGGGTTCTTCCATGGCTTTTTTGAAGGCATCGTGCAGCCGCTTGACGACCTCGGGCGGCGTGCCCTTGGGTGCGCCAATGCCAAAGGGCGAGTTCTGCACGATGTCGTAGCCCAGCTCTTTCAGCGTGGGCGCATTGGGGAATTTGTCGAGCCGCTTCTCGCCCCAGGTGTTGAGTACGCGCAGCTTGCCGGCCTCGACCTGCGGCGCAAAGCCGGTGCTGTCGGCGCCCGCCATCAGCTGGCCGCTGACCAGTGCGAGCATCATGTCGGCGCTGCCTTTGTAGGGCACATGCTGCAGTTCGATGCCGGCCTTTTGCGCGATCAGCTCGGTCGTCAGGTGCGGGCTGGTCAGCGTGCCGGTGGAACCGTAGGTCAGCTTGCCGGGATTGGCCTTGGCGTAGGCGACAAAGTCGGCCCAGGTCTTGAACGGGCTGTCGGCCGGCACCACGATGCCGAAGGCGTAGCCGGTCACATTGATGATGTAGCTGAGGTCCTTGACCGGGTCCCAGTTGATCTTGGTGGTGTAGCCGAGCCGGAACACGCCCAGCGGAATCTGCGCCAGCGTGTAGCCGTCGGGCGCCGAGGTTTGCAGCTGCTGGGCCGGCAGCGTGCCGCCCGCACCGGGCTTGTTTTCCACCACCACCGTCTGGCCCAGGATTTTCGACGCGTTGTCGGCCAGCGAGCGCATGGTGATGTCGGTCGGCCCGCCTGCCGGGAAGGCGACGATCAGCTTGATGGGCCGGACCGGAAAGCTGGAGACCTGGGCCTGCGCGACACCCAGCGCGGCCAGGGTGGAGGTGGCCAGCGCGGCGGCGGTTTGCAGTAATTGGCGGCGTTGCATAAGGGACTCCCGAAGTGATGGCGTGGTTTATCTGCCGCCATCATGCATGCGCCAGGCCCCCACCACATCAGGGCAACACCTGAAGGCCTGTCGCACCCGTGTCAGGCGATTTCACGCCTCAAACCCGCGCCAGCACACTTTGCAACGCTTTCCCGGTGTGCGTACCGAGTTTGACCACGGCTTCCGGTGGCCCCGCGGCAACGATCTGTCCTGCGGCATCGTGCCATCAGCGCCCAGTTCCCCCGCATAATCCGGTGACAGCTGCACGCACTACACCCTGGCAAATCCTGTGGAGGTGGCCAACAGGCACCCACAGCAGGGAAAATTGCCGCTCGAAGATGATGCGCAGACACCTGAAGGTGGTAAGCGGGACTTACCACCTTTGCCGCCAGAACTGGCGGAGAGGTTGCCCGCCCCGGGTCAGCGGATGGGTGAAACAGCCTTACGCCAGCTCATCCGTGATTTGTGCGGGTGGCAACCGTTGCGGGGTGAGGAGCTTGCCACCTTGCTCGGCAAGGACCTCAAGTACCTGCGCAACAAGCACCTGTCAGCCATGGTTCAGGCGGGCAAGCTGGCCTTTCAATACCCAGAATCTCCAAATCACGCGTTGCAGGCCTACAAGCTTCCGAAAAAACACTGAAATTGTCCTTTAGCCCAAATAAATCGGGCGCCACAACCACAAATCCAATAGCAAACCAGCGCACCTTACACCCTCGCCAGCACACTTTGCAACGCATTCCCGGTGTGCGTGCCCAGCTTCACGACAGCCTCCGGCGGCGCCGAGGCGACGACCTGCCCACCGGCGTCACCGCCATCGGGACCCAGGTCAATCACCCAGTCGGCCTCAGCCACCACGTCCAGGTCGTGCTCGATGACCACTACGCTGTGGCCGCCGTTGACCAGGCGGTGCAGCACGTGAATCAGCTTTTCCACGTCGGCCATGTGCAGGCCCACCGTGGGCTCGTCCAGCACGTACAGCGTGTGCGGCGCCTTCTGGCCGCGCCGCGTGATGTCGTCGCGCACCTTGCTCAGCTCCGTCACCAGCTTGATGCGCTGCGCCTCGCCGCCCGACAGCGTTGGCGAAGGCTGGCCCAGCGTGAGGTAGCCCAGGCCCACATCCTTGAGCAGCTGCAACGGGTGGGCAATGCTGGGCATGGAGGCAAAAAACGCCACCGCCTCATCCACTTCCATTTTCAGCACGTCGCCTATGCTTTTGCCGCGCCAGGTCACGGCCTGCGTCTCGGGGTTGAAGCGCGCGCCGTGGCAGGTCTCGCACAGCACCTTCACGTCGGGCAGAAAGCTCATGCCGATGGTGCGCACACCGGCGCCCTCGCAGGTCGGGCAGCGCCCCTCGCCGGTGTTGAAGCTGAAGCGCCCGGCCCCGTAGCCGCGCGCCCGCGCTTCCAGCGTGTCGGCAAACAGCTTGCGAATCGTGTCCCAGAAACCGATGTAGGTGGCCGGGCAGGAGCGCGGCGTCTTGCCGATGGGTGTCTGATCAACTTCCAGCACGCGGTCCACCGCGGCGTAGCCCTCGATGCGCTCGCAGCCCGCCCAGTCAGGCGTCTTGCCCTTGTCGTCAGCATCGCGCCCGGCCTTGGTGGAGCGCAGCATCACGCCCGCATGCACATTGGTCAGCAGCACGTCGCGCGCCAGCGTGGACTTGCCGGAGCCCGACACGCCGGTGACCGCCACCAGCCGGTACAGCGGCACATCGACCGACACGCTCTTGAGGTTGTGCAGGCCGGCATTGACCACGGTGAGCCAGGAGGTGAATTTGCTCGCGGCAGCGGGTGCGGCGTTGTGCAGCGCACTGGCGCTTGCTGCGGCCGCCTTCAATGCTGCGGCTTTCAGCGCGGCCTGCTTTTGTTTGCTCAGGGGCTTGGCAGGGGAGCCCTCACCCCCGCCCTCTCCCAGAGGGAGAGGGAGCAAGCCCGTTTCGCTCCCTCGCCCCTCTGGGGAGAGGGCTGGGGTGAGGGGCTTCTCCGTTTCGCGGCGGGCATGCAGCGGATGGATCAGCGGGTGTGCGAGGTAGCGGCCGGTCAGCGACTCCGGCACCGCAGACAATTGCGCCGCCGTGCCCTGGGCCACCAGTTGCCCGCCGCGCTTGCCCGCGCCGGGCCCGATGTCGATGATGTTGTCGGCACGGCGTATCGTGTCTTCGTCGTGCTCCACCACCACCAGCGTGTTGCCGCGGTCGCTGAGCTTGCCCAGCGCGCTGAGCAGGATCTGGTTGTCGCGCGGATGCAGGCCGATGGTGGGCTCGTCGAGCACGTAGCAGACGCCCTGCAGGTTGGACCCCAGTTGCGCCGCCAGCCGGATGCGCTGGGCTTCGCCGCCCGACAGCGTGGGCGCGCCGCGGTCCAGCGTGAGGTAGCCCAGGCCCACGTCCTCGAGAAACTCCAGCCGGCTTTTGATTTCGGGCACCAGGTCGCGGGCAATGCCGGCCTCGCGGCCTGCCAGCGCCAGTTTTTCAACCCAGCGGCGAACATCCGTCACCGACAGGCCGGCGATGTCGGCAATGCCCACACCGGCAAATTTCACCGCGCGCGCCTGTTTGTTCAGGCGCGTGCCTTCGCAGGTGGGGCAAGCGGCATCGACCACATCGTCGACCTCCGGCTCGCCAAAAGTCTGCTCGCGGCCCTTGTTGTCGTCGTCGCGCACCGAGTCGTCAAACACCTTGCGCTGCTCCTTGCTGAGCTTGACGCCCGTCCCCACGCAATCGGGGCACCAGCCGTGCTTGCTGTTGTAGCTGAAGAGGCGCGGATCGAGTTCGGGGTAAGACGTCGAGCAGACCGGGCAGGCGCGCTTGGTGGAGAAGGCCTCCAGCCGGCCCAGGCCCTTGGTGGAGGCGCCCGCCATCATCGCGCCGCGCAGGCCGTCCAGCGGGGCCAGCACATGCACCACGCCCTTGCCATGCTCCAGTGCAGTGGCCAGCGCAACCCGCAGCGCGGCTTCGTTCTCGGGCGTGACGTGGATGTCCGCCACCGGCAGCTCGACCGTGTGCTCCTTGAAGCGGTCAATGCGCGGAAAACCGGTGGTCGGC
Organism: Polaromonas sp. JS666; assembly: GCF_000013865.1. Lineage (NCBI taxonomy): Bacteria > Pseudomonadati > Pseudomonadota > Betaproteobacteria > Burkholderiales > Comamonadaceae > Polaromonas > Polaromonas sp. JS666. The sequence goes on from NC_007948.1 coordinate 4,348,176, forward strand.
AAAAACTCGCCGTCGATGCGCAAATGCGTATAGCCGCGCGGCCGGGCCCAGTCGGCCAACTCGGTGTAGACGCCCTTGCGGGCAATCACCAGCGGCGCCAGCAGGCCGATGTGCTGGCCGCGGTAGGTCTTGAGCAACTGGGCCGCGATGCTCTCCGGGCTCTGCGGCATCACCGCCGCACCGTCCTTGGTGCAATGCTGCACCCCCAGCTTCACATACAGCAGGCGCAGGAAATGCCAGACCTCGGTGGTGGTGCCCACGGTGGACTTGCGCCCGCCGCGCGACAGGCGCTGTTCGATGGCCACGGTGGGCGGAATGCCGTACACCGCATCAACTTCAGGCCGCCCGGCCGGCTGCACGATGCTGCGCGCATAGGCATTGAGCGACTCGAGATAACGCCGCTGACCTTCGTTGAACAAAATGTCAAAGGCCAGCGTGGACTTGCCCGAGCCTGACACGCCGGTGACCACATTGAACTTGCCGCGCGGAATGTCGACCGACAGGCTCTTGAGGTTGTTTTCCTTGGCGTTGACGATCTGGATCAGGTTGGAGAAGGCCGGCCGCGTGGTCCAGGCCTTGGGCCGGACCTCTTCCACGCCATGCACCTGGCCCATGGCCAGCTCGTACTCGCGCAGCGCCTTGGCGGTGTGCGAGGTCGGGTGCTGGCGCACCTCTTCGGGCGTACCTTGGGCCACCAGCAGGCCGCCCCCCTCGCCGCCCTCGGGCCCGAGGTCGATCAGCCAGTCGGCCGAGCGAATCACATCCAGGTTGTGTTCAATGACGATCAGCGAATGGCCCGCATCCATCAGCTTGCGCAGCGCGCGCATGAGTTTGGCAATGTCGTCAAAGTGCAGGCCGGTGGTCGGCTCGTCAAACAGGAACAGCGTGCCGCGGCCCGGGTGCTTGAGCGCCAGCGCCTGCTTGCTTGCACTGCTCTTGCTTGCCGTCCTCGAGGCTTCGGCCAGAAAGCCAGCCAGCTTGAGGCGCTGCGCCTCGCCGCCCGACAGCGTGGGCACGGGCTGGCCCAGCTTCACGTACTCCAGGCCCACATCCACGATGGGCTGCAGCGCGCGCAGCACTTCGCGGTCCTGCGCGAACAGCTGCACGGCTTCGCTGACCGTCAGCTCCAGCACATCGGACACATTCATCAGCACCGGCTTGAGCTGGCCGATGGCCTTGCGCTCAATCGTCACCTCCAGGATTTCCGGCCGGTAGCGCTTGCCGTCGCAGTCGGGGCAACGCAGGTACACGTCACTCAAAAACTGCATCTCCACATGCTCGAAGCCCGAGCCGCCGCAGGTCGGGCAGCGCCCGTCGCCGTTGTTGAAACTGAATTTGGTGGCGGTGTAGCTGCGCTGCCTGGCCAGCGGTGACTGGGCAAACAGTTCGCGCACCGCATCCCAAGCGCCTACATAGCTCGCGGGGTTGGAGCGCGCCGTCTTGCCGATGGGCGACTGGTCGACAAACACCACGTCGGTCAGGTGGTCGGCCCCCATGAGCCGGTCATGCAGGCCCGGCGTTTCCGTGGCCTTGCCAAACTGGCGCAGCAAGGCGGGCGCGAGGATGTCCTGCATCAACGTGGACTTGCCGGAGCCGCTGACACCGGTGACGCACACCAGGCGCTGCAGCGGGAACTCCACCGTCAGATTTTTCAGGTTGTGGTCGCGGGCGCCTTCGAGGATGAGGCGCGGAGTGTTGTCGCTCACCGCGCGCTTGAGCCCCAGGCCCACCCGCTTGCGCGAGCCCAGGTAGGCGCCGGTCAGCGTGTCGGCGTGCCGGAGGTCCTCGGGCGTGCCGTCAAACACGATCTGCCCGCCCTTCTCGCCCGGGCCGGGTCCCATGTCTATCATGCGGTCGGCCGCCAGCATCACGGCGGGGTCATGCTCCACCACCACCAGCGTATTGCCGGCATCGCGCAACCGGTGCATGGCCTGGGTGATGCGGTTCATGTCGCGCGGATGCAGGCCGATGGACGGCTCATCGAGCACGAACAGCGTGTTGACCAGCGAGGTGCCCAGCGCGGTGGTGAGGTTGATGCGCTGCACCTCGCCACCCGACAGCGTGCGGCTTTGCCGGTCCAGCGTGAGGTAGCCAATGCCGACATCGCACAGGTATTTCACGCGGGTCTGGATTTCCTCGAACAGCAGTTTGAGGGCCTTCTGTTCCGCATCGTCCCCTTCGGCGGCCAGCGACAGGCTGGCAAAGAATTTCTGCAGGCGGTCAATCGGCAGGCGCATCAGGTCATGCAGGCACAGGCCCGGCAAGGCTTCGAGCTGCTGGCGGCTCCACTGCACGCCCACCGGCATGAAGCGCTGGCCAGGCGGCAGCACCGCATCGGCAGCCTCTTTGGAGCCAAGCCGCCAGAGCAGCGACTCCAGCTTGAGGCGCGCGCCGCCGCAGGTCTCGCACTGGGTGTAGCTGCGGTACTTGGACAGCAGCACACGGATGTGCATTTTGTAGGCCTTGCTTTCCAGGTAGGCAAAGAAGCGCTTGATGCCGAACCAGTGCTGGTTCCATTTGCCGTTCCAGCTCGGCGAACCGTTGATCACCCAGGCCTGCTGCTCGGGCGTGAGCTTGTACCAGGGTGTGTCGCGTGGAATGCCGGCCGTTTCGGCATGGCGCATCAAATCGTCCTGCGCTTCCTGCCACGCCGGCGTCTGCATGACCTTGATGGCGCCGGCGCGCAGCGTGAGCTTGTCGTTGGGTATCACCAGCCCGTAGTCGACGCCGATGACCCGGCCGAAGCCGCGGCAGGTCTCGCAGGCGCCCATGGCCGAATTGAAGGAAAACAGCGACGGTGTCGGGTCGGTGTAGCGCGTGTCGCTGTCGGGGCAATGCAGGCCGGTGGAGAAGCGCCACATCTCTTCGGGCGTGGCGGAAGAGGGCGACGCGGGGCCTGCGCCCATCACATACACATTGAGCCGGCCGCCGCCGCGTTTCAGCGCCATTTCGATGGCTTCAATCGCCCGGACTTTTTCGGTGGTCTGGATGCGAAAGCGGTCAGCCACCACGTCGAGCAGCTTGTGCGGGCCGGCCGGTGTGCTGATCTGCCGCTCGGCATGCACCCGCGTGAAGCCGCTGGCGGACAGCCATTGCGTCACCTCTTCAGCGCTGGTGTTGCCGGGCAGCTCGACCGGGAAGGTCATCACAAGACGGACCCCCACGCTTGTCGCTTCGCGTGCCTCCGGCGTTGCGCTGCCCCTTTCATCATGAAGAGGGGCTAATTCTCGCTGGGGTGGCGCTGCCGAAAGTTGGGCTTGCTCCACGGCTGCCGTGCGCGCCATCAGTCCCGCATAAATCGATTCCGGCGAATCATGGCGCACCAGCTGTGCCGTCTGTTTGTCAAACAGCTGGGCGGAGCGGGCATACAAGAGCTTCAGGTGGTCATTGAGCTCCGTCATCGTGCCCACGGTGGAGCGCGAACTGCGCACCGGGTTGCTCTGGTCGATTGCAATGGCCGGCGGCACGCCCTCCACCTTGTCGACAGCGGGCTTGTCCATGCGGTCCAGAAACTGCCGGGCGTAGGCCGAGAACGTCTCGACATAGCGGCGCTGGCCTTCGGCGAACAGCGTGTCGAACACCAGCGAGGACTTTCCCGAACCACTGGGGCCGGTGACCACCGTCAGCTCCCCGGTGCGGATATCCAGGTCAAGATTTTTGAGGTTGTGCTGGCGCGCGCCGCGGATGCGGATGGTTCCCTGGGACATTGCTGGGTCTTTCCTGAAGAGGTCAAACATTCTAGACAGAGGCTCCTCGCGTGCGGAACGTAGGGTTAAAGCATTACACCTGCCGCGCTTCAACCTCGCCGCGCCGGCGCTCCTGCCCATGATTTCCTGTTCGTGGTTTCCTGTTCGTGATTTCCCCACTTCCTTATTCAGCGGGGATGCGTAAACTGAACTCCACCAGGAGCAAAACATGAAAAAACTGAATTTATGGTGCGGCGCCATCGTGCTGATGGCCTTGGGTCACGCCAGCCAGGCGCAAATCCTGATCGGACAGACCGCCGGGTTTACCGGCGCGGTGGGCGCAGGTGTCAAGGAAACCACAGAAGGCGCCAAGCTTTACATTGACACCATCAACGCCAAGGGCGGTGTCAACGGCCAGAAGATTGAGCTGGTCTCGCTCGACGACAAGTTCGACCCCAAGCTGGCGGCCGAAAACGCGCGCAAGCTGATAGAAGAGCAGAACGTGGTGGCAATGTTCCTGACGCGCGGCACGCCCCACACGGAAGGCATCATTCCCATCCTTGAAAAAAATGGCGTGCCGCTGATAGGCCCGTCCACCGGTGCCATGGTGCTGCACCAGCCCGTCAAGAAGCATGTCTTCAATGTGCGCGCCACCTACCAGCGCGAAGCCGAAAAGGCCATCACCCATCTGCATTCCATGGGCATCACGCGGATCGGCATTGTCTACGCGGACGACAGCTTCGGCGCCGATGGCGTGGCCGGCGCGCAAAAAGGCCTGACGACGGCCAAGCTGCAGCCCGTTGTGCTGGAAAAATTCAACCGCGCCAAGCCCGACTTCGGGCCGATTGCTCCCAAGGTTTTTCAGTCCAATGCGCAGGCCATCATGATGGTGGCCTCCGGCCAGGCGGTGGTGGATGGCGTCAAGGCCTTCCGCGCGGCGGGCTCTGCGGCACAGATTGTGACGCTGTCCAACAATGCCTCCAGCGGTTTTGTGAAGAGCCTGGGCGAGAACGCGCGGGGCGTGATCGTCACGCAGGTCTTTCCCTACGAGCGCTCCATTGCCTTCCCCATGGTCAGGGAAGCCCAGGAAATGGCCAAGGCGAAGGGACAGGGCGAAATCACTCCGGCCATGCTGGAGGGCTTTGCCGCGGCCAAGGTGCTGGTGGAAGGCCTGCGCCGGGCCGGCGCCAAACCCACCCGCGAAAAAATCCAGGCAGCCCTGGAAGGTCTTCGCAAACTGGATATTGGCGGACTGGAAGTGAACTACAGCGCAGAGGACCACACCGGGCTTGATTTCGCCGATCTGTCCATCATCGGGACCGACGGGAAATTCAAGCGCTGAGGTGAACGCCCCGGCATCATGTCGAGACGGGGCCCTGTCATGCCCGGAGCACGGTAGCGCCACTCGCCGTCGCGGCCTCAGTCATACAGGGCGCGCTCCAGCTCCCTGAATTTCTCGGCACCCACGGCCTCCTGAATTCGCGGTGCCAACTCCTTCAGCTTCTCCAGGTCGCCGGCGGCTTCTACTGCGAGGTTGAGCCGAAAGCCCCGCAACCCCAGTCCGGCCGTGAGCCGCGTGGCCACTGGATAGGCCCTTGAATAATGTTCCTGCGCATTCTGGGTCGGTGTTCCGTCGGGTTTTTGCGCGGCGGCCACAGACGCGGCCCGGGGCGGTGCCGACACGGCGGGCGCGGCGCCCGCGATAACGGCCAGCAGACCCAACGCCACCAGGTGATTGACATCATCCGAAGTGACCCCCAGGCCGGCCGTTGCCTTCAGAACATCGTCGGTGCGGCGCTTGCCGTCGAACATGATGAATGCCGAACGCTGCCGCGGCAGCAGCGCCAGCGAGCGGCTCTGCAGGGCAGACTGACCCAACTCGGTCTTTCCATAAATCATCAGCATGTCTCCGCTGGATGCGCTCTTGATCCGAAACCACGCAGTGCCGGTGCTTCAAGCGCTTGTTGTGTATGGCTGTTCCGCCATTCGCCGGTGGATTTAACCGATTTGCAGGTCAGATCAATCGATTCATTCAGCCGGTCCATTGTTCATGCGGGGATGCGCAACCAGAACGCAACACGGGCCCCTTTGCCACCCTGCCAAGGGGTGCAACCGGCTTCAAGCTACGGACCTGGCACCTTCATCAGCCAGCATGACGACCGGCGCTAAAGCTGGCGCTGCGCCATGCTTTTCACCACTGATGTCTATATCGCCGCCCTGGTTCAGCAGAAACAGGGCGAGCACTGCAAACACGACAAATCCAAGCGCAATTTTCCACATTTTCTTTCTCCAAAAAAAGGCCCCCGGCAGATGATGACGAAGGCCTTTGAATTTACGGAATCGTTCTGGTCAGCACGGGCAGCCAGGGCCCGCGCCGCCTCAAGATCAGTCAGTCGTTGGCGTAGATGTCAACGTTCTTGGTTTCCCTGATGAACAGGGTGCCGATCACAAAGGTAGCGCCGGCAATGATGATCGGGTACCACAGGCCGTTGTACATGTTGCCGGTCTGGGCCACGATGGCGAAGGCGGTGGTCGGCAGCAAGCCGCCGAACCAGCCATTGCCGATGTGATAAGGCAGGCTCATGGACGTGTAGCGAATACGGGTGGGAAACAGCTCCACCAGCATGGCGGCGATCGGTCCGTACACCATGGTCACCAGTAGAACCAGATAGAACAGGATGGCCGTGACCATGACCTTATCCACCTTGGCGGGGTCTGCCTTGCTGGGGTAGCCGGCGGCCTTCAGGTCATCCGCAACCGCCTTCTTGAACTCGGCGTCCTTCTTCTTGGCTTCGTCGGCGCTCAGGCCTTTGGAGGAGTAGCTGGGAATGGCGGTTTCGCCAATCTTGATGGTGGCGACAGTACCTGCAGGCGCTTCGGCGTTTTCATAGCTCACCGATGCCCCGGCCAGCACCTGCTTGGCGATGTCGCAGGAGCTGGTGAACTTGGCCGTACCGGTCGGGTTGAACTGGAACGAACACTCTTTCGTATCTGCAGTCACCACCACCTTGTTCTTGGCTTGTGCTGCAGCCAGATCAGGATTGGCGGCTTTGGTCAGTGCGCCGAACACCGGGAAGTAGGTAATCACCGCGAGCAGACAGCCTGCCATGATGATGGGCTTGCGGCCAATCTTGTCAGACAGCGCGCCGAACACGACGAAAAACGGCGTGCCCAGGATCAGCGAATAAGCCACCAGAACGTTGGCGGTAGGACCGTCGACCTTGAGCGCCTGCGTCAGGAAGAACAGCGCATAAAACTGGCCGGAGTACCAGACCACGGCCTGGCCGGCGGTCAAACCGATCAGCGCCAGAATCACGATCTTCAGGTTTTTCCACTGGCCGAAAGATTCGGACAGCGGCGCCTTGGAGGTCTTGCCCTCTGCCTTCATTTTCTGGAAGGCAGGCGACTCGTTCATGGACAGGCGGATGTACACAGACACGGCCAGCAACAGGATCGAGACGATGAAGGGAACACGCCAGCCCCAGTCGGCAAAGGCGGCCTCGCCAATGGCGGTGCGTGTGCCCAGAATCACCATCAGCGACAGGAAGAGACCCAGCGTTGCCGTGGTCTGAATCCACGAGGTATAAGCACCGCGCTTGTGTGCCGGCGCATGCTCGGCCACATACACCGCCGCACCGCCGTACTCGCCACCGAGTGCCAGGCCCTGCAACATGCGCAATGCGATCAGGATCACCGGAGCGGCAACGCCGATGGAGGCATAGCTGGGCAGCAAGCCCACGATGAAGGTCGACAGGCCCATGATCACGATGGTGACCAGGAAGGTGTACTTGCGTCCAATCATGTCGCCGAGGCGGCCGAACACCAGCGCGCCGAAGGGACGCACGATGAAACCGGCGGCGAATGCCAGCAGTGCAAAAATGAACGCCGAGCCGGCGTCCAGTCCGCTGAAGAACTGCTTGGCAATGATGGCGGCGAGTGAACCGTAGAGGTAAAAGTCATACCACTCAAATACGGTGCCCAGCGATGAGGCGAAGATCACTTTCTTCTGCTCAGCTGTCATGGGTCGGTTGTCGACTGCTGTTGACATGATGGTTTGTCTCCAAAATAGTAGGGCTTCCGACGTGGAAGCTGAGTCCATTATTTTGCTGACCGCTGACCCAGCTCTGACGTGAAACCAACAGGAGCTTGCGCCAAACTTATGCGTGGCTGACAAGTCGAGGGAAAACCCGAACGCTTTGCCCGGAGCCCAGCCCGCCCCAATTGATTGTCATCAGGAAGTCCGCACGGATAAAATGAAACGAAAGCAGAATGCCCGCTTTTCTCTCAGATGCCGATCGGGTACTTCATGCAAATTCAAGGAGACAGTCACCCATGTCCGAACTCCAGGCAAGCACCGTATTGCGCAAGACCGAAGCCGGCATCAACGGCATCAAGCAAAGGGACCCGCGGCTAAGCCCAAAGCTGCGCATGTCGCTGATTTTGGTGGACGGTACGAAGTCCGTCGCGGAGCTGCTCAAATCTTTGCCCAACCCGGAGGAAGTCATGCAGATGCTGACGCAGTTGCTGGGCGTCGGCTTTGTCTCCATCGTTGACGCGCCCCAGGCTGCGCCCAAGCCGGCGCTGGCACCCACTCAACCCGCCAAGGCCAAAGACAATGAACCGGATGCCGCCGACCTGACGGCGGCGATGCGGCGTGCAACACACTTGCTGGACGTTATGCTTGGACCGGATTCCGAGGTCCTCTGCCTGCAGATCGAGCGCTGCACCTCCAGCGTGCAATTGAACGTCAAAATCATTGAGATCTCGCGCATCGTCGCGGCCATGCGCTCAGAGAAAAAAGCCGCAGAGTTCTTGCTCGCCGCCACCTCATAGCCCCAATACCGTTCAGTTAAGCCCTTGCCCCTGGTTTGTCATCCCGGACTTGATCCGGGATCCATGGATTGCGGGTCAAGCCCGCAATGACAAGTCAACGTTTTGTCATTCCGGCTCAGGGTGAATAACTTACTGAACTGTATTGCTCCTAGCCCGACCAGTCCCGGCGAGAAGACTCCGTAAAAAACCCCGCCAAGGCGGGGTTTTTGATTCAGCTGCGACCGTGCTCAGTGGCCGGCACCGGCAGCGGCAACCTTGCCATCCAGGCTGGGGTAACGCACATGCTCCACCAGCTCCTGAACGTCCTTGCCCGGGGCCTTGGTCAGCAGCGACACAACGATGATTACTGCAAAGCCCAGCGGCACACCAAACAGGCCGGCCGAGATCGGGGCAATATCCCACCATGTATTGGCCTTGAGGATTTCAGGCGTGATGGCGGCTCCGCTGTGGGTCAGCTTGTAGAGCCATGGCTGGGTGGTCATCATGTAGTAGAAGGTGGTGCCCAAGCCTGCGATCATGCCCAGCGAGGCACCCCACTTGTTGGCGCGCTTCCAGAAGATGCCCAGAGTCAGCGCAGGGAAGAATGCCGCCGCGGCGAACGAGAACGCAGCCGACACCAGGAACAGGATGTCCGCTGGCTTCTGGGCCGCCACATAGGCCGCACACAAGGCAACAACCAGCAACAGCACCTTGGACACCATCACACGGCGTGCGGTAGACGCATTCGGATCCAGCACCTTGTAGTACAGATCATGCGACAGCGCGTTGGCAATCGTCAGCAGCAAACCATCCGCGGTAGACAGCGCAGCCGCCAGACCACCCGCAGCCACCATGCCCGACACCACGTAGGGCAGCCCGCCAATCTCAGGCGTGGCCAACACAATGATGTCGCCACCAATGCTGATTTCGGCCAGCTGCAGGATGCCGTCCTTGTTGATGTCCACCACCGACAACAAGGTCGGGTCGACGGCGTTCCAGCGCGCGATCCAGCCTGGCAAACTGTCAAACGGCGTGTTCACCAGCACGGTGTACACCTCATATTTGGCCATCACCGCCAGCGCCGGCGCCGTGAAGTAGAGCAGGAAGATGAAGAACAGCGACCAGCTCACCGACTGACGCGCTTCCTTCACCGAAGGCACGGTGTAGTAACGCATCAGGATGTGCGGCAGTGCGGCGGTACCGATCATCAGGCAGAACACCAGCGCCAGGAAGTTTTTGCGCGAAATATCCTGCGCAGCTTCATCCTTGCCCGGGAAGGGTTGGGCATGACGAATCGGTGGCGCAGACCGTGCGGCGTTCCCGACACGCGCGGCAGTGTAGGCAGCCCTGGCCGCAGCCTCATCCTTGGGCAGTCCTGCCAAGGCTGCCTCAGCGGCCCGGATGTCGGCCACAGCGCCGTTCGCAGCTTTCAGGTCGTCCAGCCTCTTCTGCGCGGCGGCCTTGTCGGCAGCCATGGCAGCGGGAACGTCCTTCAGTTTGGCAACAGCCGCTTCCGAACGCGCCTTGAAGAGATCACGTACTTCGAGCTCTTTCGGGTCCTTCAGCAACTGTTCTTCCTTGGCTGTCACCTTCTGAAGCGTGTAGCCATAGACCGCCTGCGGAACCGGCACGCCGGTGTGCTTGACCGACAGCCAGATCACCGGCAGCAGGTAGGCAATGATGAGAATCACGTACTGCGCCACCTGGGTCCAGGTCACGGCACGCATGCCGCCGAGGAACGAGCACACCAGAATGCCGCCCAGACCGGCAAAGATACCGATCTCGAATGCCAGTCCGGTCAGACGCGCAGTGATCAGGCCCACGCCATAGATCTGCGCCACCACGTAGGTGAAGGAGCACAGAATGGCGGCGAACACACCAATCAGGCGCGGCAGGTTGCCCTCATAGCGTGCGCCCAAAAAGTCTGGAATGGTGAACTGGCCAAACTTGCGCAGGTAAGGCGCCAGAAAAAGCGCCACCAGGCAGTAGCCGCCGGTCCAGCCCAGAATAAAGGCCAGCCCCCCGTAACCGGTCAGGTACAGCGTGCCGGCCATGCCAATGAAGGAGGCCGCCGACATCCAGTCCGCCCCGGTGGCCATGCCGTTGTACATGGCGGGCACGCGACGCCCGGCCACGTAGTATTCGGCCGCATCGCTGGTGCGGCTCATGACCCCGATGCCCGCATACAGCAGCACCGTCGCGGCCAGGAACAGGTAACCGATCCAGTTCTTCGGTAGCCCCAGCTGCTCCAGGATCGCCAGCACGATCACAAAACCGATGAAGCCTCCCGTGTACCACCCGTAGACCTTGTGCAGGCCTTTCTTGAAGTCGCTCTGCGACTGATTTGCGGCGCCAAACATTCCCATTATTCTTCTCCTTCGGCCACGCCGTATTCGTTGTCCAGGTTGTTCATGTAGCGCGCGTAGAACCAGATGATCACGCAGTACACCACCAGAGCCCCTTGCGCCGCCACCCAGAACGAGAACGGCCAGCCAAAAAAGCTGAACGTCAGTTCACGGGCGAAATACGTCATTACGAAGGTGACAAAAAACCAGATGCCCATCAATATGGCAGTGATTCGCAGATTTTTGCTCCAGTATTCCTGGTGCCTCGCCGAAAGTTCCATTGCTTTCTCCTCTAGTAATTACTAAAAACCCCCCCGACAAACCGCCTGTTTAATTTCCGACCGCCAGCCCGGTCTCACGCTCCAGCTGGGCCGCCACCTTGGGCTCGAACCCTTTCAGGTGCCGAATGACCGCGCGTGCTTTCTCCGGCTGCTTCAAGTCCACATGCACGCGCGCCAGCTGGTACCAGCCAAACGGGCTCATGGGCTGCAATTTGGTGTTGAGCCGGAGCGCCTCCACGGCCTCTTCCAGCCGCCCCAGGCGCACCAGCACCAGCCCCAGGCCGTACCAGGCCCGGTCCATCTTTTCCTCTATGGCGATGGCGGCACGAAACCCGCGCTCGGCGTCATCCAGCCGCCCCAGCTCTTCACACACAAAGGCCTGGTTGAAATGGGCATTGGCGCTATTGGGTTGCAGCTGTGCCACCTGCTCGAAATAACTCAACGCCAGCACGCGGTGGCCACTTTGCAGTACGTCATAAGCTACGCTGTTCAGCGCAGCCACATCGTTGGGAGAACGCGCCAGAATGCCGTTGAAAACCGCCATCGCATGCTTGCGCATGCCCAGCATGAGCAGCATCCGGGCCTTCCAGTGCAGCACAAAGCGCTCCAGACCACCCATGCCGGATGCACCCGGGTCGGGGCGAGAGATGTTTACTGACATGCTGCAACCCCCAGTTGAAGGCACAAATCGACCTTCACCTTGACCACCAATACCCAGGCCACGGTGAGCCAGCTCGCTGCGGCCAGTGGAATGTGCTGGTCCAGAATCAGCTTGGGACTGATGCGACGCGTCAGCCACAGGGCAGGCCTGGCCGCCACATCCAGCAACTGCCAGAACACATTGGTTTGGCGCTTGGCACCGGCGAGTAAACCCAGGATGAAGCGCGCCACGATGAACATGAGCGACAACTCGATCAGACTTTTTGCGATCACGACTGCTAACAACATGAAGCTTTGTTCTTTCCTTGAGGGTTTTGCCGGGCCCTTACGCAATCTGAACACCTGTCCTGACCAGATGCTGACTGTGTACTGAATGCAAACTTACAAACCGAGGACTAACCAGAGGTTTTTGTTTCATAATGCAGAAAATCGACTCCGGCGCGCCTCAACCTAGGGAATAACCTAATCAGGCCAATGCCTACAATTCGACGATATCTTGAGGAGACACGGCCATGCATCGCTCCGACATCACGGGTCAGCGTCTGGTTGCCATCGTTCTGCTGGGTTGCGTGCTGTTCAATTACCCGGTGCTCTCCCTCTTCAGCAAGCCCGACGCATTGTTCGGCATCCCGCTCTTGTACTTCTACATCTTTGCGGTATGGGCCCTGCTCATTGGCCTGATGGCCTACGTGATTGAACGGCGCGAGTGATGCTACAAGGCTGGGTCATCATCAGCGTGTCCTTTGCCTACCTGGGCGTTCTGTTTGCCATTGCCTACTACGGCGACAAGCGCGCCGATGCGGGACGCTCCATCATCGCCAATCCGGCCATTTACGCCTTGTCACTGGCGGTCTACTGCACCACCTGGACCTTCTACGGCAGCGTAGGACGGGCCGCTTCGTCAGGCATCGGCTTTTTGCCCATCTACCTGGGCCCCACACTGATCGCCGGCCTCTGGTGGTTTGTGATGCTCAAGATCATTCGCATCAGCAAGGCCAACCGCATCACGTCCATCGCTGACTTCGTGGCCTCGCGCTATGGCAAGAGCCAGCTGCTGGGCGGGATGGTGACCGTGATTGCGGTGGTCGGCGTTGTTCCCTATATCTCGCTGCAGCTGAAGGCCGTCTCCAACAGTTTCACGATCCTGCTGCACTACCCCGATATCGTCATGCCCACCAAAGCCACCGCGCAGGCCCTGTGGCAGGACAGCGCGCTGTACATCGCCATGATCCTGGCCGCCTTCACCGTGTTGTTCGGCACCCGGCACCTTGATGCCACCGAGCGGCATGAAGGCATGGTGGCGGCAATTGCGTTTGAATCGGTGGTCAAGCTGCTGGCGTTCCTGGCCGTGGGCTTGTTCGTGACCTTTGGCATTTTCAACGGCATGGGCGACATCTTTCAGCGCGCCGACCTGGTGCCCAAACTCAAGTCACTCATGACCGTGGCCGACACCGGTAGCAGCTATGGCAGCTGGTGGTCGCTGACCATTCTCTCCATGCTCTCGGTCATGCTGCTGCCCCGGCAGTTCCAGATTGCCGTGGTGGAAAACGTCAATGAGCAGCACCTGCGCAAGGCGGTCTGGCTGTTCCCGCTGTACCTGTTGCTGATCAATATCTTCGTGCTGCCGATTGCCCTGGGTGGCATGCTGCACTTCCCGGCGGGCAATGTGGATGCCGACACCTTCGTGCTGACCCTGCCGATGGCCCAGCGGCACGAATCACTGACCCTGTTCGTGTTCATCGGGGGCCTCTCCGCCGCCACCGGCATGGTGATTGTGGAGACAATTGCGCTGTCCACCATGATCTGCAACGACCTGGTGATGCCCCTGGCGCTGCGTATCAAGGCCTTGCGCCTGAACGAGCGGCAGGACCTCTCCGGCTTGCTGCTGGGCATACGCCGCTGGGCAATTGTGGCCATCCTGTTGCTGGGCTACATCTACTTCCGCGCCGCGGGTGACGCTTACGCGCTGGTGAGTATCGGCCTGATCTCGTTTGCCGCGGTGGCCCAGTTTGCGCCGGCCATTTTTGGCGGCATTTACTGGAAAGGCGGCACCCGCAACGGCGCCATGGCCGGGCTGCTCGGGGGCTTCGCGGTGTGGGGCTACACCCTGCTGCTGCCTTCGTTCGCCAAATCGGGCTGGTTGCCATCCACATTTCTGCGTGAGGGCCTGTTCGGACTGGAACTGCTGCGGCCCCAGCAACTGTTCGGCCTGTCCGGGCTGGACGAGATTTCGCACAGCCTGTTCTGGAGCCTGCTGGTCAACATCGGCTTCTATCTGGGCGTGTCTTTGCGTGGCCAGCCATCCGTGGTGGAAACACGGCAGGCCACGGCTTTTGTCGACGTGTTTCGCCACACCGCCAGCGCAGCGGACGGTTCGCGCCTGTGGCGCGGCAGTGCCCAGGTGCAGGACCTGCTGCCGCTGATCGGCCGCTTCCTCGGGCCGGTGCGTGCGCAGGAAGCCTTCCTGACCTATGCACGGGGACGCGGCCTGTCATCCGTCGCGGAATTGAAGGCCGACGCGGACCTGGTGCATTACGCCGAGACGCTGCTGGCCGGCGCCCTTGGCGGCGCTTCCGCGCGGGTCATGGTGGCCTCGGTGGTGCAGGAGGAACCGCTGGGCATTGACGAGGTGATGAACATCCTTGATGAGGCCTCCCAGGTCCGAGCCTACTCCCGGGAACTCGAACTCAAGTCGCAGGAGCTCGAAGCCGCCACCGCCAAGTTGCGGGCCGCCAATGACCGCCTGAAGGAACTCGATCGCATGAAGGATGACTTCATGTCCACCGTGACCCATGAGCTGCGCACGCCCCTCACCTCCATTCGCGCACTCTCGGAAATCCTGCTGGAAACCCCCCAGGCAAGCCTGGCCGAGCGCCAGAAGTTCCTGGGCATCATCGTCAAGGAAGCCGAGCGCCTGACCCGGCTGATCAATCAGGTGCTGGACATGGCCAAGATCGAATCGGGCAATGCCGAATGGCACACGTCGGAGCTGGACCTGCGCGAAGTGATCGAGGAATCAGTGGCGGCCACCTACGCGACGTTCAACGACCGGCATGTGACACTGACGCAAGACCTGGCATCCCACACACCGCGCATTCGGGCTGACCGCGACCGCCTGATTCAGGTGATGCTCAACCTGCTGTCCAATGCGGTCAAGTTCTGCCACCCGACCCGGGGCCAGGTGCATGTCTCACTGCGCCAGGAACCCGGCGGTCTGCGCGTGGACGTTCGGGACAACGGCAGTGGCATCAGTGCCGCCAATCAAAAAATCATTTTTGAGCGCTTTCGCCAGGTCGGCGATACCATGACCAACAAGCCCCAGGGTACCGGGCTGGGATTGCCGATCAGCCGGCACATCATCGAACGTTTCGGCGGTCGGCTGTGGGTGCAAAGCGAACCCGGCAACGGGGCCACATTCTCGTTTACACTGCCCTTCAGTCAGGGCACCGGGGCCGCAGCGCCTCAATAGCCAGATTGGACCAGCACATGAGCAAACGCATCCTGATTGCGGACGACGAACCCAACATCGTGGTGTCGCTCGAGTTTCTGATGAAACGCGAAGGGTTCGATGTACAGGTGGCCGTGGACGGAGAGGCGGCGCTGCAGGCCATCGCCGCGCAGGTGCCGGACCTGATCCTGCTCGACATCATGCTGCCCAGGAAAGACGGGTTTGAGGTGTGCCAGCAAATCCGCGCCAACCCCCAGTGGCAATCGGTCAAGGTGGTGATGCTCACCGCCAAAGGGCGCGACACCGAGGTCAGCAAGGGCCTTGCACTCGGCGCGGACGCCTACATGACCAAACCCTTTTCCACCAAGGATCTGGTTGCACAGGTGCGTCAACTGCTCGGACTGCCAGTGCAGTAGCCGTCCATTGGTCGACGTGCCCGCCCAACCCATTGCCCAGCCGCCATGACCCCTCGAATCCGGCTCGCTGTGGGACTCGGCGGTCTGTATGGACTGCTGGTCGTGCTCTTTGGCATCCTGGGTGCGGTGCTGTGGGCCGACATGCGGGACGCCGAGCGGCTGGCGGTGCTGGCCATCATGCGGGAGCGTTACGCGCTGGCCTTGGTCATCATCCTGCTGGCCTGGATCGGGCTGGGGCTGCTGGCCTGGGGTCTGTTCCGGATCTATGTGCTGGCCCCTTTGAGCCTGCGTGAACAGGCCCTGGTGATGGTCAATTCCAACCCGGCGCTGCGACTGCAAGAGCTCGGCGCCCCCGAGATCCGGACGCTGGTGCAGGTCGTCAATACACTGGCCGACCAGCGCGAATCGCTGCTGCGCGATGTAGAGCAGAAAATCCTGCAAGCCAAGGCCTCGGTCGAGGAGGAAAAAAACCGTCTGGCCGCGTTGATGTCGGAACTCACGCAAAGCGTGGTCGTGTGCAACCTGGATGGACGCATCCTGCTCTACAACAACCGTGCGCGCCTGCAGTTTCAGGTGCCTGGAGATGGCGCGCAAGGTGGCAGCGCAGCCTTGATCGGCCTGGGCCGTTCCATTTTTGCCCTCATGGAACGCGGTCTCATCACGCACGCCCTGGAGCGCGTGCAGCACCGCCTCAGGCACGGCAGCGCACAGCCCTCAGCCAACTTCGTCACCACCACGCGCACCGGGCAACTGATACGCGTTCAAATGGCCCCGGTCTTCAGCAACGCCTGGCGCGATAACGACGCGCAGGACCGCGCCACCGGGGAGCGGGTCATCAGCGGCTACGTGCTCCTGCTCGATAACATCACCCGCAATGTGGAAACGCAAAGCCGGCGCGACCTGCTCCTGCAAACGCTCACCGAAGGCAGCCGCGCCGCGTTGGGAAATATACGGGCGGCGGTAGAAAACCTGCTGCAATACCCGGACATGGAGATCGGCCAGCGCGACCGCTTCGTGGGCGTGATCCGCGACGAAGCGGAGGCCATGAGCCAACGCATCAACCACGCCAGCGCCGAGTTCGCCGACACACTCAAGGCGCGCTGGCCGCTGGAAGACATGCATGGCGCAGACCTGGTGCAGGCCTTGCAGCGACGCATTGAACAAAAGTCCGGTTTGAGCGCCAGCAGCGAAGAGGTCGCCAGCGGCCTGTGGGTCAAGGTGGACAGCTACTCGTTGCTGCAGGGCCTGAGCTACCTCGCCGCCCGGCTCAGGGATGAGTGCGGCGTGGGCGCCGTGACCTTGCGTCTGCGGCCGTCCGGGCGGCTGGCACAGCTGGACCTGCTCTGGTCGGGCGCCGCCCTGGACGCGGCGATGCTGGCGAACTGGGAACAGTCCCCGATGAACTCTGACGGCGAAGGCATCCCATTGACGCTGCGCGAAGTGATCGAACGCCATGGCGGCGAACTCTGGCACCAGCGCGACCAGAATACGCAGCAACCCCTGATCCGGATGCTGCTGCCCACCGCCGCGGCGCAGGATGCGGCCGACCCGGCCGTATGGCTGCGCCATGAGAGCCGCCCCGAGTACTACGACTTTGACCTGTTCAAGCAAACCGAGGAGACACGTGCGCTGGATGATCGCCTGCTGACGCAACTGAGCTACACGGTGTTTGACACCGAGACCACCGGACTGGAGCCTTCGGCCGGCGATGAGATCATCCAGATTGGCGCCATCCGCATCGTCAACGGTCGCTTGCTCAGGAACGAGACCATCGACCAGCTGATTGATCCCAGGCGGCGGCTCAAGCCCGAATCCATTGCCATCCACGGCATCACCGAAGACATGGTCAAAGGGCAACCGACGATTGAGCAGGCTCTTCCCGCCTTTCATGAATTCTGCGAGGACACGGTGCTGGTGGCGCACAACGCCGCGTTTGACATGCGTTTCCTGCAGCTCAAGGAGGCATCCACCGGCATCGTGTTCCGGCAACCGGTGCTGGACACCTTGCTGCTGTCGGCGCTGCTTCATCCCAACCAGGAATCACACCGCCTGGAGGCCATTGCCGGGCGCCTGGGCATCAACGTGATCGGGCGCCATACGGCCCTGGGCGATGCGATCGTTACCGGAGAGATTTTCCTCAAGATGATTCCCTTGCTGGCGCAACAGAACATTCACACCTTGCGCCAGGCACGCGAGGCGGCCGCGCGCACCTATTACGCCAGAGTCAGTTACTAAAGGTGACATCATGGAGCCAGCCCCAGACCCCGACCCGCGCCATGATTTCCAGGCCATGCACAGCCCGCTGAGTCAGATTGCACGGCGCGAGCCGGTGACAGTCACGCTGGACACGCCGCTTGGCGAGGCGCTGGCGATCATGGACCGCATGCGCATCGGCTCCATCATCGTGGTGGATGCCCAGGGACAAATGCCCCTGGGCATCTTCACGCTGCGCGACCTGCTGCACCGCGTGACGCTGCCACAGGTCAATCTTGACCAGCCGATTGCCAGCGTCATGACCGGCGGTGTGATCACGGTCAAACCACACACCACCGCCTATGAGGCCCCGCTCATCATGGCCCGACGCGGCCTGCGCCATCTGCTGATGGTGGATGAGGCCGGACACCTGGTCTCCATCGTGTCGCAAAACGATTTGTTTGCCTTGCAGCGCACCAGCATCAAGGATGTCAGCAACGACATCCGCCAGGCCCGCGATCTGCCGAGCCTGCAGGCCTGCGCCAAGGACATCCAGCGCATCGCCCTGGCTTTGCTCACGCAGGGCATGGCAGCGGGGCAACTAACGCTGTTCGTCTCCACGCTCAACGACCTGCTGACCCTGCGCGTGATTGAACTCACCCACGATGAATTTGACCTGCCGCAAGTCAGGTGGTGCTGGCTCGCGCTGGGCTCCGAGGGGCGCTATGAGCAAACGCTGTGCACCGATCAGGACAACGGCATCATTTTCGCGTGCGAGAACGAAGCGGCCACCGAAGCGCTGCGTCAGCGCTTCCTGCCCTTTGCCCAGGCGGTCAACCACAAGCTTGATGCCTGCGGTTTTCCGCTCTGCAAGGGCGGCATCATGGCGGGCAACCCGCAATGGTGCCTGTCCCTGCCCGAATGGCGCGCCAGGTTCACCGCCTGGATTGAGCACCCGCAACCCAAGGCCTTGCTCAACGCCGCGATTTTTTTCGACTTTCGCCCCCTCTATGGCGACGAGAGCCTCAGCGACACCCTGCGCACCTGGCTACTCGATCAGACCCGCAACGCGCAACTGTTCCTGCGCCTGATGACCGAAAATGCGCTGCAATGCGCGCCACCGTTGGGCCTGATTCGCGATTTCGTATTCGACGGCGACAAGGACTTCCCCCACACCATCAACCTCAAGACATATGGCTCCAGGCCCTTTGTCGATGCGGCGCGCCTGCTCTCACTCGCGCACGGGGTACGGCAGACCAGCACCGCGCAACGCCTGCTGGCCGCTTCCCGGGCCGTGAACTTCGGCGGCGACGATGTGGCGGCCATCGTGGACAGCTTTTACTACATCCAGCTGCTGCGATTGCGCCACCAGCATCAGGTTCTGGACGCATCAGGCGGGGGCAACCGCATCAACCCCGACCTGTTGAATGAACTCGATCGCCACATCCTGAAGGAAGCCTTCAAGCAGGCGCGCAAGCTGCAAAGCCGACTCAAACTCGACTACCGGCTATAGCGAGCTACAACGGGCTATAGCGCGAAATGGGCTCAGGACGGTCGACGCACAGCACCCGTTTTGACCGCGCCGACGCCCTCCCAATGCCCTTGCGCAAACCAGGCAGCATTCGCCAGATAGTCGCGCAGCATGGGCAAGGCATCCAGCCCCCAGAACAGTTTGTCATCGACCCTGAAAGCGGGCACGCCGAAGACACCCTGCGCAACCGCGTCGTCGGTATTGGCTTTCAGTTGCGCCTTGACCTCGTCGCCCTGCATGTCGCGCCGCGGGGCCAGCTGCTGCACCAGGGATGCGAGGCGCTGCGCATCAACGGCGTCAGCGCCACCACGCCAGGCGTGGCGAAAAACGGTTTCGCACACATAGCGATTGGGTGCGCCCGGCTCTGCTTCGGGCGCGCACGCCAGGGCCAGCCGCAACAGGGGCAAGGGGTTGAACGGATGGCTGGCCGGCATCTGCATGGGAATGCCCCGGCTGTGGGCCAGCCACAGCACATGCCGGTACGTCCACTCGCGCTTCGGGGCGATCTCCGCCGGACCCAGCTGGCCATGGTGCTTGAGCATGCCAGCGAAGAGCACCGGCGTGTAGCTGACGCTGTAGCTCACGCCCTTCAAGGCTTCAGGCAGGTGTTCAAACGCCAGGTACGCATACGGCGACAGGAAGTCGAGATAAAACGTGATGTGCTTCATGGGTCGTTCCTGCGTGTTGGCGTTGGGGCGTTGGGGCGTTGGGGCGTTGGGGCGTTGGCCGCTGGCAAGCTGGTGAGGCTCCCGTTCAGCCCTGAAGTCCTGCGATGCGCTGCCCTATGGTCAGCCAGAGTGCACGTTGGGCATCCGGTCCGGAGCGGCTCCAGGCCGAAATCTCGCCGAGCGTGCGAAAGCAGCCTTCGCACCAGCCGGTGTCCGCACTGATGCGGCAAACAGAGATGCAGGGGGAAGGAACCCCATCGCCGTCAGCGCTGACGGTGCGCGAGCGCTCGGTCACCAGCCTGATGGCGTTCTGGCGGGCCACGTGTTCTTCATCAACGTCTACCGCCACGTCAACCACAGGGGCGCCCGTCAACAGCTCAAGCTCTTGCGGCATGAGCTTGAAGACCGCATGCGGGTGGCCGGCAGCAGCCCACACTTCATCGAAGCGCAACAGACTCAGGTCCACCAGGGTGATCACGTCCGCGGCATGCGGCAGCGGAGACACGCCGCCGATGGAAAACCCGGTTTTGGCTTTCACAAACGCGGCGTCGGCCCGGCCAATGCGCTTGCTGTCATGGCACACCAGGGCCTCGACTTTTCGCTCGTCGACCCGCCTGTCGCCAGAGGTGACCACCAGCACGGCGGCGTCATCCGACTTGCGGCGAAAGACGATGCTCTTGGCAATCTGCCCCAGTTGGACACCCAGCGCATCGGCCGCCTGCTGGGCCGTGCGCGCCGCATCGTCCAGCATGACCGGGAAATGGGGGTGGCCACTTTCCTGCAGGAACGCCGCCACACGTTGAACGCCTTCCGGCAAGCTCTTTAATTCAGCTCCGCACATATAGGACCCCCACGCTTTTCACTTCGTGTAATACGCTGCCCCCCGAGGGGGCTAATTTTCCTTGGGGCGGCCCGGCGGAAAATTGTATGCCTCCACGTTCGCTCACTGCGTGTAGCTCTCGAGGCCTTGCAGGCCGCGGCTCGCGAGACGCTTCGCCTCTGTCGCCTGTCCAAGCCTGCGCAGGCAGGCTCGGAGCCGCAGGCTCCAGCCCCCCTCGGGGGCGCTGCGCCTGCGGCCCGGCTAAGCCGGTTCCGCGGCCCCGGCTGGATTGTGCAGGGTCAGCCCGGCGGAAAATGGTCAAGCCGTCGCTTATGTGATTACACATTAGTTCAGTCGTTTGTTAAGGAGCGCGGTCGCCGCGCGTGAGTTGGGCTTGCGCTCCAGGAAATCGCTGATGAATTTCCCGGCATCGATCAGCTTGTCCATGTCAATGCCGGTCTCGATACCCATGCCGTGCAGCAGGTACACCACATCTTCAGTGGCCACGTTGCCGGTGGCACCTTTGGCAAACGGGCAGCCGCCGAGACCGGCCGACGAGGTATCGAATTGCCAGACACCCATCTGCAGGGATGCCAGGGTGTTGCTCAGGGCCTGCCCGTAGGTATCGTGGAAGTGGCCCGACACGTCGTCAAGCGCATAGTGCTTGAGCGCAGCCTCCAGGGCGCGCTGCACCTTCAGGGGCGTGCCCACGCCAATGGTGTCGGCCACGCCGATGTGCTGCACGCCGATGTCCTTCATGAGGCGCGCCACCAGCTCGACTCGTTGCGGTGCGATCTCGCCTTCGTAGGGACATCCGACGGTGCAGGAGATGGCGCCGCGGACATAGATGTTGTGGGCCTTGGCCGCCTCCACCACCGGGCGGAATCGTTCAATGCTCTCGGTGATGGAGCAATTGATGTTGCGCTGGCTGAAGGCCTCGCTGGCGGCGGCAAACACCACGATCTCATCGGGCCACAACTCACGCGCCGGCGCGAGCGCCGCCTCAAAGCCTTTCATGTTGGGCGTCAGCACCGAATAGCGCACGCCCGGCTTGCGCCGTATGCCGGCCATCACTTCCGCGTTGTCGGCCATCTGCGGCACCCATTTGGGCGAGACAAAACTGGTGACTTCGATTTCAGTGAGGCCGGCGTCCTGCAGGCGGTGCACCAGCTCGATCTTCACGGCGGCAGGCACCGGTGCTTTTTCGTTTTGCAAGCCGTCGCGCGGGCCGACATCGACGATTTTGACTTTGGATGGAAGTTTCATGGGGCTCCTTCAGGAGATAGGGTGGTCGCGAGCCGGGGACCGGTTCTCAGCCAAGCAGGGGCCGCGGAACCGGCCTTGGCCTGTCCTGAGCGTGTCGAAGGGCCGGGCCGCAGGCGCAGCGGGCCCCTCGGGGGCAGGGAGTTACGCGAAGAGAACGACCGTGGGGGCAACATCAGTATCCTTTTTTTGGGTCAACCACACCGGCAAGGCTGGCAATCGGCGTGCCACTGTGCAGCGCGCGTATCTTCCCCGCAATCTGCGCAATGCTCTCTTCGCGCAGCGTTCGGGCCGAGGTGTGCGGCGTCACGGTGATGCGGGGATGCGCCCAGAATGGATGCGAGGCGGGCAGCGGCTCCGTGCGGAACACATCCAGCATGGCGCCCGCGATGTGGCCGCTGTCAATCAGGGCGATCAGGTCTTCGTCCACCAGATGGCCGCCCCGCGCCACGTTGATCACATAGGCGCCGGGCTGCAGCCGGGCCAGCGTGTCGCGCCGCATGATGCCCTCGGTGTCCGGCGTCAGCGGCAGCAGGCAGACCAAAATCCGGGTGGCCGCCAGGAATTCAGGAAACCCCGCCTCGCCGGCAAAGCATTGCATGCCGGCCACGTTTTTTGCCGAGCGGCTCCAGCCCATCACCGGAAAGTCAAACTGCGCCAGGGCCTGGCCCACGCGCTCGCCCAGTACACCGAGCCCCATCACGCCAACCGGAAAGTCCTTGCGCAGGCGGGTTTTCCGGTACGACCATTTGCCCTGCGCCGCATCGGCCTCATAACCGTCGAACTCGCGGAAATGGCGAATCACGGCATGGCAGACATACTCGGCCATCTGCACCGACATGCCCGCATCGTCCAGCCGGACGACCGGTATGCCTGCTGGCAGGCGCAGTTTCATCAGCGCATCCACGCCAGCGCCAATGTTGAAGATGCCTTTGAGCCGGGTCTGCTCATCCAGAAATTGTTGCGGTGGCGCCCAGACGACCGCGTAGTCAGCCAGCGCCGCGCCCGCCGACCACAGCTCAACCTGCGAATCAGGCAGGGCGGCGCGCAGGCCTTCGAGCCACGGCTGGGCTTTTGTGTCGGTACAGCAAAAACTGATGCGCATCGGATTCATCCATGAAAATTCAAACCGCTATTTTCAGCAATTCCGCGCCTTCGGCGACCTGATCGCCCGGCGCGTAGAGCAATTCCTGCACCACGCCGTCGGCCGGCGCCGCAATCGTATGCTCCATTTTCATGGCTTCCATCACCGCGAGCGCCTGGCCCTTGCTGACCTTGTCACCCGCCTTGACGCCGAAGGACACGACCTTGCCCGGCATGGGGGCCGTCAGGCGTCCGCCTTCCGTGTGACTCTCGCCCGCATGGGCCAGCAGATCGATGGCCGTGATCTGGGTTGCGCCCCTTGCCGTAAAGACGTAATCCACCTCGCCCTGGGTATAGACCGCCGCCGTCAGGCGCTGGCCCGCAAACTGGATGTCGATGCCTTGTGCGCTTCCGGCAAACACCAGCGGCCCTGACACATTGCCCACCTTTAATTGCAAGGCGCCGTCATGCAGATAGGTCAATGCCGCTTTGGAGTGCTCGCCGCGGAAGTCGAACTCGAAAGGCCGCTGCGTCACGCCATGGGTTTGCCAGCCGTCACGGCGACTGAAAGGGTCACTGTCTTCACTGGCTTTTTCTTGCAGCAGCGTCTGGGCAATCGCACAGGCCGCGGCCATCGCCAGCCCCACGGGTTCCTGCTTGAAGAGCACGGCCTCTTCGCGCGGTATCAACGCGGTGTCCAGGTTGGCTTGGGCAAACGAGGGGCTGCGCAGCACGTAGCGCAAAAACTGCATATTGGTGTTCAGGCCCACGATATGGGTTTGCGCCAGCGCCTCGTCGAGCCGGGCCAGCGCTTCCTCACGGGTCTGGCCATGCACGATCAACTTGGCCACCATCGAGTCATAAAACGGTGAAATCGCATCGCCTTCGCGCACCCCGTCGTCCACGCGAACCGGGCCGCGCTCGAAACTGCTGCAGTTCGGCTTCTGGTACACATGCAAGGTGCCGGTGGCGGGCAAAAAGTTGTTGTCGGGGTTTTCGGCGCAGATGCGCGCCTCGATGGCGTGGCCGTTGATGCGCAGCTGCTCTTGCGCCAGCGGCAGTTTCTCGCCAGAGGCCACGCGCAACTGCCATTCGACCAGGTCCAGCCCGGTAATGGCTTCGGTCACCGGGTGCTCGACCTGCAGCCGGGTGTTCATCTCCATAAAGAAAAAATTCATGCTGCCGTCGGCGCGCTGCTCGACGATGAACTCCACCGTGCCCGCCCCGACGTAATTGACGGCCCGTGCGGCAGCCACGGCGGCCAGCCCCATTTGCTGGCGCATCTCGGGTGTCATGCCGGGCGCGGGGGCCTCTTCCAGCACCTTCTGGTGGCGGCGCTGCACCGAGCAGTCGCGTTCGAACAGGTAGACGTAGTTGCCGTGCGTGTCGCCGAACACCTGAATCTCAATATGCCGGGGCCGCTGCGCGTATTTTTCCACCAGCACGGCATCATCGCCAAAGCTGTTGATGGCCTCGCGCTTGCAGGAAGCCAGCGCCGCGTCAAAGTCTTCGGCCTTGTCCACCGCACGCATGCCCTTGCCGCCGCCGCCCGCGCTGGCCTTGATCAGTACCGGGTAGCCGATGCGGTCGGCCTCGTGCTTGAGCATCACCGGGTCCTGATCGCTGCCGTGGTAGCCAGGCACCAGCGGCACGCCAGCCTTTTCCATGAGCTGCTTGGACTCGGCTTTGAGGCCCATGGCCTTGATGGCCGACGCGGGCGGGCCGATGAAGACCAGGCCCGCGCGGGCACAGGCCTGGGCAAACTCCTCGTTCTCGCTCAGGAAGCCATAGCCCGGATGAATCGCCTGCGCCCCCGTGGCTTTGGCCGCTTCAATAATGCGCTCCCAGCGCAGGTAGCTGTCTTTGGGTGCGCTGCCGCCAATGTGAATGGCTTCGTCGCAAACGCCGACATGCTTGGCGTTCGCATCGGCATCCGAATACACCGCGACGGTTTTGATGGCCATGCGCCTGGCCGTGGCGGCGACGCGGCAGGCGATCTCGCCCCGATTGGCAATCAGAATTTTTTTAAACATGTGGGTCGTTCTTTGAAAAGGGTGACTTCAAGGTAAAAGCAGGCGACAGGCCCGGATCCGGCTTGCCGCTGAAAATGCGGGCGACGCGGGTAAACAGCTGCATTAAAAAGCGCCAGCAAATGCGAATCAGCCAGACACTGGCCACCAGCACCAGCGCGAGCATCAACGCAAACACCAGCGGGTGGGCAATGGCCAACCACAAACCCAGCGGCACAAGACCGTCTTCGAGCAGCGACGCGCCGACGTTGGTGAAAGGCTCGGGGGAGGTATTGATGGCGGCGCGCGTGGTGGCCTTGGCTGCGTGACTGGTGGCCGCCAGCGTGCCGCCTAGCAGGGCCGCGATCAGCGCCATCATGCCGCTGTCGGCGCCAAAGACGCCGGCAGCAAGCGCCGCACCGGCAGGAATCCGGATCACGGTATGCACCACGTCCCACAGCGAATCCACGCCGGGAATCTTGTCGGCAAAAAATTCCATGAACACCATGAAGCCGCTGACACCCAGCACCACCGGATGGGCCAGCATCTGCAACCCTGGCGGCAGCGTGACCCAGCCCATGAAGCCGGCCAGGCCCGTGAGGAAAACCACCAGGTACAGGCGCACGCCGCTGGCCCAGCCCAGGACACCGGCCAAGGCGATCAGTTGCGCGGTGTCGAGATTCATGGAGCCCCCACGCTTTTCACTTCGTGTAATACGCTGCCCCCCGAGGGGGCGCGAGCTTGCTTGGGGCGGCCCGGCGCGGCGCTCATCGGCTGCATCAGCAGACCCCCCCGAAGATCAGGCGAGGCACAACTCGAAACCCAGCGAACACCGCGGGACCGGCCTTGGCCTGTCCTGAGCCTGTCGAAGGGCCGGACCGCTGGTGTTACCCCCTTGAGGGGGGAGGCGGCTACACGAAGTGAGCAAGCAAAGGGGGGGAGCATCAGATGATCCAGGACGGCTTGCGCTTTTGCAGGAAAGACTGCACGCCCTCCTTGCCCTGTTCGCTGGAACGAATATCGGCAATGCCCTGCACGGTTTGCGCGATCAGGGCGGGCGTGATGTCGTGCTGTGCCACATCCTGCACCAGCCGCTTGCAGGCTTTCACCGCCTGCGGGCTGGCATTGACCAGCGCCTGTGCAATCTCGGCCACCTTGGCATCGAGCGCGACGGCGCTCACCACTTCATGAATGAAACCGATGCGATGCGCCTCCTGGGCATCAAAACGCTCAGCCGTCAAAAAATAGCGGTGGGCTGCGCGCGCGCCCATGGCGCGAATCACATAAGGGCTGATGGTGGCTGGGATCAGGCCCAGCTTGACTTCGCTGAGGCAGTACTGCGCCGTGTCGCCAGAGACGGCGATGTCGCAGGCCGCCACCAGCCCCATGCCGCCCGCATACACATCGCCCTGAATGCGCGCCACGGTGGGTTTCGGGCATTCATAAATGGCACGCAGCATCTCGGCCAGTTGCGCCGCATCGGCCAGGTTTTCCTCGCGCGTGTAGTCCGCCATGCGCCGCATCCAGTTCAGGTCGGCGCCAGCGCAAAAGGCCGGCCCTTCGGCCGCCAGCACCACCGCGCGCACGTCCTCGCGCCGGCCTGCCTGCGCGAACGCCGCTGTCAATTCGGCGATCACTTCATCGTTGAAAGCATTGCGCACCTCCGGACGACTCAGGGTGAGGGTCAGCAGCGGCCCCGCTTGGGTAATTTGAATTGCAGCCATGGCTTACATCCTGAACAAACCAAACTTGGTCTCTGGAATCGGCGCATTGCGCGCAGCGCTCAAGCCCAGCGCCAGCACACGGCGCGTATCGGCCGGGTCGATCACACCGTCATCCCAGAGCCGCGCCGTCGCATAGTAGGGGTGGCCCTGGTGTTCGTACTGCTGGCGTATCGGCGCCTTGAAGGCCTCTTCCTCCTCGGGCGACCAGGCGCCGCCCTTGGCTTCAATGCCGTCGCGCTTGACCGTTGCCAGTACGCCGGCGGCCTGGTCGCCGCCCATCACGCTGATGCGCGCGTTCGGCCACATCCAGAGGAAGCGCGGCGAATAGGCGCGGCCGCACATGCCGTAGTTGCCCGCGCCAAAGCTGCCGCCGATGATGATGGTGAACTTGGGCACCGCCGCCGTGGCCACGGCCGTGACCATCTTGGCGCCATTGCGCGCGATGCCTTCGTTTTCGTACTTGCGGCCCACCATGAAGCCGGTGATGTTCTGCAAGAACACCAGCGGAATCTTGCGCTGGCAGCACAGCTCGATGAAATGCGTGGCCTTGAGCGCCGACTCGCTGAACAAAATGCCATTGTTGGCAATGATGCCGACCGGCATGCCCTCGATATGCGCGAAGCCGCAGACCAGCGTGGCGCCGTAACGCGCCTTGAACTCGTCGAACTCGCTGCCATCGACGATGCGGGCGATGATCTCGCGCACGTCGAAGGGTTTGCGCGTGTCCACGGGAATCACGCCGTACAGCTCTTTTGCCATGAATTTAGGAGCTATTGACGCCTGTACCGTCTGGGCTGAGGCCTTGTTTTTATTCAAATTCTTGACGGAGGCACGGGCCAGCGCCAGCGCATGCATGTCGTTTTGCGCCAGATGATCGGCCACGCCCGACAGGCGGGTGTGCACATCGCCACCGCCCAGGTCCTCGGCGCTGACGACTTCGCCCGTCGCCGCCTTGACCAGGGGCGGCCCACCCAGAAAAATCGTGCCCTGGTTCTTGACGATGATGCTTTCGTCGCTCATGGCAGGCACATACGCACCGCCCGCCGTGCAGGAGCCCATCACCACGGCAATCTGTGCGATGCCCTGCGCGCTCATATTGGCCTGGTTGTAAAAGATGCGGCCGAAGTGATCGCGGTCAGGAAACACCTCGTCCTGGTTCGGCAAATTGGCGCCGCCCGAGTCCACCAGGTAAACACAGGGCAAGCAGTTCTGCTGCGCGATTTCCTGGGCCCGCAAATGTTTTTTGACCGTGAGCGGGTAGTAGGTGCCGCCTTTGACGGTGGCGTCATTGCAGACGATCATGCAGTCCACGCCACTGACGCGGCCTATGCCCGCAATGAGGCCGGCGCAGGGCGCATCGCCGTGGTACATGCCGTGCGCGGCCAGCGGCGCCAATTCAAGGAATGGTGTGCCCGGGTCCAGCAGCATCTGCACGCGCTCGCGCGGCAGCAGCTTGCCGCGGGCCGTGTGCTTGGCGCGCGCGGCGTCACCACCGCCGGCCGCCGCCTTGGCAATCTGCACATGGAGGTCGTCCACCAGCGCGCGCATGGCGTCGGCGTTGGCCTGAAAATCGGCCGAGCGGGGGTTCAAATTGGTATCGAGGATGGTCATTCAGACTGTCTCTTTCAAGCGGTTTTGTCTTCTTCCAGCCCCAGCTGGTGCTTCATTTCGTCGCGAATCTTGAACTTCTGGATTTTGCCGGTCACCGTCATGGGAAAGCCCGACACAAAACGAATGTAGCGCGGTACCTTGTAGTGCGCAATCTGGCCCTTGCAAAAGGCGCGAATCTCTTCCTCATTCACAGACTGGCCGGGCTTGACGATGATCCAGGCGCAGAGCTCCTCGCCGTATTTCGGGTCGGGCACGCCCACCACCTGCACGTCCTGCACCTTGGGGTGGCGGTAGAGGAATTCCTCGATCTCGCGCGGGTAGATGTTCTCGCCGCCGCGTATCACCATGTCCTTGATGCGGCCGACGATATTGACATAGCCTTCGGCATCCATGGTGGCCAGGTCGCCGGTGTGCATCCAGCCTTCGGCATCGATGGCCTCAGCCGTCCTGGCCTCGTCCTCCCAGTAGCCGTGCATGACCGAATAGCCGCGCGTGCACAGCTCGCCCGAGACGCCCGGCGCGACGATCTCGCCGCTTTCGGGGTCGACGATCTTGACTTCCAGGTGCGGCTGCACCAGGCCCACGGTGGCCACGCGCTTTTCCAGTGGCGTGTCGGTCGAGCTCTGGCAGCTGACCGGGCTGGTTTCGGTCATGCCGTAGGCGATCGTGATTTCAGACAGGTGCATCTCACCGACCACGCGCTTCATGACCTCGATCGGGCAGGGCGAGCCGGCCATGATGCCGGTGCGCAGCGTGGACAGATCGAACTCCTTGAAGCGCGGATGGTCGAGCTCGGCGATGAACATGGTGGGCACGCCGTGCAGGCCCGTGCATTTCTCGTCCTGCACGGTTTGCAGCACGCTCAGCGGGTCGAAACCGTCGTTCGGGTAGACGATGGTCGCGCCATGCGTAAGGCAGGCCAGGTTGCCCAGCACCATGCCGAAGCAGTGGTACAGCGGAACCGGAATGCACAGGCGGTCGGCCGGCGTGAGCTTCATGGCCTCGCCGATGAAAAAGCCGTTGTTCAGGATGTTGCGGTGCGTCAGTGTCGCGCCCTTCGGGAACCCCGTGGTGCCGCTGGTGAACTGGATGTTGATCGGGTCGCCAGCCTTGAGCGTGCGGGCCACCTCGGCCAGCCGCGGGTCCTGCGGCTGGCCGCTGGCCAGCAGCGCGGAAAAGCGCAGCAGGCCGGGCAAGTCCTCGTCCAGCTCGGCGCCCTGCCCCGGCTCGTCGATCCAGGCCACGGTGTGCAAATGGGGCAGCCTGGCCGACTCCAGCCGGCCCGGCTGCGCGTGCGCCCATTCCGGCGCCAGCTCGCGCAGCATGCCGAGGTAGTCGCTGGTCTTGAAGCGCGCCATGGTGACCAGCGCCTTGCAGCCCACCTTGTTGAGCGCGTACTCGAGCTCGGCCACACGGTAGGCGGGATTGATGTTGACCAGGATCAGCCCGACCTTGGCCGTGGCCAGCTGCATCAGCACCCACTGTGCATTGTTGTGCGACCAGATGCCCACGCGGTCGCCGGACAGCAGACCCAGCCCGAGCAACGCGCTGGCCAGCCGGTTGGCCTCGGTTTGCAGTTCGCGATAGGTATAGCGCAGCTTCTGGTGAACGCTGACCAGGGCCTCGGCTCCGGGCTGGCGCTCCACCATGGCATCAAAAAAGTCGCCCAGGGTCTGCGCTATCAGCGGCACCTCGGTGGCGCCGCACGCCAGGCTCAGGCCGGTTGGGGCCGAGGGGGTTTGCGTCATGTCTGTCTCCATGCAGGCCGGTGGTTTGAGAAACCGGGATTGGGTCTTCAAGCATAAAGCGAGGACCGGATTCATACCGGCCATGGAGGTTGCAAATCGTGCCACAGCATGGCAGTAGATGTGCAGTCTGCTGCTCCTCGTTGCAGCGCCGTTTCACTTCACGCCACCGCAGGAAATACCGTCATCAAGGAAAAACTATCGCGTAACGTTGCTTGAGTTCGTGGGAAGTCCAAGCTGCAGGGTTGGACGCCGCTTGCATCACTTGAGCAGTTTTTCCGTTCGAAGAAACTCTCGAAGTGATTCTTCAAGTCTTGACTTCACACTTTCAATTTGTACAAACGCGTCTTCCTTTGCTTTGCGAGTGACATCATCTTTGCGAAAGTTTTCCACTGAATGCTTGAAGCGATTGAAGCAATCAATAGCCTCACCATGAAGCTCCAGGAGCTTGGACGGAAGGAGGAGCCGAATTTCCCCCTCTTGGGCTGCCCAGTCGACAAGGAAAACATCAAGGTTCGCGAGAAACTCATCTTGCGTGAATGTAATTTTTCCGTCGGGCTGACGATGGGCATCTGCGTTCGCGGTGCGCTGGCACATACGATAGTGGCGGTAAAAGACCCCGTAGTATTCAAGAACGAGATCAAGATAGCGGTCGTAACTTGACTTGGCGAGGCCAAGCTCATGTTTCATCTCTTCGAGTTGTGCCTGTAGTGCAGATTGCTCGCGTTGCAGGGTCCGTTTTGCCCAAAGATCGGCGAGGTAAGTTGACAGGCCGATGACGATCACAGCGCCACCACCGAAGGAGATAGCGACTGCGCCGATGAGTGTGAGCCCGTCTTCGATTGTCATTGGTGCGCGACAGTGTTAAGCGACTTCACGTTTGAGCTCACCGGGATGGACGCCGCAGGCGGCCAGTCCGGTGCAACGAGGTGTTCGAGGTGCTGGACTCAACTTCATCAACTGCCTTCGGGAAAGTGTTTCCCGAACTGGGCAATGAGTTCTAACTCACCTAACTCACCAAATGACGAAGCTACCAAGGTTCGTGTCGAGCCGTAATGCTTTCTCCAAAGCTTCCGAATATCTGAGAAGTACGGCTCGCCGCGATTAACGCTTATCACGAATCCACCGGATTGCTCTGATTGATATACGACGGGAACCCCCAGCCCAATAGTAATGCCCAGCCATTTGTTAACCACCCCGAACCAACGAACCTTCTCCAGTGGACGGCTAAAGTCCAAGAAGAATACACAGTCTTCCAACGGCAGATCGACCTTCGTAACTGCGAAGTTGTGCGGGTGTTCGTGGAATCCAAATAGTTGCAGGGCCATGCCTTTGATTCCTAACGCAATGTCGACCGTACAGTCTGCGGCGCAATCAGATACCCCGCAGTACAGTGCGGGCAGCCACTTCGATCAGAGCCCTTATGCAGTCTGCATTTTTTCAAAATCGTCATACCTGCTCCCTGCTAAAAATCCTGCCAAACCCAGCAATCAGTCAGGCGCATTCTACTGACGAGGCACGCGGCCATGGTCCAGCGTCTGATCCAGGCTTGGCCCCAGCGCCGCCTTGCGCCGGTACTCCGCCGGCGAGTCGCCCGTCCATTGCCGAAAGGCACGCGCAAAGCTTTTCTCGTTGCGAAAGCCGACCGCCAGCGCGACCTGCTTGATGGGGCGCGTGGTGCGGCGCAGCGCGTCCATGGCCTGCGCCTGCCGGACCTCGTCTTTCAGCGCCTGCAGTGAGGCGCCCTCTTCCTGCAGCTGGCGGTGCAGCGTGCGGGGCGACACATTCAAGGCGTCGGCCAGTGCCGCGGCATTGGCGGGGGCGGCCTGGCTTTGCAGCAACAGGCGCACGCGCTGCACCAGCAGCCGGTCGCGCCGGTAGGGCCGAACCACCAGGGCGAGCGCCTGCGGCAGCATGGCGGTCAGGGCTTTTTCATCCCGGCGCAGCGGCATGGCGAGGTAACGCGCGTCAAAGCGCAGGCTCGCTTGCGGCGCGTCAAACTGCACTGGCCCGGGAAACAGCACCGGGTACACCGCCGCATGCGCCGGGGCGGCAAACGGAAAGCACGCCGCCTGCAGCGGAATACGCGAATCAATCAGCCAGCAGGCCACGCCATGCAGGTTGCGCAGCAGGGTCACCAGGCAAAATTCACGCATGGCGGGGTTCACCCCCTGGTCCAGCAGTGTCAGGCTCGCCACCTCGTTCGCCACCGACAGGCTCAGCACCACATCGCCCGTCAGCAGGCCATGGTGACGGCACCAGCGCTTGAGCGCCACGCCCAGGTCGGGCGCGCTCAGGGATGCCCTGAGCAGCATGCCGTAGCTGCCCCAGGGCAGCTTGCGCGAGAACCAGCCCAAGGCCTCGTCGTCGAGTTCGCGCATGGCCTGGGCCGCCAGAACCTCCAACTGCTTTGAGGTGATGGCGCCACCCGGCTGCCGCAAGGCTGCTGGCGCAATTTGTGCCCTGGCCAGGGCGCCGGCCGGATCAACACCATAGCGCGCATACGCCAGCAGCAGCGTCCTGACAAACGCGAGCGGTGTGACTGAAACGGGTTTCATGAATCAGAGTGTAGATGGGTTCGATTTGGCAGAATCAGACCCTTCGCTGGCCACACATGCACCCTCGTCCACCCTAGTGTGGTGTTGCACGCCATCTGGCACATAAAAATGCGTCTTTTCGGCCATGGCGGCGTTGCAAATCCTCGCAATAGTGGAACTATTGCTGCGGTTTGCGCCTTGCCTTGACCAAAAATCCATCATTTTTATTTGTGCCATCAAGCATGCAACACCACACTAGACTGCAAATGAACGGAATGCCCACATGATCACACTTCACCACTGCATGAGCGCCCGCTCGTTCCGCCCCCTGTGGGTGCTGGAAGAACTCGGCCTGCCCTACACGCTGAAGATGCTGCCCTTCCCGCCCCGGGCCTTGGCGCGGGACTATCTTGAGATCAATCCCCTGGGCACGGTGCCGCTGCTTGAAGACGGGGAACTGCGCATGAGCGAGTCGGTTGCCATCTGCCAGTACCTCGTGGCGCGGCAGGCCCAACAGGCCCCCACGCCGCTGAACGTGGCGGTGACCGAGCCCGGCTTCGGCAGTTGGCTGAACTGGCTGCATTTCGGCGAGGCCACCCTGACCTTTCCGCAAACCCTGGTCCTGCGCTACTCGCGCTTCGAGCCCGCGCGTTCGCTGCAGGCGGTGGCGGACGACTACACGCGCTGGTTCCTGGCCCGGCTGCGCGTGCTGGATGGCGCGCTGGCACAGCAGCCGTTTCTCTGCGCCGGGCGCTTCACCGCCGCCGACGTCTCAGTGGGCTATGCGCTCATGCTCGCGGAGCATCTGGCGCTGGAGCCGCGCTTCTCGCCTGCGGTGCGCGACTACTGGCAGCGACTGAACAGCCGCGAGGCCTTCCAGCGCGCGATGAAGGCCCAGTGGCAGGCGGCCGTGGACCAGGGCGTATCCACCGTCGCGGCGCCGGACACACGCCCGGCGTGACCATCGCTCCCGCCCACGCTCAGTGGCGGAAACAGGCTTCATGCCTGCGAGCCTGGGAGGGTTTGAGGTGGCAGGATGCGGCCCCGCCTCCAGCCACCAATTCAGGCTGCGCGCGGCTTGAGCGCCCGCCGCATGTGGCTCGGCGCACTCAGGTGCGCAACCCACGATACCGAAGACGAGCCGCCCTTTGCCTTAACGAGCGACCATGATGTCTAGCGAGCCGAGCCGGAAGAAGTCATCAGCCCCATGGCAATGGCGTTACCCGCCTTGTCCTTTACGGACGTGATCGCCTTGAACGCCGTGGCCTGCACACGATCGGGAAGCCGCACGAAGTTGTTTTCCTGGACCAGTGCGTCGCCATTGAGAAACGCCCACACGAAGAACCTGAGCGCGGGCAGGGTTTGGGCGGGCTGGTCCGCAACCTTAGGCACAAGCGCGAAGGTGCCCATGGTGATCGGCCATGTTGCCTTGCCGGCCTTGTTGGTCAGCGTGCTGGTAAACGATCCGGTGCTGGCCCATTCGCTGCTGGAAAGCGCGGCCCGAAACGCGACGATGGACGGGCTGACAAACTCGCCGTCGAGGTTCTTCAGCTGCACCGTCGTGAGCTTATGGTCCCTGACGTAGCCGTGGTCCACATAGCCGATCGTGCCAACCGTTTCCCTGACGTTTTTGACGACAGCGTCGCTGCCCTTGACCGCCACAAAGGTGGCCGGCCAATCGACACTGGTCTTGACCCCGTATTTGGCTTTCCAGGTGGGGCTCAGCTTGGCCAGATAGTCGGCGAAGTTGTAGGTGGTTCCGGAGCCGTCACCGCGCACCACCACCTTGACCGGCAGATCGGGCAGCTTCAGGCCCGGGTTCAGCTGCACGATCTCGGCCGCATTCCACTGCGTGATCTCGCCCAGAAAGATGCGCGCAAGGACCTCGCCGGTCAATCGCAACTGGCCGTCCCCTACCTTGGGCAAATTCACGACCGGCGAGATGCCGGTAATCGCAACGGGGAAGACAAGCAGCCCGCTCGCGGCCAGCTCGGCCTCGGTGGGCGCGACGTCCGAGGCGCCGAAACCCGTCTCATGGGCACGAATTTTCTTCAGGCCGGCGGACGAGCCAACCGGCTCATAGGCCAGGGCCGCACCTGTCGATTTCTGGTAGGCGCGAGCCCAAGCCTGGTAGATGGGTGCGGCAGCCGAAGATCCGGCGCCGGAAATCGTCTCAGCCGAGGCAGCGCCGGCCTGCGCAAAAAACAAAACGGCCGTGAAGGCCGTGAAAATAGCGAATAAATTTTTCTTCATGCTTCAGAGTGTCATTAAAACGTCATCAGGAGTTTAAGGGGCCAGGCCAGGCATTTGACGCACTGCAACAAATTAGCGGTGCGCCCTGAGTGTCTGCAAGGCAGGCGGTCATCGCCCATGGCCATGCGAACCATGGCAGTCGGCCACGCCCCGTCGCTGGGAACTGGTTGGCAACTGCCCTTCCATAACCGTCCGGCAGCCGTCGCCTCAGCGCTCTGCAATGTAGTGCGACATGCGCGCGGTTTCGCCGTGCGCCAGGAAGGCGCGCACCTCGGCTTCAAGCGTGTGATCGGCCACGGTCGCACGAGCGCGCTGGCGCAGGTAATCGGCCCATGAGGTCACCAGGAAACGCTCGACATAACGGGACGGTTCGCCCAGGTCCTTGTAGACGCGCCAGAAGGTGGCACCATCGCGCCGGCGCGGCGCCTTCATCTGGCCGATGGTGTCGAGAAAGGCGTGGTCTTCCCCGGGGCGGATGCGGTAGGCCACCTCCACCGCCACCGGGCCGGCCTCGGGGCTGGGTTCGGCCGCCACGAACAACTCCTCCCAGGGCGTGCCCTGTGTCACTTCGTGGTCCGCGCCCACGCGCAATGGGAACGGGCGCGCCAGCAGCAAGCCGGCGGCCATCAGCAGGCCGGCCGCGACCAGCGCGGCTGTCAGGCCGGCGATGTCGGACACCGCGCCCCAGAACGCCGAGCCGAAGGCGAAGGCGCCCAGCGCGGCCACGATATGCAGCGCCACCGCGCGCGAGCGCACCCACGGCGGCGCGCTGGACTGCGTGGCGGTGTTGAAGGTCGACATGGCCGACATCCACGCGGC
The DNA here is from genome assembly GCF_000013865.1 of Polaromonas sp. JS666. Taxonomy (NCBI): domain Bacteria; kingdom Pseudomonadati; phylum Pseudomonadota; class Betaproteobacteria; order Burkholderiales; family Comamonadaceae; genus Polaromonas; species Polaromonas sp. JS666. Next base: position 4,384,080 of record NC_007948.1, read on the forward strand.
GCCGCCCACCGCCATGGCGCCATAGATCAGCAGCGGCACGCGGACCCACGCGGTGAGCAGCATGACGGCAGAAAACGCCACGCAGCTGGCGCCAACGACAGCGTCGAGTCCGAAACGCACGCGCATACGCCCGATGACCAGACCGGTGACCACCGCGCCCGTGCCCATGCAGCCCATCAGCAGGCCGAAGCCTTGCGCGCCGGCGCCCAGCTGGCGCTGTGCGATCACAGGCAGCAGCGCCCACAGGGCCGAGCCGGCCGCGCCAAAGGCCATGGCCCGCACCAGCTGCGCCAGGATCATGCGCGAGTGCCAGGCAAAGCGCAGCCCGCTGAGCGTCCCGCTCCACAGGCGCTCGGCCGGCAGGCGCGACGGCGGGTGAGCGCGCGGCGGCCAGCGGCGGATCGATTCCCACATGACCAGCGTCGTGAATACCGTGACAGCGAACACCCAGCCCGCACCCAGGAGTGCGAACAGCACACCGGCGAGCGTGGGGCCTATGGCGCGCGCCACGTTGTAGGCAATGCTGACGGCGGTGATGGCCTGCGGCCATTCGGCCCGGGGAACCGGGTCCACCACGGACGAGTTCCAGGCCGGCGTCAGCACCGCCGTGCAGCAGCCGCACACAAACACCAGGAAAAGTACCGATGCCGCCCCACCCCAGCCGCCCAGCACCAGCAAGGCCAGCAGCGCGCATGCGGCCACCTGCGCCAGCAGCGCGCTGGAGATCAGGCGCCGGCGATCGCTGGTGTCGGCCAGCACGCCCGCAGGCAGTGCCAGCAGGAACATGGGCAGGAAAACCGCGGTCTGCACGAGCGCGGCGAGGAAGGACGAACCGGTCAGCTCGACCATGAGCCAGGCGGCCACCATGGACTGCATGCCGTTGCCAATGAAAAAGACGCCGCCGCAAAACCAAAGCCCGCGAAAGGCGGGCTGGCGCAGGGGACTCCAGATAGAGGGAGAGAGCGTGATCGGCACGGGATCATTCATAGGATCATTATTTCCCAGAACGGGTAGCCATCAGCCGACCATCGCGCTTGACCGGGTTGCAGCGCCCGCGACTCTTCACTTGAGCTGGGCGACTTACCGGACTCAGTCAACGGGCAGTGAGTCCTGCCCTGGGTTGGGACCGGTTAAAACGGCCGCAAACGACACTGCGCCATGATCCGAGGTGACTTCCTGACGGACCGCAATGGGCCTATGCTGTTGAAAAAACCCGGTTACGCCCCCCGATCCAGACCCGTTGAGAAGCAAACCCCCGAAAATGGATATAGATTCACGTTAATTGATAAAGACACCCATGAACGAAGCCACTCCCACTCCCACTCCCACTCCATTCCCCCCGCTGCCCGACCGCCTGTCGATTGACCCGCGCAGCCCCCATCACATCGCGGCCGTGTTCGAACATGACGTGGGCATTCGGTTGAATGACAAGGAGCGACTGGACGTCGGGGAATACTGCATCAGCGAGGGCTGGGTCAAGGTGCCCGCCGGCAAAACGCTGGATCGCAAGGGCAATCCGCTGATGATCAAGCTGAAGGGCAAGGTCGAAGCGTTCTACCGATAGCGGCTTCGCCTCGCCAGGGCTGCCGCCCCACCACGCCGGCGGCCAGCGCCGCGCGGCAAGAGGTCTGGCGCGGCTGATTCGCCTGTTTACTGTGGCTCTATCTTGGCGTCGCGGATGGCCTTGGCCCACTTGGCGGTTTCCAGCCGGCTGCGCTGGGCCAGGGCTTCAGGCGTTCCGGGCTCGACCACGAAACCAATCGGCGAAAATTTTTCCTGCAGGTCCTTGCTCTGCGCCGCGGCATTGATGGCCTGGTTGAGCTTGGCAACGATCTCGGGTGGCGTTCCCGCTGGCGCAAACATCGCGAAGTAGGCGATCAGCTCATAGTCCTTGAGCCCCAAGGCCTCATTGACGGTGGGCAGTTCCGGAATCGCGGGCGAGCGCTTGGTCGAGGTCACCGCCAGGCCGCGGATCTTGCCCGCCTTGACCTGGGGCAGCGTCACGGCAAAGTCGGCCGTGAACATCATCACCTGCCCGCCGAGCAGGTCGGTCATGGCCGCTGGGCCGCTTTTGTACGGCACGTTGGTCATTTCGATGCCCGCCATGTTGGCCAGCATCTCGGAGGACACCAGCTGCGAGGTGCTGGCACTGGCAAAGGTGAGATGGCCGGGCTTGGTCTTGCCCAGGGTCACCAGCTCGCGCAGCGTCTTGGCCGGCACGTCGTTGTTGACCGCCACGATGAGCGGCACCGAGCCCATGTAGCCCAAAGGCGCAAAGGCCGTATCCTGGTCATAGGGCAGCTTCTTCATCAGGCTCTTGAGTGCCGCGTTGGTGCTGTTGGTTCCGATCAGGATGGTGTAGCCGTCGGGAGCAGCCTTGGCGACGGCATCGGCCCCCAGCATGCCATTGACGCCAGCCTTGTTCTCCACCACGATGACCTGCCCCAGCGTTTCCGACATCTTGGCCGCAAACGCGCGTCCAATCTGGTCCGTGGCGCTACCCGCGGCAAACGGCACGATAGCCTTGATGGGCTTGTTCGGGTAGGCCTGGCCGAAGGCGGCGAGCGAGAAACTCGCCACCGCCAGGAAAAGAATCGACTTGCACTTCATGTTGATGTCTCCTGTTAAAAACTGTTTGTTGAATACGCCAAGCTTATTCGATGGCCAGGCCAAGGATGGCGGAACTCAGGCACTTGCCATGCGCATCCAGCGCAAGAGAGCGGGTCACGCCCCCACCCAGCGCGTCGTGCAGCACAAAGTTCAAGGCCCCCAGCTGCGGCACCACGTAGCGTTCAACCTCGCCTTTGACGATGTCAGCATACAGCGCACGCACACGTTCCGCCGTCACGGCGCGCTCGATCGCAGGGAAGTCCTTGAGATCGTAGGCAATGACGGAAATGGTCGACCGGTTTCCCTTGTCTCCGGTACGGGAATGGGCAATTTCTCGCAGCAGCATTTTTAAAGCTCCATCGTGGTGACAGTTGGCTGGACAAGGTCGCGCGGAACCAGCGTGGAAGCCGCGGCGATCACCTCGCGGACCGACTTGGTGACACCGCCGCCGCTGGCGGGCCCGTTGAGGTACATCGCCTCCACCTCATTGGCCACCCGCTCGGCGTCCTGCCTGGTTTCCACCCGCATGGCCACGCGGGCGCGGACTTCATAAGGCTCATAGCCGCGGGCCAGGGTTTCCCCATGAATGGCGTTCACGCCGATGAGCTCGTACCGGCTATCGAGCGCCTGGATGCCCGAGCTCTCCAGGCGCTGCCGCAGTACATCCAGGGCCAGCCGGCCCCGCGCCTCGGCCCCCAGGCCGGCGTAGGAAATCTGCCCTTCCCCGATGAATCCGTCACGGTGTCCCACGGTCACCTTCAAGGTTGCCGGGCGCGGATGACCAGTGGCACCGTCGATCTGTACCCGGTCGGGCCCGACTTGGGTCAGCGTGACACCTGAAAAATCCGCGACCACATCCGGCTGCAGGTAGCTGGCGGGGTTTTCGACCTCATACAAGAGCTGCGCCGCGCAGGTGGCGGTGGTGACGCAGCCGCCCGAGCCCTCCACCTTGGTGATGATGGCGCGCCCGTCTTCGGATACTTCGGCCAGGGGAAAACCAAGCCTGGCCAGGTCAGGCACATCGCGGTAACCAGGATCGGCAAAATATCCGCCCGTGACCTGCCCCGCGCACTCCAGAAGGTGCCCGACCACAATGCCCCGGCCCATCATGTGCCAGTCCGACATGGACCAGCCAAACTCATGAATGAGGGGGGCGAGAAACAGGGCCGGATCGGCGACACGTCCCGTGACGACCACATCGGCGCCCAGGCGCAGCGCCCTCACCAGCGCCTCGGCACCGATGTACGCGTTCGCTGAAAGCACGGTGTCACCCAATGAGCGAAGCGGCGCACCACTCTCCATGATGGTCAGCTCGTGATCATGGAGGCGCGGCAGCACATCGTCGCCCTGGACCACCGCCACCTTCAGCCGCTGCAGCCCCAGCTCCCGCGCGATCCTGATGATTTCTTCACCCGCCGCCTGGGGATTTGCGGCCCCCATGTTGGTGATGATCTTCACACCCTGGGCGACGCATGAAGGCAGCACCGCCTCCATGCGGTCCCGGAGCAAGGGGTCAAAGCCCAGACGGGCATCCCTGCTTCGCTCCAACTGGGCCAGCGCAATGGTGCGCTCTGCCAGGCACTCAAACACCAGATAGTCCAGGTTGCCCTTTTCGGCCAGCTCTACGGCGGGCGGAATGCGGTCCCCCGAGTAACCAGCACCGGCACCAATGCGGATGATTTTCATGGAATGGTCTTTCAAAAATGTCTCTATGTCGCAGGGCAGCGGAACCGGGCCACACCGGTCGTATCGGTCGTACAGGCCGCACCAGACGAACTATGGCCGAAGCAAAAGCCCCTGTAAATTACCGGCGTGTGAGGCTTTACCATTGGGGCATGAAAACAACCTACATCCTTGGCGCCATCCTGGCCTGCAGCGTAACCGGAACCCTGGTCGGCGCCCGCTCGGCAAAAACCGCACTCCTGGTGGTATCCGCCGTGCTCTCGCTCTATGGCCTGGTTCGCCTGCTGGGTTGAGCGGACGGGATGGTTCTGGCCGATGAGGTTGCAGCCGGACTGAATGCCGGCGTGCGCTGCCTGCTGCCGGGCCGGCATTCAACTCATTGAGCGGGATTCTGCCGCTCTCCCAAAGCGATGTCGACCATCATCTCGCGGGCCAAGGTGCCGAGTTCCTGTCGCAACGCATCGACGGACAGGGCGGCAGGCACCAGCAAGTGCGCTTCGATCTTGAAGGTCTGTTTGCCGGACACGCCGCTGCGGATGATTTCGGTATGAATGCTCTCGATGCTGATGGCGCGCTCGGCCAGTATCTTCGTCAGCTTGCTGACGATGCCGACCCGATCCTCGCCGACCAGCTCAAGCTCAACCACGCGCAGCGAGGTGGGCACCCTGGCGCCGTCGCTCCGGGCAATGACCACCTGCAAGCCGCTGGACTCGAGTCCGCGCAGCGCGGCCGCCAGTGCGTCCGCGTTCTCGGGCGGCACCTCGAAGTGAACCGTGCCGGCAAATTCATTGGCCAGTTTTGTCATGCGGCTCGCCGCCCAGTTGGCACCGAAACGCTCCGCCCGTTCGGCCAGCGAGCTCACGATGCCATGGCGGTCAGCCCCCACGATAGAGACGACAAGCGAGGTGGTCGTCGAGGAGACCTCCTCGGTCAACACGACCGACTTGCGGATCATGGGGGCCTTGGTGGCAAAGCCCGGATCTTGCGGGTAGGCGGGAACGGAACCCTGCATGCGGGCGTGATGAACCACCTTGCGCAAAAGGGCCAGACCCATCGGCGCCAGAGCGCGCTCCCATAATTCGCGCGCCGTCTCGCCCTTGGCGACAAAGCACCAGTCCTGGGCGGCGATGGCGCCCGCGTCCCACCCGTCGGCCAGGTGATAGATCGAGCCACCAGCGATCGGGTCGCCTTCCAGAATCGTCCATTCGACGGCGGCGATGCCACGATGCCGGGGCAGCAGCGAGGGGTGATAACCGACGCCGCCCAGGCGCGAACGCGCGAGCGCCTCGTCGCTCACCCGTGCGTGCGTGTGCGCGGCGATGATGAGGTCGGTGCCCTCGGCAATCGCGTTGCCCGGCACGAACCTGGGGTTCTCAAGCACATGCACCGCGACGCCGGCCGCCTGCGCAGCCAGCGCCAGCCGATCGTCCACAGCGGGAGCGACGATGCTGGTGAACTCGATGCCTTCTTCCTTGCGTAGCGCCTCAAACACCGAAGCAGCGAAAAAACGGGACCCCACCAATGCACATTTCATTGACACATCTCTTCATTCATTAAAAGGAAAAGTAAAGGAAAATTCCTGAAGGGGAAGTTCCGGCGCCGGCCGGTCTTCAGCCAGCCAGGGCGTCGGCAGCCACACGCTCCACCAGCCCGATCCGATCCAGCGCACCGGCCAATTGCCCCACCGTGCGATCCGACTGGTGCCACTTCTCGAGCCCGAACAGCCCGACGCGGAAGGTCATGAAGTCAGCGCCTTCGTCACATTGCAGCGGCACACCGGCAGCCGTCTGCAGCCCCTGGGCCATGAACTTTTTGCCGGACTGGATCTCGTGGTCGGTGGTGTAGCTGACCACCACGCCGGGCGCCTTGAATCCGTCGGCGGCGACGCTGGGCAGGCCGCGGCTTTCGAACAGTGCGCGCACTTTGCCGCCCAGTGCCTCCTGCTCGGCGCGTACCTTGGCAAAACCGTAGGCTTGGGTTTCCTTCATGGCGGCGCGCAGGCGTGTGAGGGCGTCGGTAGGCAGGGTGGCGTGGTAGGCGTGGCCGCCTTTTTCATAGGTCTCCATGATCTGCAGCCACTTCTTCAAATCGCAGGCAAAGCTGGTGCTGGTGGTGCCTTCAATGGCCGCGCGGGCGCGCTCGCTGAGCATGACCATGGCGCAGCAGGGTGAACTGCTCCAGCCTTTTTGCGGCGCAGAAATCAGCACGTCCACGCCCGTGGCTTTCATGTCGACCCACATGGCGCCCGAGGCGATGCAGTCGAGCACGAACAGGCCGCCCACGGCGTGCACAGCATCGGCCACGGCGCGCAGGTAGCTGTCGGGCAGGATCATGCCGGAAGCGGTCTCCACATGCGGGGCAAAGACGACGGCAGGTTTTTCTTTTGCAATGGTGGCCTGCACTTCGGCGATCGGTGCGGGCGCCCAGGGCGCCTGCGCACCAGGGCCGGTTTGGTGGGCCTTGAGAACGGTGGACGAGGCAGGGATGCTTCCCATGTCAAAGATCTGCGTCCAGCGGTAGCTGAACCAGCCGTTGCGAATGACCAGCACCTGCTTGCCGGTGGCGAACTGGCGCGCCACCGCCTCCATGCCGTAGGTGCCGCTGCCAGGCACCAGCACGGCCGACGGGGCGTTGTACACCTCCTTCAGGATGCTGGAGATGTCTGTCATCACGCCCTGGAAGCTGCGCGACATGTGGTTCAGCGCGCGGTCGGTGTACACCACCGAGAATTCAAGCAAACCATCAGGGTCGACGTTGGGCAGCAGTCCGGGCATAGGGTTTTCTCGGGGTAGTTGAAAAAAAACGACTTGGCAGCTTAGCATGCCGAGCCTTTTTCCCCCGCGGGTTTTGCGCAGCGCCGCCGGTCAGCAGCTCAAGGACGAAGTGCGAGCGAGAAAGCGAAGGATTTTCCGCAACGACCTACTGGTTAAATGCCTGCTCAAAAAACCCAATAGGGTGCAGCTCGATCGCCCAGCCGACGTTTTCGCCCAAGGTGGCCGCCGGATGCAGCGAAGCCACCCGCACCGCCTCGTCCCGGTCAGCCGCCTCAATGATGAAAAAACCGCCAACCATTTCTTTGGCCTCGGCATAGGGGCCGTCGGTCACTTGAGGTTTGCCAACGCGCGGGCGCAAGGCGAAGGCGGCCTGCGGGCCCTCGAGCGAGGCGCTCACCACCAGGCGGCCAGTCTTCTTCAGCTCGGCGTCTTTGGCTGGGCACTGGCTCACCAGGGCCTCGACCTCGCCAGGGGCCAGTGCGGCGAATTTTTCGGGATTGTAGTAGGCGAGGCAGAGGTATTTCATGGGGAAGTCCTTTCAGATTTTGAACCTTACACCCCTACGACGAACGACAAACCTGCATTTCGACACCCGATCCGCAAACCTTGAAAAAAAGAGTTCGCTCCCTTGCAAATGTCCGGCTCTCAAGCTGGCAGCGCGACAGTTATGCGCCGGGACAGCGCCGACTCGCGTTGCCGCAGAAAGGCGCGCAGAAATTCAGGGTAATCAGGACGAACCGCGTTGCGGACCGATTCACGTTGTGCCAGCGCGCGCCGCCAGGCCTTCACCTTGGGCGTATCGGCGAAAACACCGAAATCACCGATTTCGTCGAACACGTCGAAGTACCGGAAGACCGGGCCGAAGACCGCATCCACCATGCTGAACTGTTCGCCAGCGAAGTAGGGGCCGCTTCCCAGGGCCGCTTCGACCAGCTGGAACTTTGCGCGCAGCTCGGCGGCGCGGGCCGCCAGGGCTTCCTCACTGGGCGCGTTATAGAAGGCGCCGATGGTGTTGAGGATCGCAGAACCGAACTCCATCCAGCTGCGGTGCCGGGCACGTTGCAGGGCGCCCTCGGGGTGCAGGCGGGGTGCGGCTGTTTCGTCGAGGTATTCGCAGATGACGGCGGATTCAAAAATCGCTTCGCCGTCCACCCGCAGCACGGGCGTCTTGCCCAGCGGCGAGACCTTGAGGAACCAGTCGGGCTTGTGGGCCAGGTCAATGTCCTGCCGCTCAAAACTAATGCACTTCTCGGCCATGACAATCGCCGCGCGCTGGACATAAGGGCACAGCTTGTGGCTGATCAATGTGAGTTGGGAGGCCATGGTGCTCCTTCACAAGGCCGGCACAAAACGCAGGCTGCGGCGCAGGGCGAAGGCGCCGTCGCCGGCGAGCCAAAGCGCCACGGAGGCCACTGTCAGGAAGACGGGGTATTCCCAGCCGCCGCCCTGGCTGGTGTGGACCCAGCCGTTACCCAAATGCACCGACGCGGCCACGGCCATGATGGGCGCCAGCGCCAGCGACACCTGGCGGGCATACAGCCCGAGCAGGATGGCCAGGCCGCCCAGCAGTTCCGCAGCGAACACGGGATAGGCCAGCACGCCGGGGAAGCCCACGCTCGCAAAAAACTGCGCCGTTCCCGGCAAGGTGAAAACCAGCCATTTCAACAAGGCGTGGGCCATCCACATCACGCCCAGGCTGATACGAAGCAGGGTCACGCCGTAAGGGGCGGTGTTGTTGGCTTCCGGTTGCAGCATTGCATTGCTCCATTGAGTTGATTGAAGAGAGATTGATGGGACTGATGGAGGTAATGTAGGATTGCAATGAAGCAATGAAAATAGGCACGAGTGCAATCCATGAATGCAGCAACGCAATACAAACTCAGCGCCCCGGATATCGAGGTCGTGCTCGCGCTGGTGCGGGCCAACACCCTGGCCGAAGCCGGTGAGCGGCTCGCGGTGGACGCGTCGACGGTTTTCCGTTCGCTGCAGCGCATCGAGAAGGGTCTGGGCCAGCGTCTGTTCGAACGCTCAAGGACTGGCTACCAGCCACTGGAACTGGCGCAGGTGCTGGCAAGCCACGGCGAGCAACTGGAGGTGCAGCTGGAGTCGGCCCGTTCTGCCGCGCAGGCCAGTCCCGAACAGGTCTCCGGCAGCGTGCGCCTGACCACCACCGATACCGTGCTGCATGGCCTGGTCGCGCCGGCGCTCAAGTTGCTGCAGTCAACCCACCCGCTGCTGGTCTACGAGTTGCACGCGGGAAACGAGTTGGCCAGCCTCACGCGGCGCGATGCCGACATTGCCGTGCGTGCTACCAAGCGGCCGCCGCAGCACCTGGTGGGCAAGCATGTCGGTCCGATCCGGGTGGCGCTGTTTGCCGCAAAAAAAGGCGGCCCCAGGGGCTTCGATGCCGACGTGGCCAGCAAAGTCGACTGGATCGCCCCGGATGACGCCTTGCCGGAGCACCCCTCAGTGGTCTGGCGCAAGAAGCATTTCCCCAAGGTGTCGCCGCGCTATCGGGTCAGCAGCATACTCACCGTCGCGGAAATGGTGGCGCAAGGCATGGGCATCGGGTTGTTGCCGCTTTTTCTTGCGCAAGGCCGGGCCGACCTGGTGGCCTTAACAGGCGCGCTGGATGAGTGTCAGACCGAACTCTGGCTGTTGACGCATACCGAATCGCGGCACCTGCGGCGGGTCTCCACGGTGTTCAGCCATCTGGCTCAACACATGGCGCTGCGCTGAGAGCTACGCGGGCCAATGCTGCTGCGTTTTGCCGTCAGCACCGCGTGGCCTTTCTAGTCGACCACCCTGGCACGCGACAAGGCACGCGAGAGCGCCGACACACTGGTGTACCCAGAGTCTTTGGCGGCCCTCTTCAGCCCCAGCCCTGACTGCACGGCGCGGTGGGCAATCGACAGGCGCACCTGGCCCAAATACTTGCCCGGCGGGTGGCCCATGACTTCGCGAAACCGGGTGGCAAACGAGGTACGGGACATGCCGGCCTGTTTGGCCAGGGTGTCCAGGTTCCAGTCGTTTTGCGGGGCGGCGTGTATGGCCACCAAGGCGGCAGCAATGCGCGGATCGGACAGGCCGTTGAAAAGCCCGCGCGTGCTGCGGGGGTGCGCAATCAGGTGCCGCAGCAGGCCAATCAACAGAATGTCGCCCGCCCGGTCCAGCAGTGCCGGCTGGCCGCAACGCGGCTCCAGAAGCTCGGAAGAGATCAGCTCGATCACATGCCTCAGTGAGGCATCCGCGCCATCCAGCGGCACCACCAGTGGCCGGGCAAATTCGCCCAGCAGCAGGGAGGCCACGGGGCCGTCGAAAAAGGCCTGAGCGCTGGTCAGCGGTTCAAATGCGTTGCCGGACAGCGGCTGCAAGGCGTGCGCGGTGTCGGCGCGGCAAATGACGATGGCGGGCGCGGGGACGGCAACCGGGTCCTGGCCGGGAACGCTCAGGCGCACTCCGCCTTGCGCCACCAGGTGCAGATACAGCAGCTGGCCTGGCGTTGCAGCCAGGCTGAGTGCCGCTGCGCCGGGCACTGGCCGCATCATCTCTACCCGGGGCGCCAGTCCTTCGAGCAAGGCGGAGAGGCGGTCCAGTCGGACGGGAGGGATCATTTTGAACGAATGGCTAACATAAGTGAACTTTTGATTGCAAATCATACTTCATACTGCAGGCATCGGACAAACCCAAAGGGCGCAACTCATCTGGCTGTCGCGCCTGCTCCCGCTGACTTTGGCGTCCGCCATTTGGCCATGTTGGCTGCTACTCCCCAAGGATGACCCCATGAGAACACAGGCCCTGATGCCGCGCTACCCCGTTCCGGCCCTCAATGTCCCGCTGACCACGGAGGGCCGGTTTGTCCTTGGCGCCAGCCCTGGACCCCTTTTTGACCTGGTGGTTTTTTACCGGGGCCTGCATTGCCCGATTTGCGCGAAATACCTGCTGGAGCTAGAACGCCTGGCACCGGAATTCGCGACACGCGGGGTTCAGGTCATCGCCGTCAGCAGCGACGACGAGGAGCGCGGCAAGCAGATGGCCGACAAGGTCAAGGCCAGCGCGGTCAAGTTCGCCTACGGTCTGAGCCTGAAGAGCGCCCGGGAGTGGGGCCTGTACATCAGTGCGTCGCGCGGCAAGACGTCCCTCGGCATTGAAGAGCCCGCCTTGTTCAGCGAGCCCGGGGTCTTCCTGGTCCGGCCGGACGGGACGCTGTATTACGGCGCGGTTCAAACCATGCCGTTTGCCCGCCCGCAGTTTCAGGACCTGCTGGGCGCGGTTGATTTTGCGATTGCCAAGGACTACCCGGCACGCGGTGAATACACGGCGCCCGTCTGATGGACCGATGAGGCGAGTCCGAACCGCCCCGTCAATGCGAACGTCAACGCAAGCGCGTCCGGCCTATCAGCGCGCCGCGAATGGGCTTGACGCCCTGCATCAGCCCCTGATTGCGGCGCTCGCGGAAGCTGACCATCCAGTCCTCGGTCAGCGGCCGGCCCGTGTGGGCTTCGATGGTGGCGGTCTCGTCCTTGACGGCCTTGCCGACGAAGATGCGCATGCATTCCTCGGGGCTGAGCTTCCAGCCCAGCTCTTCCAGCATGTCGCGCAACACGCTGTTGGTGATGGTTTCGCTGTCTACCCGCACGCCATCACAGTCAAACAACACCGCATCAAATTTCAAAGCAAACACCTTTCAACTTCAGGTTGAGTCCCTCCCCGTGTTACCCCATCCCGCCTTTGGGGGAAGGAGCAAGAGGGGCACAGAGGGAACGGATCAGGGCCACGGTGCTGTGACCTGTGTTTTGTCTTGATCACCGCGTATCGCCGTCCACATAGTACCAACGGCCTGCCTCGTGCACGAAGCGGCTGCGCTCGTGCAGACGCACAGCCGGGCTGCCGGGGCTTTTCTGGCGGGCAACGAATTCGACCTCGGCGTGGGTGGCATCCAGCTGGCGGTGTTGCCGCACTTCCAGGCCCAGCCATTTGACGCCCGGATCAAAGTCAATCGATGGCGGCCGCTGGCTGGCGTGCCAGGTGGCCAGCAGGTAGTCGGCTCGTTCCCGCACAAAGGCGCAGTAGCGGGAGCGCATCAGCGACTCGGCATCGGGTGCGGGCGTGCCCGCAAAGTCATCCAGGTAGCGGCCGCAGCATTGGGCAAACGCGAGGGGTTTTCCGGATGCGCCCAGGCGGCCGCAGGGGCAGCCAGCGCCAGGTAGCAGAGCAGCCGGCATCAGCCCTTCCTGGCCTTGCGCTTTTCGCGGTCTTCCAGCGTTTCGGTGGGCGCGCCCTGCTTCACCCACTCGGCGTAACCGCCGTCGATGTGGGCGACGTTGGTCATGCCCATGTCCTGCAGCGTCTTGGCGGCCAGTGCGCTGCGCCAGCCGGCGCCACAGAACAGGATGAACTCCTTGCCCTCATCGGCAAACACGGGCTTGTGGTATGGCGAGGCGGGGTCCACCCAGAACTCGAGCATGCCGCGGGGCGCATGGTAGGCGCCCACCACCGTGCCGCCCGCCAGCTCGCGCACATCGCGGATATCGACGATCTGCACTTTGGGATCGTTGAGTTTTGCCATGGCCTCTTGCACGCTGTAAGTTTTGACCTGCGCCATGGCCTCATCGACCAGGGCACGGAATCCTTTGGTAATGGGCATGTTATGTCTCCTTCGGGGGTTACGGGCTCAGGCAAGGGCCTGCTGAATGATGATTTTCTGCATGTGTAGCCAGAGGTGACTCCCTGCCGTTACCTGCCCCCGTCGACAAGGTTGCCGCCCACGATTCTCCCCCCATTTTGGTGTACTTGCTGGCAACACCATTCGGAGGCAGGAGTGCTAGACTTTGCTGCATGAAAGCCACATTGCAACCCGTTGAACACCTTGGCAAGTTTGAGCGCCTTCAGTTGGTGGAAGACCTGTGGGATGAGTTTGCCGCTGAGACTGCCCCTGAAACCAGAGATGACGTTCTGGACGAACTTGAACGCCGTGCGGTCTGGCGTGACGCCCACCCCGCTCAGGGCAAAAGCCTGGCCCAGATCGCGCAATCGCTTGGCGTGCGTCTGTGACCGCGGGTTATTTTTGAAGCAGCGGCACAAGCCGAAATTGCCGAAACATTCGACTGGTACGAGCAAAAATCCTACGGCCTGGGAGGCTATTTTTTGCGGGTGGTCGCAGCGGCCGAAGAACAGCTGGCACGCAACCCCGAGGCCCTTCCGCCCACAAGAGAACGGTTCCGCCGTATTTTGCTTCGGCGGTTTCCTTATGCCCTGCATTTCGAACTGTTAAGCGACCACAGCGTCTCCGTTCTGGCCTGCCTGCATCACCGTCGCAGCCCGGCCCGCTGGCCAGGCAACTGACTGCCTGCTGCGCCGAGGTCGGAAATATGTCGCGGCACAAGGCGACGAGATGGCTGGATTCCAGCCACGAATTCAGAGAGTCCTGGTCGGTTGATCACTTGCAGAACGCTTCGCATTACTACGGTCCGTCTCGCAAGGTATCAGGCCAAAGCGCGCTGAATGATGATTTTCTGCACGTCCGAGGTACCTTCGTAGATCTGGCAGACCCGCACGTCACGGTAGATGCGTTCCACCGGGAAGTCGCTGACATAACCATAGCCACCCAGTGTCTGGATGGCGGCGCTGCAGACTTCTTCGGCCATCTCGCTGGCGAACAGCTTGGCCATGGCGGCTTCCTTCAGGCAGGGCCGGCCGGCATCGCGCAGGCTGGCGGCGTGCCAGATCAGCTGGCGCGCGGCTTCCAGTTTGGTGGCGCACTCGGCCAGGCGGAAGCCGACCGCCTGGTGGTTGAAGATGGCGGTGCCGAAGCTCTGGCGCTCTTTGGCGTAGCCCAGCGCAAATTCAAACGCGCTGCGTGCCATGCCCACGCTCTGGGCCGCGATACCGATGCGCCCGCCCTCCAGCGCACCCAGGGCAATCCTGTAGCCCTCGCCTTCGGCGCCGATCAGGTTCTCGGCCGGGATGCGGCAGTTGTCGAAGTTGATCTGCGCCGTGTCGCTGGAATGCTGGCCCAGCTTGTCTTCCAGCCGGGCCACCACGTAGCCCGGCGCATCGGTGGGCACGATGAAGGCGCTCATGCCTTTTTTGCCGGCGCCCTTGTCCGTGACGGCAATGACGATGGCCGCGTGGCCGTTCTTGCCGCTGGTAATGAACTGCTTGACGCCGTTGATGACGTAGCCGTCGCCGTCTTTCACGGCGGCGGTCTTGAGCGATGAGGCATCGCTGCCGACATGCGGCTCGGTCAGGCAGAACACGCCCAGCATCTGGCCCTGCGCCAGCGGGGTGAGCCACTGCTTTTTCTGCGCGGCGTTGCCGTAGCGCATCAGGATGGCATTGACCGGGCAGTTGGTCACGCTGATGGCCGTGCTGGTGCCGCCGTCGCCCGCGGCGATTTCTTCCAGCACCAGCGCCAGCGTCACATAGTCGAGGTGGGCGCCGCCAAATTCCTCCGGCACGCAAATGCCGTAGGCGCCGAGTTCGGCCAGGCCCTTGTGCGCTTCCTTCGGGAAATGGTGCTCCTTGTCCCAGCGGGCGGCGTGGGGCCAGAGCTCTTGCTGCGCAAAGGCACGCACGGCGTCGCGGATCAATTCCTGGTCTTGTGTCAACAGCATGTGGTCACCATGATTCGAATGGGCGCCCGTCATAGTCGAGGAACGCGCCTTTGTGTTGGGCCTTCAGCGAGGCAATGGTTTTGCGCAGGGCGGCCACGCTGTCGCTGACCGCCAGCGGCGCACCCGGACCGCCCATATCGGTCCGCACCCAGCCGGGCGACAGCGCCGCCAGAATGGCTTGGGGGTAGTCGTGCTGGGCCGCAACCACGGCCATGTTGAGTGCGGCCTTGCTGACGCGGTAAGTCCAGCCAAAGCTGGAGCCCACCCCGCCGATCCGCCCCATGCCGCTGGTGACGAAGACAAACTTGCCGCCCGCCGCCTCCACCAGCGGCGCGACCTGCGGGATGGCCTGCATCGCCCCCAGCACGTTGGTGTGCAGGGCGCGGTCAAATTCCTCGCGCGTGGGCGGCGTGGTGGCGCCCGCCGTGGTGTAGACGCCCGCCACGTACAGGGCCACGTCAAGTTTCTCACCATCCAGCTGCCAGGCCAGGCCGCTGACACTGGCCGGATCAGTCACATCCACCTTCAAGGCGTGGGCATCGAGCGCGCGCAGCCGCTGCAGGCCGGCATCGTCGCGTGCCGTGGCGATCACGCGGTCGCCGGCCTCGCGGTACTGGCGGACCAGTTCCAGGCCAATCCCGCGGGAAGCGCCTATGACCAGCACCGTGCTCATGCGAAAGATCTCATGTAGAAGCCAGTCCGGGCCACCTCGCGCGGATGCGGCCAGCAGACCTGACGACAAAACATTACATCAGCTCAACCGCCAGCGCCGTGCCTTCTCCGCCGCCGATGCACAGCGTCGCCACGCCTTTTTTCAGGCCGCGGGCTTTCAGCGCATGGATCAGCGTGACGATGATGCGGGCACCGCTGGCGCCAATCGGGTGGCCCAGCGCGCAGGCGCCGCCATTCACATTCACGATGTCGTGGCTGATGCCGAGTTCTTTCATCGCGGCCATGGGCACCACGGCAAAGGCTTCGTTGACTTCCCACAGGTCCACGTCTTTCACGCTCCAGCCGATCTTCTTGAGCAGCTTTTGCACCGCGCCCACCGGTGCGGTGGTGAACCACTCGGGCGCCTGGGCAAAGGTGGCATGGCCGACGATGCGGGCGATGGGTGTGGCGCCCAGCTCTTTGGCGGTGGATTCGCGGGTCAGCACCAGCGCCGCGGCGCCGTCATTGATCGACGAGCTGGATGCGGCGGTGATGGTGCCGTCTTTCTTGAAGGCGGGCCGCAGCGCCGCGATCTTGTCAAGCTTGACCTTGCCCGGACCTTCATCGATGGAAATCACGGTGTCGCCGGCCCGGCCTTTCACGGTGACCGGCGTGATCTCGGCCTTGAAGGCTCCAGACTCCGTGGCCGCCTTGGCGCGCTGCACGCTGGCCACCGCGAAAGCGTCCTGCGCTTCACGGGTGAACTGGTATTTTTCGGCGCACTGCTCGCCAAAGGTGCCCATGGCGCGGCCGGGCTCGTAGGCGTCTTCCAGGCCGTCCAGCATCATGTGGTCAAAGATGCGGTCGTGGCCGATGCGCACACCGCTGCGGCCCTTGAGCAACAAATGCGGTGCGTTGGTCATGCTTTCCATGCCGCCGGCCACCATCACGTCACGGCTGCCCACCATCAGTTGGTCGTGCGCCAGCATGGTGGCTTCCATGCCGGAGCCGCACATCTTGGAAAGCGTCACGGCACCTGCGCTGGCAGGCAGGCCGCCCTTGAAGCCGGCTTGCCGCGCCGGCGCCTGGCCCTGGCCCGCCATCAGGCAGTTGCCGAACAGGACTTCGTCGACTTTTTCAGGCGCGATGCCCGCGCGCTCAATGGCGGCCTTGATGGCTGCGCCGCCGAGGTCGTGTGCGGCGAGCGAACTGAAGTCGCCCTGGAAGCCGCCCATGGGGGTACGGGCGGCGCCGAGAATAACGATGGAATCCGACATGATGTGTGTCCTTTCAGGGTTGAATGAAAACTGTGGTGCTGTTCTTGCCGTGCTTTTTGCGCGCTTGCCAGGCTCTTGCCGCGCTTAGGGGGTCATGCCACTGAGGCCGGTCAGCATCGGCTCGGGCGGAAGGTGGGTCAACAATTCGTGGTCATTCCGGCCGGGGGAATGGCGCCGGGTGAAGCGCTTTTCCCGCTCATAGGGGAAGACGTCGTGCACATGGCCGGCCTGAATGCGGGCCTGGTGGCTTTGCCAGAACTCGGCATCCAGCAAGTCGCCGTGGTGCTTCATGAAAACCTCGCGCACCGCGTCATTGCCGAGCAGGAAGGGGGCGAAGGTTTCGGGAAAGACGTCTTTGGGCCCCACGGAATACCAGACCTCGCCGCTCATTTCCTCTTCATCATTGCGCGGCGCCGGCACCCGGCGGAATTTGCAGTCGGTGATGTATTCAATCTCGTCGTAGTCATAGAACACGACCTTGCCGTGGCGGGTGATGCCGAAGTTCTTCCACAGCATGTCACCCGGAAAGATATTGGCTGCCACCAGGTCCTTGATGGCGTTGCCGTATTCGACAACGGCACGTTCGATCTGGTTTTTTGCAGCGGGCTCGCCGACGCCGGCGTCAAACGCTTCCTGCAGGTAAATGTTCAGCGGAATCATGCGCCGCTCGATGTAGACGTGCTTGATGATCACCTCCGTGTTGCCGTCGCGGTCGCGGTCGCTGATTTCGAGCTGGCTGGGTGCAAACTTTTCAATTTCAGCAATCAGCTCATCATCAAACCGGGCGCGCGGAAAGGCAACTTCACTGTACTCCTGGGTATCAGCCATGCGGCCCACGCGGTCATGCTGCTTGACGAGCAGGTACTTGCCCTTGATCTGCTCGCGGCTGGTGTCTTTTTGCGGCGGATAGTAGTCCTTGATGACCTTGAAGACATAAGGAAACGAGGGCAGGTCGAACACCAGCATCACCATGCCCTTGATGCCGGGCGCAATGCGGAACTTGTCGGTCGAGTGCCGCAGGTGGTGAAGGAAGTCTCGGTAGAACAGCGTCTTGCCCTGCTTGGCCAGGCCGAGCGCGTTGTAGATTTCCGCGCGCGGCATGTGCGGCATCATGCTGCGCAGAAACTGCACATAGGCCGACGGGATGCCCATGTCCACCATGAAGTAGGCACGCGCAAAACTGAACAGGATGAGCAGGTCATCCTCGCCAAACAGTGCGGCGTCTATCACCAGCTTGCCGCTCTTGCTGTGCAATATCGGCAGGGCAAGCGGCACTTCATTAAAGCCGTTGATGATCTTGCCGACGACGTAAGCGCCCTTGTTGCGGAAAAACAGGCCCGACAACACCTGTATCTGGAAATTGGCGCGCAGTTTCACGTCGCTGAGCCGCTCGCTGACGGCCTCCAGCACATAGCCGGCATCGCGCTCCAGGTCTTCAAACTCCAGGCGCAGGTCGAAGTCGCGCACCAGCCGGACGATGATCTCGCGCAGGTTGTCGCGGGTCGGGTAATACGCACGGTAGGTGGGTTGCGCCGTCGGCTCCTCGTTTTCAATGTACTCGGTGCTGACGGCTGGCCGGACGAAGATGAAGTCGTTCTGGAAATAGCTGCGGTGCAGTATTTTGGTGGTGACCGAATTGAAGAAGGTCTCAGCCAGTTCGGGCTGGTGGTGATTGACCAGCAGGCCGATGTAATGCAGCTTGACCTGGTGCCAGACATCCATGGACTGCTCGCCGGCCTTGAACTCACGCTCCAGCCGCGTCGACGCTTCGCGCACGCGCAGGTCGTAAAACTCGATACGCTCGCGCTGGGCGCGTTGCTGGCCATGCCAGTCGGCGGTTTCGAAACGGTGCTTGGCACGCGCCGACTCGGTGCGAAACAGCTGGTAGTGGCGGTTGAACCCGTCCATCATCGCTTTCGCAATGTCGTAGGCGATGGTGGAGTCAAGGCGCTGGGGAAACACGGCGAGTCCTGGTTCTGGCGCTGTCTGGCGTTATCTGACGTTACCGGCTGTTCCAGAGGTCCCAGACGCGGTCCACCGCCTGCCGGTAGCGGGCATCCAGCTCCTCGGGGTCTGAGACGCTCATCTGCAGGTCCTGCAGCAGGCCGTCGTGCACACCGAATGCCCAGCCGTGCACAGTGACGTCCTGGCTGCGGGCCCAGGCGTCCACCATCACGGTGCTGACCGACACGTTCACCACCTGCTCGATCACGTTGATGTCGCACAAGGCATTGGCCCGCACCGCATCGGGCAGGCTGTCGAGCAGCTGGCGGTGCCGGTGGCGCACGTCCTGGATGTGGCGTATCCAGTTGTCGGCCAGGCCAATGCGCGCGCCTTCCAGCGCGGCCTGCACGCCCGAGCAGCCGTAATGACCCACCACCATGATGTCCTTGACCTTGAGCCGCTCCACCGCGAACTGGATCGCGGACAGGGCGTTGAGGTCGGAGTGCACCACGATGTTGGCCACGTTGCGGTGGACAAACACCTCGCCCGGCTCCAGCCCGGTGATCTGGTTGGCCGGCACGCGGCTGTCGGAGCAGCCAATCCACATGTATTTGGGAGTCTGCTGCTTGACCAGGCTGGTGAAAAAGCCCGGCCGTTCGGCTTCCATTTGTGCCGCCCAGGCGCGGTTATGGCTGAAAAGGCTTTCAAGTGATGCTGTCATGGGAACGATCTTAATCAGTTGCAGGCCGGGCGGCCTCACAGGGTCATCCCTTGGCCATTCGTTGCGCCAGGGTACGGGCCTCAGCAGGTTTCGGCAAACAGTTCACGGCCTATCAGCATGCGGCGGATCTCGCTGGTGCCGGCACCGATTTCATAAAGTTTGGCGTCGCGCCAGAGGCGTCCGAGCGGGTAGTCGTTGATGTAGCCGTTGCCGCCAAAAATCTGCACACCCTCGCCGGCCATCCAGGTGGCCTTTTCGGCGCACCAGAGAATGACGGAAGCGCAGTCCTTGCGGACCTGGCGTGCATGCTCCGCGCCCCGCATGTCCAGGTTTTTGGCCACGGTATAGGCGAAGGAGCGCCCGGCCTGCAGCACGGTGTACATGTCGGCGACCTTGCCCTGGATCAGCTGGAATTCGCCAATGCTCTGGCCAAACTGCTTGCGGTCGTGGATGTAGGGCACCACGTTGTCCATCACCGCCTGCATGATGCCCAGCGGTCCGCCCGTCAGCACGGCGCGTTCGTAGTCAAGGCCGCTCATCAGCACCTTGGCGCCGCTATTGAGGCCGCCCAGGATGTTTTGCGCCGGCACTTCGACATTGCTGAACACCAGCTCGCCGGTGTGGCTGCCGCGCATGCCGAGCTTGTCGAGCTTTTGCGCCACCGAAAAGCCCTTCATGCCCTTTTCGATCAGGAAGGCGGTCACGCCGCGGGCGCCCAGCTCAGGCTCGGTTTTCGCGTAGACCACCAGGGTATCGGCGTCGGGGCCGTTGGTGATCCACATCTTGCTGCCGTTGAGCAGGTAGTAGCCGCCATTGTCCTCGGCCTTGAGCTTCATCGAAATCACGTCGCTGCCGGCGCCGGGCTCGCTCATGGCCAGCGCGCCGACGTGCTCGCCGGAAATCAGCTTGGGCAGGTATTTCTGGCGCTGCGCGTCGGTGCCGTTGCGCTTGATCTGGTTGACGCACAGATTGC
This sequence comes from Polaromonas sp. JS666, assembly GCF_000013865.1. Lineage (NCBI taxonomy): Bacteria > Pseudomonadati > Pseudomonadota > Betaproteobacteria > Burkholderiales > Comamonadaceae > Polaromonas > Polaromonas sp. JS666. Next base: position 4,404,329 of record NC_007948.1, read on the forward strand.
TGTGCGCCCCATAGGACAGCCCCACGGAGGCGCTGGCCCGGCTGATCTCTTCCATGGCCACCATGTGGGCCAGGTAGCCCATGCCTGCGCCGCCATATTCTTCGCCGACGGTGATGCCGAGCACGCCCAGCGCGCCCATTTTTTGCCACAGGTCCATCGGGAACTGGTCGTTGCGGTCAAGTTCGGCGGCGCGCGGCGCGATTTCGGCTTGCGCAAATTCACGCACGGCGTCACGCAGGGCGTCGGTCTCTTCGCCGAGCTGGAAGTCAAGTCCTGGCAGGTTGGTCATGATGGCGTCTTTCGCGGGAGGTTACAGAGGTAGCCAGGTGCATGGGGGCGACCGGGCTGGTTCTTGCGGGTTGTCAGTAGGTCTTGGGCACGGGAACGAGCGTCTGCTGCATCAGCGCGCAGGCGCTTTCCTTGCCATTGGCGTCGACGTGCACCACGTCGGCGGTGGTCACGATGATGCGCTTGCCGGCCCGGGCGACACGGCCGGTTGCCCGGAGCTCACCATCCCTGAAGGCGGCCAGAAAATTGATCTTGTATTCGACCGTGGTGACTTCGGCCTCGGGAGGCGCCACCGTCAGCGCGGCATAGCCGCCGGCAATGTCTGCCAGCGCGCCCATGGCGCCGCCATGGAAGCCGCCCTGCTGCTGGGTGACACGTTCTGAGTAAGGCAGTGCAATTTCGCACAAGCCGGCCTCCACCCGCAGCAGCCGCGCACCGAGGTGCTGCATCATGCCCTGGCGTAAAAAGCTCGCTTCAATGCGCTGAAAAAGCGCTGACGGCGCGGAAAGTGCGTCCATGGGGAAAGCCTTCTTTCGGGAGTGGAGGGGGTCACGACGTCAATTGACGTTTACGTAAACGTCAATTATGAACCATTTGACCCCACCGCAACAAGCCTCCAGGCAATTGTTGATATTGCTGAAATGGCTGAAAAGGCTGAACTCGTCGATCAACGCAGGAACCGGGGGAACTCAAACCTGGCTGGTTTTGGGTTTGGGTTTGTCTTTGGCCTTGACGGTCTTGTCGAGCAGCGCCTTGGCCTCTTTTTCGTGGGTGCGAATCTCGTCCAGGTTGGCCTGCAGGTCCAGCATCTGCGCTTCGAGCTTCTTGCGGTGCTCGGTCAGCACGGCCAGGAATTTCTTCAGTTGCGGGGCGGTGTCGCGCGGACTGTCATAGGAATCGATGATTTCCTTGGCCTCCACCAGCGACAGGCCCAGCCGCTTGGCGCGCAAGGTGAGCTTGAGCCGGGTGCGGTCGCGCGCCGTGTAAACGCGGTTGCGCCCGCCCGGCCCCATGCGCTGGGGCTGCAACAGCCCCATGTCTTCGTAAAACCGCATGGCGCGGGTGGTCAGGTCAAACTCTTTGGCAAGATCGCTGATGGTGTAAGTCGTGGCCATGATGATTGAGTGGGTACGAACAGGGGCAGGCAAGGACACGGACAAAGGTGACAGCGCCGGGCGGGCGTCATCACTACAATGGCTCCACGTGACGTTTACGTAAACGTCAAATATAGCGCGAATATTACATGAACCTCCTTGAACAGCGGCTCGATTACCCACTGGCGGATACCCTGCCCGAGGCAGGCGAGGCACTTGAGATTGCACCGGGCGTCAAGTGGATACGCATGGCGCTGCCATTCGCGCTGGACCACATCAACCTGTGGCTGCTGCGCGATGAGCTCGATGACCCGCACAACGCGGGCGTAAAAATCCAGGGCTGGAGCGTGGTGGACTGCTGCATCAGCAGGGAAGAGTCCAAGGCGCAATGGGAAGCGATTTTTGCGACCCAGCTTGAAGGCCTGCCCATCCTGCGCGTCATCGTGACCCACATGCATCCGGACCACATAGGCCTGGCGCACTGGCTTTGCCAGCGCTGGTCAACTCCTGCGGGGCCCGCCGACGAGCCGCCTCTAGGCGGGCCCGGCCCCCTCGGGGGGCAGCAACCCGCGCAGCGGCGGAGCGTGGGGGCGCCATGGACTTGTCGCCTGTGGATGAGCGCCACCGACTACCACAGCGCCCGCATCGGCACCCAGAGCACCACCGGTTTTGGCGGAGACAGTGCCGCGCTCTTTTTCACCGCCCACGGGCTGACCGACCCGGAGTCCGTCGAGAAGATCAGGGGCCGCACCGGCTACTACGCCAGCATGGTGCCCGAGGTGCCGGGCAGCTTTCGCCGCCTGGTCGACGGGCAGATGATCCGCATTGGCGGGCGGGACTGGCGCTGCATCAGTGGTTATGGCCATGCGCCGGAGCACATGGCGCTGTACTGTGATTCGACCCGGGTGCTGATCAGTGGCGACATGGTGCTGCCCCGCATCTCGACCAACGTCAGCGTCTACGACATGGAGCCGGAATCAAACCCGCTTGCGCTGTTCCTGCAGTCCATCGACAAATTCCGGCCCCTGCCGCCCGACACGCTGACCCTGCCCTCGCACGGCAAGCCGTTCCGTGGCCTGCACGAGCGTATCCAGCAGTTGCACGACCACCACCGCGACCGGCTGGCCGAGGTGTTGCAGGCCTGTCAGGCCCGGCCCTGCAGCGCAGCCGACATCCTGCCCGTGATGTTCAGGCGAAAGCTGGACCTGCACCAGACCAGTTTTGCCATGGGCGAATCAGTTGCGCACCTGCATGCACTGTGGTTTGAGGGACGGGTGCACCGGCGGATCGATGCCGCCGGCGTCTTCCGCTTTGAAGCCCCATCGCCGCACTGAAACCATAGGCTAAAACCGCAGGCGCGGGGCCGGGACTACGCGGCAAGGCCTCGAGCGGGCGCCCGGGACTTTGCAACACCGGCGCCGCAGGCTCAGCGTTTTGCGCAGGATTTGACCACCCCCAAGACCGCCTGACACTGTGGCCGCTGCCCGCCAACGCGGCCAGCACGCAGGTGTTTCGATCGGCGCGCACGGCGGTTCGCGGTGCCGAACTGGACGCCCCGGCCAGATTATTGTTATCATCGCAGCGCTGGGGCGGCTCGCATGAGTCGCCCCAGCGTGGTATCGGGAGAGTCTGCCGTCCAGCATTGCCTGGCGGCGGCGCCGAAGGAGCAACCGCCCCGGAAACTCTCAGGCAAATGAACCGGTACCACCCATGCACTCTGAAGAGCTGCCGGGTTTTTTCGTCACCCGGCGCACCGAAGGAGCAAGCGGATTCGCGCGTCACAGCGCCGGTTCGTGAATCTCTCAGGTCCAGCAACAGAGGGGGCGTCCGTCACGCATGATGCGTGCGGGCTCAACCCTTGACGTTCTGGAACCTTTCTATGAAAACGATCGCCGTCATCGGCGGTGGCATCACGGGTGTCACCACGGCCTACGCGCTGGCCAAGCGCGGTTTTGAAGTCACCCTGTTCGAGAAGCATCGCTACGCGGCGATGGAGACCTCGTTCGCCAACGGGGGCCAGCTGTCGGCCTCCAACGCCGAGGTCTGGACCCATTGGTCGACCCTGCTCAAAGGCATCAAGTGGATGCTCAAGAGCGATGCCCCGCTGCTGCTCAACCCCAAGCCCAGCTGGCACAAGCTGTCCTGGTTCGCCGAGTTCATTGCCTCGATGCCGGCCTACCGCCAGAACACGATAGCAACCGCCCGCCTGGCCGTGGCGGCGCGCGAGCATCTGTTCGACTGGGCCGCGCAGGAGGGCATCGATTTCGACCTGAAGCAGCAGGGCATCCTGCACATCTACCGGGACAAGGCCGGGTTCGATCACGCGGCCCGCGTGACCGAACTGCTGGCCCAGGGCGGGCTCGCGCGACGCGCCGTGACACCGTCGGAAATGCGCGCCATCGAGCCGACCCTGGCGGGCAGCTACTATGGCGGCTTCTTCACGGAAAGCGACTCGACCGGCGACATTCACAAGTTCACGACCGGACTGGCCGCCGCCATCGCGCGGCGCGGCGTTCATTGCCTGTACGGGCAGGACGTGCAATCGGTCACCACCAACGGCCGGCAGGTCGATGTCACGGTGGGACAGGCTGACGAGCGACGCACCTCGGTGTTCGACGGGGTGGTCGTCTGCGCCGGCGTCGCCAGCCGTGCGGTGGCCGCGCGACTCGGTGACCGGGTGAACATCTACCCAGTCAAGGGCTATTCGATCACGGTGAACCTGCTCGACGAGTCCAGCCGCGCAGCGGCTCCCATGGTCAGCCTGCTCGACGATGAGACCAAGCTGGTGACAAGCCGCCTGGGTGAGGATCGTTTCCGCGTGGCGGGCACTGCCGAGTTCAACGGTTACAACAAGGACATCCGCGACGACCGCATTCGACCCCTGATCGACTGGGTGGAGCAATGCTTCCCGGGCATGAGCACCCGCAGCGTGGTGCCCTGGGCAGGCCTGCGGCCCATGATGCCGAACATGATGCCCCGTGTCGGCCGCGGTCGGTCTCCCTGCGTGTTTTACAACACGGGCCACGGCCACCTGGGCTGGACGCTGTCAGCCGTGACGGCGGACATGATCGGCAGCCTGGTGCAGCAGGGCCTGCAGGAGCGCAACGTCCCGGGCAGGCTGAGAACCGCGGACGCCTGACAGGCCCGGTGGGCGCCTGCGCTGGCACGGCGTGCCGGGTGGCGTGTGTACGGGCTCAGGCCGTCAGGCGGCCTGCGCAGCATGCGGTAGCGCCAGGTAAAAACTGGCGCCTGCCTGGCCGGTGGTTTCAGCCCAGACATTGCCGCCGTGCCGTGCGGCAACCCGCTTGACGATAGCCAGGCCCAGACCGTTGCCGGGGAATTCAGCAGAAGAGTGCAGGCGCTGAAAAGGCGTGAACAGTTTGCTGCTGTAGGCCGTGTCAAAGCCCGCCCCATTGTCCGACACCAGCAGGACCAGCTCGCCGGGGGTGGCGCCGGGCATCAGCCCGACCTTGATCCAGGCTTCGGCTTTTTTGGAGGTGAATTTCCAGGCGTTTTCCAGCAGGCAGGCCAACGCCGTCGTCAACAACCCCTTGTCACCAACGAGCAGCAGGCTGGCATCCATCTCGATCGCCACGCTGCGGTCCGGGGCGCGTTTGCGCAAATCGTCGACCAGTGCTCGGCAAATAGGTACCAGGTCGAATTTTTCAGGGTTACCGGACAGCTCCGGCAACTGGACCAGGGTTCGCAGGTCATCAACCAGCTTGGCCATCTGGCGCGTGCTGGCCTGAATGCGGCTCACATAATGCAGGCCGGACGCATCGAGCGCAGTCGAGTAGTTCTTTGCCAGCACCTTCGCGAACCCGTTGACGGCATGCAGCGGCCCCTGCAAGTCGTGGGACACCGCGCGGGTGAAGGCGGCCACATCGCGCCTGGTCTTTTCCAGCTCGCTCTGGCACCCGGCCAGTTCCTGTTCCAGCTCCGCATTGGCCCGCCGCAAGGCGCCATCGGCAAGGTGACGCTGTGAGACATCCGCCAGACTGACGAAAACTGCCTGCTGGCCATTCCAGCTGACCGGGCCGCAGGCCAGCTCCACCAGCACCTGCTGCCCATCGGCCTTTTGCTGTTTGCACAGGCGCAGCGCGAGCAGCCCCTCCCCGACGCCTTTGCCCGAAGCGAGGGAGCTGAGCCATCCAGCGCCTTCTCCCTCGGGAAATAGCGCATCCATGCCCAGCGTCAGGAACTTCTTGCGCGCAATGCCATAAAACTCGACGGCCGCTTGGTTGACAGCGAGGATGCGCGTGGAGCTGTCGTCAAAGATCCACATCGGGTTGGGATTCGCCTCAAAAATCAGCTGGTTGTAACGCTCGCTGTCTTCCAGCACATCCAGCAACCTTTGCGTGGATGAGACATCCCTGAGGCTGACGACGTAGCCGGGGGGCTGCCTCGTAAAGGCGTACCGGACCCACTTGTCTTCAAACTTGTCGTGGGCAACAAAGGCGTGCCGCGCGGCAAAGGTCAGGGCCTGGCCCGTGGCGCTCTGATGCTGCTCCGTGATGTCTTCCGGCACGGCCTCCCAGAAATCGAGCCCGGCCAGGGCCGGCTGCGCGCAGTGCAGGAGTTCGAGCGCGCGGGGATTCGCCTCGGTGATTCGGCCGCGTTCATCGAGCAACACCATGCCGTCGCCGGACTGCTCCAGAGGCCCCCAGCCCAGCTCAGCCGGCGCCGATGACCGACTCCCGTTCTGCACGCCCAGGCCGGGCATCTTGTCTGCCAGCTTCACCCCGAACAGGTTGAGGAATCGGCTCATGGGGATTGCACGGGGATTGTTTGGCGGGCTGGCTTGCTTCAGAATCCGGTGCCGCCCGCTAGTACGGCAGCCCGGAAGTAACGCAACCCAATGACAGTGATGGATTATTCATGCCCGGGACCGACGCCAAACCGCAGCGAAGGCTGCAGGCCTTCGCAAGGGTCGCAGCGCCGCCATGGATGCGTTGACAAACAAAACAGCGCGCGTTCATGTTTTGATATTTTCGGGTTGCAGTCACAGTCGTTAGTGGTGCCACTTGCGGTTGGCCGTCACCAGTGCCGTGACATACCCGTGCAGCCAGTCGAAATTCACCGGTTTCTGCAACCGGTGGGCATCCGGCGGAAGACCGCCCCGCTCTTCGATGGCCTCCGGCGGCAAGCCACTGATCACAATAATCTGCATGTCCGCCAACTGCTGATTGCGCTTGAGGGCCTTGAGCATTTCGATGCCATCAACGCCAGGCATGGACAGGTCGGTGATCAGCAAATCCGGACGCATGCTGGCAATGTCCATCAAGGCCTCCAGCGCCGAAGGCATCCAGGTGCAATCGACCGGCAGGTCCCAGTCCTCAAACTGGAGCTGGTACAGCTCCCGGGTGGCCTCGTCGTCCTCGACCAGCAGCACGCGCAAACGGTGTTTCGGATCGGTGTCGACTACCTTGGCGACTTGCGGATTGTTCTTGGCCAGGTAGGCATTGATGGACTGCAGGGCAATCCGGCGGTGGCCGCCCAGGGTCTTCCAGGCGTCAATTTCCCCTTTTTCCACCAGCGACTGCACGGTGGCGACCGACAGACCGAGCAGCTTGGCCGCATAGCTCGTGCCACAGTAATCTTCACTGGAGAAGTCCGTCGCCGTGATGGCATCTTCGAAGGATTTGGGTTCACGCGGCATGGCGGCCCGTAACAGAGGTAAATCTTGTCATTTTCAGCATTTTAATTACTTCAGCAATCGAAAACACATAGAAAAACCGGGGTCAAGGCAAATATAAGGCTGGCACGATGTGCGGTGCCCGGCGGGGAGGAGCGGGGCTGGGCGGGCGGGTGGGTCAAATCTGTTCAGACCGCAATAGCGGTCCTGGGCAGGGTAAAGAAAAAAGCAGCCCCGCAACCGGGCTCGGATTGCGCCCACAGCCGCCCGCCGTGCCTGCCGATCACGCGGCTGGCCGAGGCCAGCCCGATGCCGGTGCCGGCAAACTCCGAGGCCGCATGCAAGCGCTGAAACGGGTTGAACAATTTGTCGGCATACGCCATGTCGAAGCCGGCGCCGTTATCCCGGACCACGAAGACCGGCTGCCCTGCTGCGTCGGGTTGCTGGGTGACGCTGATGCTCGCCCCGACTTTGCGCGAGGTGAACTTCCAGGCATTGCTCAGCAGGTTTTCCATCACCACACCCACAAGCCGCGAGTCGCCATGCGCCTGCAGACCGCTTTCAACATGAACCACGACCCGGCGTTCGGGGTCGCGCGCCTGCCACTCACCCAGAATCCGGCGGGACAGCGCCGACAGGTCCACCAGCTCAGCCCGTAACTGCGCGCGTGATACCTGTGCCAGCGAGAGCAAATCTTCAATCAGTTGCCCCATCTGCGCCACACCCGTCTGGATGCGCGCCAGGTAGTGCCGGCTCTTCTCGTTGACATGGCCGGGGAGCTGCTTGGACAGCAGGCGGCTGAACCCGTCAATGGTGTTAAGCGGCGAGCGCAGGTCGTGGGAGACAGAATACGAGAAGGCCTCAAGCTCCTGGTTTGACAGGCGCAAGGCGGCCTCGATGGTCTTGATCTCGGTGATGTCCGCATCAATGCCCACCCAGTAGGCCAGTTCGCCCCGCTCGTCAAGCACCGGGGTGGCCCGGGAAGACATGGTGTGGTAGCTGCCGTCCCTGGCGCGCAGGCGGCGGATGTTCTCATACTGCGACCGGCTGGCACTGGCCAGCTGCCAGCTCGCCTGGACTTCGGGCAGGTCTTCCGGATGGATAGCCGTAAGCCAGCGCGAGCCCGCCCAGTCGCTAAACCGGCCACCCACCAGGTCAAACCAGGCCTGGTTGTAATAGGTTGGAGCGCCGCTGGGGTCGGCGGTCCAGATCACCTGGGGCGCCCGCTCGGCCAGGGCACGGAACAGGGCCTCCTGTCGGGTCAGCGCAGCGGTGCGCTCCGCGACTTTTTGTTCCAGCCCCGCATTGAGCCGACCCACTTCTTCCAGCAGCTGGACATTTTCTATGGCGATGGAAGCGAGCTGCGCCAACTCCATTGCCACATATTCATCCTGCTGGGTGAACTCGCCCTCGTATTTGTCCGAGAGCTGTAGCAAGCCCATGTTTTTTCCGCTCCGGGCCACCAAGGGTACCGCGAGCCAGCCGCGCATCGCGGGGTGCTTGCCGGCATGGCTGCCAAAGCCGCGCCAGCGCGGGTGCGCCTCCAGCTCGGCCTGGGTCAGCCGCATGGACCGGTTGGCCTCGCAGACCACGGCGTAAATGCCGGTGCCGTCCGGCGGCTCCATCAGGTCACGGTATGCCGCATATTTCTCGGACAAGGACAGCGCATGGACAGCCTGCGCCCAGTCGCTGTTGATGGTCAGGCTCACCGCCGCCTGATGGGTACCAATCACCCCCCGGACCTGCTCCGCAACTTCCTGCATCGTGCCATCCAGCGTCTGGTGCCAGGTGATGGCCGAGGCGGCGTCGGCGGCGCGCTGCAGGGTGAACAGGTATTCCTGGGCATCCTTTTCGGCTTTCACCTGCGCGCTCACGTCGAACGCAACCACCAGCCGCGCCGGTCTGCCTTCGTACTGGATCTTGCGGGAAACCGTCTCGACATCGAGGTCGGCGCCGTCCCTAGATCGGTGCACGCGGCGGTTGACGGGCTTGTGGGCGCCGCTGGCGATTTCGGCCTTCAAGCGCTGGGCTTCAATATCCGAACGGATATCAAAAATCGTCATGCTCAGGAGTTCTTCCCGCGTGTAGCCGTAGCGCTCGGTGCACGCCCCATTGACCGCCAAAAAGGCATGCGTCTGGTCGTCGACAATCCACATCGGCACCGGTGCCCCCTCAAACAGCGCGGCGTAACGCTGCTCGCTCTCGACGAGCGCCTGCTGGGCCAGCTTGCGCTGTGTGATGTCCCGCTCGACCGCCACCCAGTGCGTGAAGCCCCCCTGGGAGTCCGCAACGGGAACGATGTCGAGGTCGAGCCAGAACGGCTCGCCACTCTTGGTGTAATTGACCAGCTCGGCCTGGACCGGCTGCCACGCCCTGAGTGCTGCACCGATGCGATCGAGTTCGGCCCGCTGGGTCTGGGGGCCCTGCAAAATGCGCGGCGTCTTGCCCAGCACTTCCTCGCGGCTGTAACCGGTGCGGCGCACGAAGGCGTCGTTGACAAAGACAATGCGGGGCCCGGGCTCGCCCAAGGGCACGGCCTCGGTGATCACCACCATGTCGTTGAGGCGTGAAATGCTGGACTCCAGCAGGCGCAGGTGCTCACGCGACTCATGTTGCGCAGTGATGTCCTGCAAGGCGCCGGCGAGCCGCACCACCTTGCCATCCTGCATGAAGGCCTGGCCCTGCGTCCTCACCCAGATGCGCCGGCCGGTCTGCGTGATCATGGGCAACTCCAGGTCCCAAGGGGTGCCGTGCCCGGTTGCCGCATTGACGGCTGCGATGAAAGTTTTCCGTGCCTCCGGTGGATAGGAGTTGATGGCGTCTTCAGCCCCCCAAGGCGCACCCGGCTCCAGCTCGTGAATCCGGAGAACCTGCTCCGAACTGCTCAATCGCATGCCGTCAAGCACCAGCTCCCAACCGCCCACCATGGCCATCTCGCCGGTGCGGCGCAACAGGTCGGTGGTATGAACCAGCGCCAGTTCCGACTGCTTGCGCGCCGTGATGTCCTGGATCACGCCGGTGCGGTAAATCGCCTGCCCGGTCTCGTCGAAATGCGGCTTGCACAGCTGGTGCATCCAGCGGACATCCCCGGCCGGCGTGATGACGCGGAACTCCACACCGTACTCTGCGCGCTCACCAACGGAGCGCTCGTAGCCCTGAACGTAGCGCGCCCTGTCTTCCGGATGCATCATGCTCATGGCCATATCACTGCAGAGCTCGACGGTGCCGGGCGCCAGCCCATACAGCGCGTAAACCTCTTCCGACCACCAAAGCTGCCCGGTTCGGAAATCAGACTCCCAGTTGCCGATACGGCCCATCCGCTGCGCTTCCAGCAGTTTGCGCTGGGTCTCGCGCAGCTCGGCATAGCTTTTTGCACGCTCCAGCTGCAACTGCTCCAGCTGCGTAATGTCGGCAAACACCATCAACGCGCCCACCAGACCGTCACGGCCGTGCATCGGCCGGTAGCTGCAGCTGATCAGGCGCCCCGCAGGCACGGCGGCATTGCGCACCAGAATGTGCTGCGGTCCACCGCTTTGCCCCTGAAGAGCCTTGTAGAGCGGCAATTGGTCAAACGCGTACAAGGTGTCAGCGCCAGGCAGATACAGCCCGAGGTGCTGCGGCCATTCGGCGGACAACACCGTCGGGGCCTGCGCCAGGACAAACAGCCGGGAGGCCGCTTCATTGACCAGCAGCGGGCGGCCAAAGGCATCCACGGCGATCAGGCCTTCCTGCATGCTGTTGACCGTCAGGTCCAGTGTGGCACGTGACTGCTGGCTGCGCGCCAGCTCGGCCTCCAGGTCCTGCTCGCGCTGCTGGAGCGACTCGGCCATGGCGTTGAAACCGTCGGCAATTTTGGTGAACTCACCCGCGTCATGAACCGAATGCATCGGGATGCGTACATCCAGCTGGCCTTTCTGGAGCAAGCGGGTCGCGTCAAGAATTTCCCGGGTAGGCTTCACGATGGTGCGCCCGCCCATCATCCAGGCAATCCAGGCGCCGAGAAATGCCACCAGCGCGAGCACGGCCAACTCAAGCCCCAGCTGACGCTGGCCAGGCCCCACCACGAGGTCACGGTTGATGCTGATTGCGACAAAAAAGGCCGAGTCTGCCGAGGCACCGCTGGGCATGAATGCCCAGAGCCGCAGCTCACCCGAGGCATCCTTCCCCTCGCGCACCCCGGTGCTCTTGGCCTGCACGGCCTCGCGGAGCACCACACTGGCAACCTTTTGTCCGACCTTGATGGGAAGCGCGGGCTTGCTCGCCAGCAGCACACCGTTGCGGTCATGGATGCCCACCGCGGCACCAGGTGGCAGCTGAATGGCGGCAACCGACTTGGCCATCTCGGTCAAATCGACCGCGACATAGACAACCCGCAAGACCTGCCCGTCCGCGCCGAGCACCGGTAATGCAAACGTGATACTGGGTTTTCCCGACAGTCGCCCCAGGATGTAGTCGCCGGCGACAAAACTGCGGCGGGTTACTGCGGCGCGAAAGTAGTCGCGATCCCCCAGATAGGCCGGCTGACTGCTGTCGACTCCGTGGCAACGCGCGTAACCGTCAACGCCAACGATGCCCAGGTTGGCGTAGATGGAAAAGTTTTCCCGCAAGGTTTTGAAATACCGCTGGCAGTCCAGGGACTTTTCGCTGGTCAGGCCGGGGACGTTGGCGATCGAAATCAGCAGCTGGTGGGCTGAGTCGACCATCCGCTCCTGGTTGGCGGCCACCAGCGAAGCTGCAAACTGCAGGTTGGCGGTGGCCCGGTTGATGGCCGCATCCGAGTTGACCCAGGCCTTGAAAATGGACAGGCCAAACAGCGGGACAATCGCCGCAACCACCAGCATGACCAGGCGCGTCCGCAGCGTCATCCGGCCCGTCATCGCATCAGCCTTTCAATTGGCGTGCCCGCCGCAGCGCACGATCTGGCATGCCTGCTGACGCAGGCACGACCCGCATCAGGCGGTGGAGCCTGAATGCCGGACGCGGCGCGTATCGTCATCCCGTCGCAATTGACTCATTGACGTCCAGCCAATAGGCCTGCAGGCAATTGAGTTTTTCGGTGAAATCCCCAAAGTCGACCGGCTTGCGCACAAAACCGTTGGCGCCGCTCTGGTAGCAGGCCACGATGTCGGACTGCTCGCTGGAGGAGGTCAGCATCACCACCGGCACCAGCGCCGTCAGGGGATTGCTGCGGACACTGCGCAGCACGTCCAGACCGGACAGCTTGGGCAGCTTCATGTCCAGCAGGATCAGCGACGGCTGTTTTTGGGTATCACGGCCGGCATGGCTGCCCTGCCCGAACAGGTAGTCCAGCGCCTGGGCGCCATCGCGCGCGACCGCAATTTCGGCGGACACGCCCTGCTCTTCCAGCGTCAGCACAGTCAGTTCAAGGTGGTCGGGATTGTCTTCAACGACCAGTATCAGCTTGTGGTTCATGAGTTCCCCCGATTACGGCTATCAGTTTCCCTGAGATTTTATGGTTTTAATCAGATCAAGGATTTGGACTCATATGTTACGTTTCCTTACTTTCGTGATTTACGGCATGGAAGTGTCGAATCTTTGCTGTCGTTTGGTTGCTCTTTTGTTGCTCGCAACAACGCCCATGCCCTGGATTACCAGCGGGGAATGGCCTCGTCCTTGAGTTGCCCGCGCAGTTCAGCGTAATCGGGCACGACCGCCCGTACAGTGTCCCAGAAACGCGGGCTGTGATCCATCACCCGCAGGTGGCTCAACTCGTGAACCACCACGTAGTCGATCACCGACGGCTTGAAATGAATCAGCCGCCAGTTCAGCCGGATGGAGCCGTCGGCGCTGGCGCTGCCCCAGCGCGTGCCGGCACTGCTCAGGCTCAGCTTGCGCCACTGCACCCCCAGATGCGGTGCGAAATGATCCAGCCGCTCGGTGAAAATGCGCTTGGCCTGGCGCATCAGCCAAGCCTGCACGGTATCGCGGATCTGCTCGGGCGTGGCGCTGTGGGGCAGGCCCACGTGCAGGCTCAGCTGCACCTCGCCAGGCAGTTTGTTGTGGGGCGGCTCGTTGCCTGCATGGCGCACAGCCCCGTCGACACGGGTTTTAAGCTCCGCGCCCACGCCGCCAAACGCGTGGCGCGAATCGATCGCCACCATGACCGGCTCACCCAGAAAAGGAAGGGTGACGCCATCTTTCCAATCGATGCGTGCCGACTCAAGCCGGTGATGGCGCTCGCGGCTTTCCTGCAGCTTCTTCAGGATCCAGCCCGACTTTTCCAGCACGGCCTTGTCAATGTCATACAGCGGCACCCACTTGGGCGCACTGACCGCGAGTCCGTCGGTACCCACCGAGAATCCGATGGTGCGGCGTTTGCCCCGCCTGAATTCATAGGCCACCAACACGCCATCGAGCAGGGCCTCGCGCTTGGCGCGTGGGTGACGGAAGGTGGCGGGTGCCAACGCCTGCTGCAGGGTCTGGGGGGAAAGAGCATCAGTGGACGGACTGGTAATTGCTATTTTTTCAATAGCAGAATGCGCAGGTTTTTCAGGGTTTTTCGGCAGTATTTCGTTCAACGCCGGCGCAGCTTCAGAACCTGCGGCGTTCGCAGGAGGTGCCGGCTCCCGCTCAAAGAGATCGAGAGTGAGCTGGACAAGCCTTTGCATCATGGCAGTTTAGCGGGCGCGGCGGCCGGGCACCAGACCGATCACGGATTGCACGCCTGAATGGCTCAGGCCGCTGGCACGGTTGGCACAGCGCCACCGACGGTGGTGTAAGCCTCCGGGTCGAGGCGGTGCATCTCGGCTTCAATCCACGCTTCCACTTCCCGCATCAGTTCATCGGGTTTTCGGCCGGTGCTGTCGATCGGCTTGCCGATCGAGATGTCCACCACGCCCGGCCTTTTGATGAAGGCTTTGCGCGGCCAGCACTTGGCCGACGTCACGGCAATCGGAATGACAGGCGCGCCGGTCTCAATGGCCAGGCGGGTCCCCCCGGATTTGTAAACCCCTTTTTGCCCGCGCGGGATTCGTGTGCCCTCGGGGAACATGATCACCCAGGTGCCCTGGCTCATCAGCCGCTTGCCCTGCGCGACGACCTTGTTGAAGGCCTGCGCCCGCTGGCTGCGGTCGATGTGGATCATGTCCATGCGCGCCATGGCCCAGCCAAAAAACGGCACGTAAAGCAGCTCTTTCTTGAACACGTAGGCCAGCGGATGCGGCATCAGCGTAGGCATGCAAAACGTCTCCCAGGTGCTCTGGTGCTTGACCAGCAGCACCGCGGCGCTGGTTTTGCCCGTGGGCAGGTTTTCCCAGCCCGTCACCCGGTTTTTGATGCCGAGAATCACCGTGCCGCTGCTGACGGCCAGGCGCAGCCAGCCGGCGCACATCCAGTACATCGTGGTGCTGCTGACGAAGATGGAGGCAATGATCACGAAAATGGCCCACGGAATCACCGTGAGGGCCATCCACAGAATGTGCAGAATGGATCGAATCAGGGGCATGTCAGGTGTTTCCGGCGTTCGGGGTGAATTTGAAAGTTCTCTGAAGGCCTGCAGCCACTACACCCCTACTTCACGGGCACAGTCAGCTATCTTCTTTATAGCGACGCTGGTGCGGGCCGGGCACTGCGCTCCAGGATGAAGTCGGCAAAGGCCGACAGGTCGCGATGCACCAAGGTGCCCGGCGGCATGCCTTCGGGCGGCACGCCGTTGCGGTATTGCGCCGACTTGCCGGTGAGCACCAGGTGCGGCTCGCAGCCGGCCGCGGCCCCCGCCAGCAGATCGCGCAGGGAATCGCCGGCGGTGGGCACCCCCTTGAGTGGCACACCAAAACGCGCGCCAATCTGCTCGAACAGGCCCGGCAGCGGTTTGCGGCAGTTACAGCTTTCCTCGGGGCTGTGCGGACAGTAAAACACGGCATCGACGCGCCCGCCGAGGGCGGCCAGCATCTTGTTCATTTTGGCGTGTATCGCATTGAGCGAGGCCACATCAAACAAGCCCCGCCCCAGGCCTGACTGGTTGGATGCAATGACGACATGCCAGCCTGCATGGTTGAGCCGGGCAATCGCCTCCAGCGCACCGGGCAGCGGCAGCCATTCCTCCGGCGTCTTGACGAAGTCGTCGCTGTCGCTGTTGATGGTGCCGTCGCGGTCAAGGATGACGAGTTTCATGGTGCTTTGCATTGAAGGGTCAGACTGCGAGGGGGCTCATGTTGCCAGCTTGGACAGGTCGGCCACGCGGTTCATGGCCTGGTGCAGCGTGGCCAGCAGGCCGAGGCGGTTGGCGCGCAGAGCCGGGTCTTCGGCATTGACCATCACGCCGTCGAAGAACGCGTCGACGGGTGCTTTCAGGGCGGCCAGCCCCTGCAGGGAAGCCGCGTAGTCACCGGCGGTGAAAGCTGCATCAGCTTTCGGCCCGACGGACTGCAGCGCTTCGGCCAGTGCCTGTTCCGCCGCTTCCTGCAGGAGTTCCGGCCTGACGCTGGCCTCCACCGTGCCATCGGCTTTCTTCAGGATGTTGCCGACACGCTTGTTGGCCGCGGCGAGTGCCGGCGCCTCGGGCAATGCCGCGAAGGCGCGCACGGCCGCCAGGCGTTTGGCGACATCGCCCAGGCGCTGCGGCCGCAGGGCCAGCACGGCATCAACTTCCTGCGCGCTGTAGCCCTGCTCGCGCAAGGAGCCGGCCAGGCGGTCGTAGATGAAATCGGTGATTTTCTCGCGGGTTTGAACATCCATCACAACGCCAGTTGATAGCACGCCCTTTGTGCCAGGCACTGGCGCACTTGGACTAACACCTTCCGTATAAACGGCGCCGCCAAAAACATCGACTGCACTCTGCAGCAATGCGTTCATGTCCAATGCCAAGTCCTTTTCCGTCAGCATGCGAATAACACCCAGTGCATGACGGCGCAGCGCAAACGGATCCTTGTCGCCGGTGGGCAGGTTGCCGATGCCGAACATGCCCACCAGTGTCTCCAGCTTGTCGGCCAGTGCCACGATCACGCCAACGCTGTTGCGCGGCAGCTCGTCACCGGCAAAACGCGGCTTATAGTGATCTTCAATGGCGTCGGCGATATCAGGCCGAAGACCATCGTTCAACGCGTAATAGCGGCCCATGGTGCCTTGCAATTCCGGGAATTCGCCCACCATGTCGGTTACAAGGTCAGCCTTGGCGAGTTGTGCCGCCAACTGAGCATGGATCGCCGTTGAATCATCCAAGGGATAAAGCTTCTTGCCAATTTCGTAAGCGATATGGCTCACGCGTATGACGCGCTCACCTTGCGAACCCAGCTTGTTGTGATAAACCACCTTGTCCAGCCCGGCCACGCGCGAGGCCAGCGTTTTCTTGCGGTCCTGGTCGAAGAAGAATTTGGCATCGGCCAGGCGCGGACGCACGACGCGCTCGTTGCCGCCAATCACCGCGCTCGCATCGGTGGGGCTGATGTTGCTGACCACGAGGAACTTGTGGGTCAGCTTGCCCTGCGCATCCAGCAGCGGGAAGTACTTCTGGTTGGCCTTCATCGTGAGGATCAGGCACTCCTGCGGCACGTCGAGGAATTCCTTTTCGAACTCGCAGACCAGCACGTTGGGGCGCTCGACCAGTGCAGTCACCTCGTCGAGCAAGGCGTCGTCTTCAATCGCCCGGGCGCCACCGCCCACCTTGGAAGCAGCGGCCGCCAGCTGGCGGGCAATCTCGGCCTTGCGTTCGGCAAAGCTGGCGATCACGGCGCCATCCTTTTGCAGCGTGGCCGCGTACCCGTCAGCGTTCTTCAACACCACCGGATCAACCGCAGCCTCAAACCGATGGCCGTGCGTGATGTTGCCGGCCTTCAGGCCCAACGCTTCAATGGCGACGACATCGCTGCCGTGCAGTGCAACCAGCCCGTGCGCAGGACGCACAAACTTCACGTCGCTCCAGCCATCGGCCAGCTGGTAGGTCATGACCTTGGGAATCGGCAGTTTGGCAATCGCCTCGAGGAGGGCTTTCTGCAGGCCTTCCGCCAGCGTGGCGCCGATCACAGTGCTGTTGTAGAAAAGTGCTTCGGCCTTGCCATCCGGTACGCGCTTCAGGCCCGCCACAGCCAAGGCATCGGCGCCCAGCGCCTGCAGCTTTTTCAGCAACGCCGGTGTGGCCTGGCCCGACGCGTCGAGACCGACGGTCACCGGCATGAGTTTTTGCGAAACAGCCTTGTCGGCGGCCTGCACAGCGACAGCCGTCACATGCGCGGCAAGGCGGCGCGGTGAGGCGAAAGACGTGAGCACCGACCCAGCGGTCGTCAGGCCCTGCGCCTTGAGCTGCTCCAGCAGCACGCCAGCAAACGCATCACCTAACTTCTTGAGCGCCTTGGGCGGCAGCTCCTCCACAAACAGCTCAACCAGAAGGTTTTGGGTAGTCATCGTCATCGCTCTCACGCCGCCTTCTTCGTCATCTGTTCCACCCACTCGCGGGGCGCCATCGGGAAGCCGAGCCGTTCGCGGCTCTCATAGTAGCTTTGTGCCACGGCACGCGCCAGGTTGCGGATGCGGCCGATGTAGGCGGCTCGTTCCGTCACCGAAATCGCGCCGCGGGCGTCCAGCAGATTGAAGCTGTGCGCGGCCTTGAGCACCTGCTCGTACGCGGGCAGGGCCAGTTGCACGCCAATCAGGTGTTTGGCCTGCTTTTCATGCGCCGTAAAGGCGGTGAACAGGAAGTCGGCGTCGCTGTGCTCGAAGTTGTAGGTGGACTGCTCCACCTCGTTTTGCTTGTAGACATCGCCATAGCTCAAACCATCCGTCCACGTCAGGTTGTAGACGTTGTCCACACCCTGCAGGTACATGGCCAGGCGTTCCAGTCCGTAGGTGATCTCGCCGGTGATGGGCTTGCAGTCGATGCCGCCGACCTGCTGGAAGTAGGTGAACTGCGTGACTTCCATGCCGTTGAGCCAGACTTCCCAGCCCAGGCCCCAGGCGCCGAGCGTGGGGTTTTCCCAGTCGTCCTCGACAAAGCGGATGTCGTTTTTCTTCAAATCAAAACCGAGGGCTTCAAGCGAGCCGAGGTAAAGCTCCAGGATGTTGGCCGGCGCGGGCTTGAGCACCACCTGGTACTGGTAGTAATGCTGCAGGCGGTTGGGGTTCTCGCCGTAGCGCCCGTCTTTCGGCCGACGGCTCGGCTGTACATAGGCGGCCTTCCAGGGCTCAGGGCCGAGCGCTCTTAAAAACGTAGCAGTGTGTGACGTACCGGCACCGACTTCCATGTCATAGGGCTGCAACAGGGCGCAGCCCTGGGCATCCCAGTAGGACTGCAGCTTCAGGATAATTTGCTGGAAAGTGAGCATAGGAGTGTTGGTGACAAAAGCGCGGCGCCTGGTTCGGCGCCGCGGGTAGCGACGCCTCGGATGGCCATCGCTAAACCGTTCATTTTACGCGGCGATGACGGGCCGCCCGGGCGATCGCCTTCTCCGTCACGCCCGGCCCCGGCGGGACTTCCCACGAAGGGACGGGCTGGAAGGCCTCCACCAGAAAGTCCACCATGACCCGGACCTTGGCGCTCAGGTGGCGGCGGCTGGGGTAGACGGCCAGCACGTCGATGTCGGGCATGCGGTAGCCGGGCATCAGGGCAACCAGCCGCCCGGCTTTCAAATCGTCCCCGATCAGGAAGGCCGGCTGCCAGATGACGCCCTGCCCGGCAATCGCCGCTTCGCGCGCCGTGTCGCCGTTATTGGCATGCATGACGTAATTCACCTTGACCATGTGCGGCCGACCCGCGTCATCCACAAAATGCCATTCGTTGGCGGTGGCCGCATAGGTGTAGCCGAGGCACCGGTGCCCCACCAGGTCTGCGGGCTTTTCGGGCTGCCCGTGCGCTTTCAGGTAGGCCGGCGAGGCGCAGACGATGTTGCGGGAAGTGCCCAGCTTGCGCGCCGCATGGGAGGCCGACCCGGCGCGTGAGATGCGGATGGCCAGGTCGTAGCCCTCTTCCACAATGTCCACCACGCGGTCGCTCAGCGCAATGTCCAGTTCCACCTCGGGATAGGCCTGCATGAATAGCGGCCACAGCGGCGCCAGATGCCGGATGCCAAAGCTCACCGGCGCATTGATGCGCAAGCGCCCGCGCGGCTGCAGGGTGGCCGACGAGGCCAGCGCCTCGGCCTCGGCGACTTCTTCCAGGATGGATTTGCTGCGCTCATACAGCGCCTCACCACTCTCCGTCAGGGACAGCTTGCGCGAGCTGCGATTGAGAAGCCGCGTGCCCAAGTGGGCTTCCAGCTCATTGATGTAGCGCGTGACATTGGCCGGGGAGGTGTCGAGGGCGTCGGCTGCCCGCGTGAAGCTGCCCCGGCTCACCACGGAGGCGAACACCTCGAAAGCACGCAAGCGGTCCACCACCAGCCCCTTAAATTCATAAAAACTGAATGATTAAACCACTTTTCAGGTCTTCTTCCAATCAAAGGTAAATCCTACAGTTCATCCATCGGCGGGCACATCGCACACCGACTTCCTCCACACCTTCTCCAGACCTCCTCACACAACCCAAGGAATCATCATGCAGAACTTTGACAACAAAACCGTACTCGTCACCGGCGGCAGCAGCGGCATCGGCCTGGCCACCGCGCTCCAATTTGCCAAACAGGGCGCACGCGTCATCATCACGGGCCGCGACCAGGCCGCGCTGGACCGGACTCGTGCCGAGCTCGGCGCCAACGCAGTGGCCCTGCGCCATGACGCCGGTGATATCCACGCCGCCAAAGCCCTGGCGGCCAGCCTGAAAGAGCAGGGCATCACACTGGACGCGCTGTTCGTCAACGCCGGCGTGGCGAAATTCGCGCCCCTCGAGGCCGTTGAAGAAGACATCTGGGACCAGACCTTCAACACCAACGTCAAGGGCGCCTTCTTCACCATCCAGGCGCTGTCGCCGCTGCTCAACACGGGCGCGGCCATCATCCTGAATGGCTCCATCAACGCCCACATCGGCATGCCGAACTCCAGCGTGTACGCCGCCAGCAAGGCTGCGCTGATTTCGCTGGCCAAAACGTTGTCGGGTGAACTGATCAGCCGCGGCATCCGTGTCAACGTGGTGAGCCCCGGCCCGGTGCAAACGCCGCTCTATGGCAAGCTGGGTGTGCCCGCCGACCAGCTCGATGCGCTGGCCGCCGGCATTCAGGCGCAGGTTCCGCTGAAACGCTTCGGCACGCCCGATGAAGTGGCCAGCGCCGTCGTGTACCTGTCGTCGCCGGCGGCAGCCTTCATTGTCGGCACCGAGCTGATCGTGGACGGCGGCATGAGCCAGCTCTGAGCAAGGTGAACCACAAAAAAAAAGGCGGTGCCGCAAGGCCCGCCTTTTTTTACAACGGCGCGTGCCGCGTAACGAGTCAGTACTGCCAGAAAATCCGCTGCAGTTCCTTGCTGTCAACCGTTTTGGTCATGGCCACTGCCGCCAGGATGCGCGCCTTTTGCGGGTTCAGGTCATGCGCCACCACCCAGTCGTATTTATCATCAGGCTGCTCGGCGTTGCGCAGCACAAAGCCATCGGGCACGCGCGAGGAGCGAATCACCTGGATGCCTCTGGCGCGCACATCCTGCAGCGCCGGCACGATGCGGTCAGCCACCGAGCCATTGCCCGTGCCGCCGTGAATCAGCGCCTTGATGCCCGACTTGCCCACGGCGTCCAGCGCGGTGCGCGAGACATTGCCGTAGCCGTAGACAACTTCAACCGGCGCCAGCGCGTCCATCTCGTCGATATTGAACTCCGACTGCAGGGTATGGCGCTTGACCGGCGCGCGGAACCAGTAGTTGTTGCCTTCCACCACCATGCCCAGCGGGCCCCACTGGCTCTTGAAGGCCTCGGTCTTGATATTGATGGTTTTGCTGACGTCGCGCCCGCTCTGGATTTCATCGTTCATGGTGACCAGCACGCCCTTGCCGGCGGCGTCCTTGCTGGCCGCCACGCTGACGGCATCAAACAGGTTCAGCGCACCGTCGGCCGACAGCGCCGTGCCGGGCCGCATGGAGCCGACCACGACGATGGGCTTGTTGGTACGGATCACCAGGTTCAGGAAGTAAGCCGTTTCTTCCAGCGTGTCCGTGCCGTGGGTCACGACAATGCCGTCCACATCGGGCTGCTTCACCAGCGCCGAAATGCGCTTGCCGAGCTTGAGCAGGTTGTCATTGGTAAAGCTTTCAGACGCAATTTGCGAGACCTGCTCGCCCTTGATGTTGGCCACATTGGCCAGCTCGGGCAGGCCCGCCAGCAGCTTGTCGACCGGCACCTTGGCGGCGGCATAGGTGGCGCTGTTGAGGGCAGACGCACCGGCGCCGGCAATGGTGCCGCCCGTGGCCAGAATCACCACATTGGGCTTGGCAGCCTGCGCTGCGGCGAACGTGGCCAGAAAGGCCAGACCCATACCCGCCACCAGTTTCTGGATGTTTAACTTCACTTGCATTCGGTTGTTTCCTGATCATTGAATAAAAGCCAACTGACAGGCAGCCTGGGCCTGGGGGCCTTGCTGCACCACGATCTGCCCCCGCGCCTCAGGGCGAAAGGTGGCTCATCGTAGCCATGGCCAACAGGCGCAGCGATGCATAATCAAGCGCAGGGTGTGAACAAAACTCACACCCCTCCCAAGCCATGAACCTCCGGCAACTTGAAGTCTTTCAGGCCGTCATGCAGGCCGGCAACATGAGCGCGGCCGCGCGCCTGATCTGCATCACGCCTTCGGCCGTCAGCAAGACCATTGCGCATACCGAGCTCCAGCTGGGCTACAAGCTGTTCACGCGCGGCAAGGGCACGCTGGCCCCCACGCCGGAAGCCCGGGTGCTGTTCGAAGAGTCGACAGTGATCCATTGCAAGCTCGATGAACTCAAGCGCATTGCGCTCAATTTGCGGCAGGCTGACGACGGCCAGGTGCGGCTGGCCGCCATCCCGTCCATCTGCCATGAGTTCTTGCCGCTGGTGCTGGAAAAGCACCTGGCCCGCTATCCGCGCGTCAAGATTGAAGTGCGCACCCTGCACCAGGACCAGATGGTGCAGGCCCTGCTCACGCGCAGCGTCGACTTCGCGCTGGGCTACTACGAGCACCCGCACCCGCTGCTGACCAGCCAGATGCTGGTCAGGGGGCCACTCTATCTGGCGGTGACGCGGGATGTCTGGCTGCGCGCCGTACGCACCCGGCGCCTGAACCCGATGTCGTTTCTGGCCAGCATGCCACTGATCCGGCTGGTGGGCGAAGACCCCATGTGCCAGTCGATTGACGAGCTGGCCGGCCACTTGGGGCTGACGGCGCCGGCCGGCCTGCAGGTGCACACCTCCCGGCTGGCGCTGGAACTGGTCAAGCGCGGCATGGGCTGGACGGTGGTCGACTTCCTGACGGCCAGCAACCTGGATCCGTCATCCATCAGTGCCGTGGCACTGCATGACTTTGCACCGATTCCGCTGCAGATGTACTTTGCAACCAGCACGCCGCCGGGCCAGGACGCCTTGCGCCTGCTGGGCATGCTGCCAGACTTGCTGCGCGGGGTGATGGCGTCCAGCCATTGAGCAGGCCGGATATCGCGTATCGCGAGAAGGGCTCAGCGGCGGCGCAGCACCAGCGCCAGCCCCGCAATCCCCAGGCCCAGCGCCCACAGCGGCCACAGGCCATAGCGCGACACCCACCAGGCATAGGGCGTGATGCCGCTGCGCCCCTGCACTTCGCCAACCAGCGCACCGCGTGTGTGGCGCGGCAGCGCATGCGTCACCTGACCGCGGTGGTCAATGATGGCGGTGGCGCCGGTGTTGGTGGCCCGAAGCATGGGCCGGCTGAACTCCAGTGCCCGCATGCGCGAGATCTGCAGGTGCTGGTCAATCGCCACGGTGTTGCCAAACCAGGCAATGTTGCTGAGGTTGACAAACATGGTGGGCGCCAGCGCCGGATCGGTAAAGCGCGCGCCCAGCTCCTCGCCAAACAGGTCTTCGTAGCAGATGTTGGGAGCCAGCCGCTGGCCCTTCCAGTCGAAGGAAGCCTGCACCACCGTGCCGCGGTTGAAGTCACCCAGCGGGATGTTCATCATGTTGGTGAACCACCGGAACCCCGGTGGAATGAATTCGCCAAACGGCACCAGGTGATGCTTGTCATACCGGTAGGGCTGGGCGGGATTGGGCGATGAACCCGTTGATGAAGCCGGCTTGAGCCCCAGCACCGAGTTGGCGTAACCCGTCTGGGTATTGCCCAGCGGCATGCCTATCAGCGCGGCCTGTTCACCCACGGCAAAACGCCCCTGCACGGCCTGCCAGTAGCCAGGGGGCAGTTGCTGCGGCAGCAGGGGAATGGCGGTTTCAGGCGCGACCACCAGCGCGGTCTTCGCATCACGCAACTGCTCGCCGTACCAGCGCAGCGACGTGACCACACCGGTGCCCGGCTGGAATTTTTCGTTCTGGGGAATGTTGCCCTGCAGCAGCGTCACCGGCAGCAGGGGAGGCTGGTCCTGGCCGTAGGCTACGTCCGTCGCCGGCAGCCAGGCCACCGCCACACTGACAAAAACCAGGCTGATCGCTGCCAGCCAGCGGGTCTTGCGCGCGCGCAGGCACACGGCCAGCGAGGCCGCCACCAGCGCGGCCAGAAAGGTCAGCCCGTGCACACCGACCCACGCCGCCAGCGGCCTGGCCCAGCCGTCCACATGGGCATAGCCGCCTTCTCCCCAGGGAAAGCCGGTGAACAGCTTCACGCGGGCCAGCTCGGCCAGCAGCCAGAGCGCGGCAAAAACCAATGCACGTTGCGCCCGCTGAGCGGGGGCCAGCACGACAAACAAGGCAGCGGCGGCGGCATAGTACAGCCCCAGAAACACCGCCAGCAGCACAATGGCCAGCACCGTCAGCGGCGCAGCCAGGCCGCCGTAGTCATGCATGGAGATGAACAGCCACCAGAACGTGCCGCACAGCATGGCAGCGGAAAATGTCCCGCCCAGCCAGGCGGTGCGCCCCCAGGACCGGCAGCCATCGAGTTGCGCTGCCAGCAGCGTCAGCGCCAGCAATTGCAGGCCCCACAAGGGCTGGCCTTGCGCAAAGACAAAGGGAAACGGCCATGCGAGGCTGGCCGCATGAGCACTGCCGGCGACCAGAACAATCACGAACTGGAGCCACGACAGGCGACTGCGCGTTGGTGTCTGACCGAAGTGTTGCAGCAGCGCCGGCAAGGTCGGCAGCGCAGACATCATGCTTTGGATTGAACTCGGCTCCATCGGTCCCTTTCTTTTCAGAGGGCTCAGGCCCTGGCCACAACAGGCGACACCTTGAACCAGCGCACGGCTCCACCCTTGGTGTGCAGCACCGTGAATTGCAGGCCGGAGAGCGCGTAATGTTCGCCCCGCTTGGGCACATGGCCCATCTCGTGCGCCACCAGGCCGCCAATGGTTTCGAAGTCGGTTTCGGGCAGCGTGACGCCAAACGCCTCGTTGACGCGTTCGATCGAGGTGTCGCCGCTGACCCGGTAAGTGTGGTCCGAGAGCCCGAAGATGTCGCCTTCGTCCTCGGCAATGTCGAATTCGTCCTCGATCTCGCCCACGATCTGCTCCAGCACGTCTTCAATCGTGATGAGGCCGGCGACACGGCCGAACTCGTCGATGACGATGGCCAGGTGGTTGCGGTTGCCGCGGAACTCGCGCAGCAAATCATTCAGTCCCTTGCTTTCGGGCACAAACACGGCCGGACGCAGCAGCGCCTTGATGTTGAGCTCCGGCGCGCGCTGCAGCTTGAGCAGGTCCTTGGCCATCAGGATGCCCAGAATGTTTTCCTTCTCGCCCTCGTAGACCGGAAAGCGCGAGTGGGCGGTGTCAATCACCAGATGCAGCAATTCGTCAAAGGGCGCGTCGATGTTGATCACATCCATGCGCGGCGCTGCCACCATCACGTCACCGGCCGTCATATCGGCCATGCGGATCACGCCTTCGAGCATTTCGCGGCTCTGGGCGCCAATGACTTCGTTGTCCTGGGCTTCGACCAGGGTTTCTATCAGCTCGTCTTTGGAGTCGGGTCCGGGGTGGAGCATTTCAGCCAGCTTCTGCAGAAAGCCGCGCTTGTCTTCCGGCCTGGAAGATCGACTGGGGGGGGTGTCGGACACGAAGGGTGTTCGGTAGTTGTGAAGCTGCCAAGGATAGCGCAATTCCATGGCGCAACGCCGCCGCGCATCAGGCCAATCCACCGCTGACGGCATGTCCCAACAACAGCCTGCCGCCGCGCGGCGCGCCGGAGGGTAACTTTTCCACAGAAACGCCGCCAACGCGTCACGTCAAAGTCGCCACCCTGCCACTTGAATTGGGAGCCCGACCGGAGGAACATGAAGCTGCCCGGTCGGGCTTGTCCGCGGGCGCAGTTCAGTGCTTTTTGGCAATAACGGGCAATAGCTCTCCTGGAGGTATTCAGATGAAAAACCTGCCCTTGCTCAGAATTGGCTTTTCCCTCGTGTTCTGCTCTTTAAGCGCCCACGGTCAGCCCGGCAGGGAGGAGTTCGCCGGGCTTTCCGCCGAGCAGCTCAAGACGTCCTACCTGATGTGCGACCGGCGTGCCAACCGGGAATTTCTTGGGTTTGCAGATGCGGTCTTTTGCTCCCACATCTCGGAGGCCCTCAAGCACCAGGTCTTTGACGGTGATTTCGACAAACTCCTCGACTGGTGGCGGGCCCACAAGCTGTCGGAGCCCTCCGCGGTGCGCCCACAGGAAAAACCCGGAATATCGTCAAACGAATGACGGGCCTGGCCACGGGAGGCGGAGTCTGGAACCGGGGAGGTCAAGCGGGGGATCACCCCCGCGCCGCTACATCGGCATGCGGTCGCGCGAATCGCGCACGCCCTGCCGGACCTCCTGGAGCACGCCCAGGAAGTCCCAGAACTGCTTGGCCTGGACCTTGAGGCGGTAGTCGGTCTGGGCGATCTGCTCTTCCACCATTTCGGTCACGCGCGAGTCCAGGTTGGCCGGTGGCAGCTTGAGGTAGGCCTCGCTCTCGGAGCCGTCGCGCTCAATCGTGGCGCCGGCCTTGCGGGCGATGTTGAGCATGGCCGTGTTCTCGCTCAGCGCGTGGATGAACATCATGTTGACGCCCTCATTGCGGGCATGCATCACGGCGCGGTCAAACAGGCGCGCGCCATAACCCCTGCCCCGCGCCTGGGCCAGCACCGAAACGCCAAACTCCGCGCAGCTCTTGAGCTCCGGGTCGGTCGAAAACGCCAGGTGGGCCATGGCAATCAACTGCAGTTTGCGGTTGTAGATGCCAAAAATCTCGTCGCGCTCAAAGTCGAGCCCGTCGACATAGCGGCGAATCTGCTCGTCGTTGGCCGCATAGCCAAAGCGCAGGTAGCGGTCATGCGCACTGAGCGCCAGCAGGTGCGTGGCGATGCGTTCGCCATGGCTGGGTCCGATGGAGCGGATGGGCACCATGACCTGCGCCGCGGGAGAAGCGGCCGGCGGGCGCGCTGCGCCCTCGTCCACGGGGGGGCGAAAGAACTCCTTGCCCGCGTGGAGAGAAGCCTTCAAAAGTGCGCTGGGTGTAACCATGGCTCAAATATAAGGGTTTTCCCTAGATTTTCCAGTCGAAGGGGTTTGGAAGCCCCTCAATAGGGAGGCCCACCCAAAACCACATTAGACTCGCATTTTCCCAATAAACACGCCGGATGTTAGCTACCAAATCAATAGCAAATCTCACCGCCAACCCTAAAAATGTTGCGGCGCAGCAACATTTGCAGGCGCTGAATGTCTGCCATTTCCCCAAAACCACCGGCTCCGGGCGGCTCAGCCGGCCGACCTGCTACAGCGGCACGGCCGTCGTCGCTTTCACCCGGTCCAGCACAAAACTGGTTTTGCAGTCCTGCACGCTGGGGTGCTTGAGCAGGGTGTCCATGATAAAGCGGCTGTAGTGCGCCATGTCCTGTACCACCACGCGCAGCAGGTAGTCCATCTCACCCGTCAGGGCCGCACACTCCACGACCTCGGGCCAGGTTTGCACGCTGGCACGAAACAGGTCCATCGGGTTGCGCTTGTGGCTTTCGGTGTGCTTCTCCAGCCGGACATTGAGGTAAGCGGTCAGCCCCAAACCAACCGACTCGGGCTTGACCAGCGCGACGTAGCGGTCAATGACCCCGGCCTCCTCCAGCCGCTTCACGCGCCGCAGCACGGCACTGGGCGACAGGCTGACCTGCTCGGCGAGCTGGTCATAGGTTGCCCGCCCGTCAGCTTGCAGGCTGCGCAAAATATGTCGATCAAGCTTGTCCAGTGTTTCCATTCTCGATATTTTGCAGGTTTGTTGCGTCAATGGCAATTTACACGCCCCAGTTTGCAATAAAAAAGACCGCCAGCGCCGCTAAAGTTGCCTCTTGAAGCTGGCCGCCGAAGCCAGGTGAGGTCAGTTGAAGTCAGTGAATGGACTCCGTAACCAGTCACACGCCAACAGCCGGGCCAGGCCAAGCCGAACCAAGTCAGCCCATCGTCAATCCAATATTTCTGGAGACTCCATGAACGCACCCCTATCTTTCGAAACAGGCGCCGCCTGGGACAACCCCATGGGCACCGACGGTTTCGAGTTCATCGAATACGCCGCGCCGGACCCCCAGGCCATGGGCGCGCTGTTCGAGCGCATGGGCTTCAAGCCGATTGCCAGGCATCGCCATAAAGATGTGACGCTGTACCGCCAGGGCGGCATCAACTTCATCCTCAATGCCGAGCCCGATTCATTTGCGCAGCGCTTTGCACGCCAGCACGGTCCCAGCGTCTGCGCCATTGCGTTCAGGGTGCGGGATGCCAAGGCCGCTTACGAGCGCGCGATTGCGCTGGGCGCCTGGGGTTATGCCCACACCGCCGGCCCGGGCGAGCTGAACATCCCGGCCATCAAGGGCATTGGCGACTCCATCATCTATTTCATTGACCGCTGGCGCGGCAAGAACGGCGCCCGGGAAGGCGATATCGGCAACATCGGTTTTTACGATGTTGACTTCGAGCCCCTGCCGGGCGTGAGCGGCGCCGAGGCGCTGAATCCCACGGGCCATGGGCTGACCTACATTGACCACCTGACGCACAACGTGCACCGCGGCCGCATGGACGAGTGGGCCGGCTTCTACGAGCGCCTGTTCAACTTCCGCGAGATCCGCTACTTCGACATCGAAGGCCTGGTGACCGGCGTGAAAAGCAAGGCCATGACCAGCCCCTGCGGCAAGATCCGCATCCCGATCAACGAGGAAGGCAATGAGAAAGCCGGCCAGATCCAGGAGTACCTGGACCGTTACCAGGGCGAGGGCATCCAGCACATCGCCATGGGCAGCGGCAATTTGCCAGCCACCGTGGACAAGCTACGCGCCAGCGGCATCAAGCTGCTGGACACGGTAGACACCTACTACGAACTGATCGACAAGCGCATTCCAGGCCATGGCGAAAATGTGGCGGAACTGCACAAGCGAAAAATTTTGGTGGACGGCAAGAAAGGCGCGCTTCTGCTGCAGATCTTCAGTGAAAACCAGCTCGGCCCGATCTTCTTTGAATTCATCCAGCGCAAGGGCGACGAGGGTTTTGGCGAAGGCAACTTCAAGGCACTGTTCGAAAGCATCGAGCTGGACCAGATGCGCCGAGGGGTTTTGGCGAGTGCACAATAAAGTCCGTCCATTTACCCACCCTCCCGGAGATTGCCATGTCATTTCGTCAGAAACTGCAGCCCCGCCTGGTCGCACTCGGCCTTGTTTCGGCCGCGTCCTTCGTCATGCTTTCCGGCGCCTCGGCGCAGACTGCTGCTGCCAGCGTGCCGCCGGCTTCCAGCCTGGATGCCGTGCAAAAGGCGGGGGTGCTGCGCATCTGCACGCCGGGCGACTACAAGCCCTTCAGCTTCCAGAAGCCTGATGGCGCCTTTGAGGGCATTGACGTGGACCTGATGGCCTCGCTGACGGCCAGCCTGGGCGTGAAGCCCGAGTGGGTCAAGACCAGCTGGTCCAACCTCATGCCCGACATGGTGGCCGGCAAGTGCGACCTGGCCGTCGGCGGGATCTCGGTGACCACCGAGCGGCAAAAGAAAGCCTTCTTCAGCACCGCCTACATGGTCAACGGCAAGACGCCGATTGCCCGCTGCGCCGATGTTGCCAAATACCAGACGGTGGCCGACATCGACAAGCCGGCGACGCGCGTGATCTTCAACCCCGGCGGCAGCAATGAGCGCTTTGCCCGCGCCAACTTCAAGCAGGCGCAGATGCGGCTGAACCCCGAGAACCTGACGATTTTTGACGAAATCCTGGCCAACCGCGCGGATGTGTTCGTCACGGAATCGGCCGAAGCCATCACCCAGCAACGGCTCAAGCCCGGGCTGTGCGCCATCAACCCCGACAAGCCCCTGCAATACGGCGAAATGGCCTATCTGCTGCCGCGTGGCGATGTGACCTTCAAGGCCTATGTAGACCAGTGGCTGCACCTGGCCAAGGCCAGCGGCGAGTACCAGCGGGTGGAAGGACAATGGCTGAAGTAGCAGGCGGCGCCCCCGAACCGGTGGTGTACGGTCAATCCGACCGGCCACCGCGGGGCGACTATTCACGCGGCGGCCAGGTCAGGGCCGACTACACCTGCCCGCAAAACTACGCCGCCTATACCGCGGCAGACCACGACATCTACCACCGCCTGTATCAGCGCCAGTCGGCGCTGGTGCCGGGCCTGGCCTGCGATGAATTCATTGCGGCACTGCCCTTGCTGGGAGCGAAAGAGCGGATTCCGCGTTTTGAGGAAATCAACGAACGGCTGTACAAGGCCACCCGCTGGGAAATCGTCGCCGTGCCGGGGCTGATCCCTGAAGTGCCGTTTTTTACCCTGCTGGCCAACCGCAAGTTCCCGGTGACCGACTGGCTGCGCACGCCGGCGGAGTTTGACTACATCGTCGAGCCCGACGTGTTTCACGACCTGTTTGGCCATGTGCCGCTGCTGTTCAACCCGGTGTTTGCCGACCACATGCAGGCCTACGGCGCCGGCGGGCTGAAGGCCCATGCCCTGGGCGCCTGCGAGCAGCTGTCGCGCCTGTACTGGTACACGGTCGAGTTCGGCCTGATCCGCCAGGCGAACGGCCTGCGGGCCTATGGCGCCGGCATCCTGAGCTCGTCCGGCGAGCTGGCCTACGCCGTGCAGAGCCCCGAGCCCCAGCGGATTGCGCTGAATCTGCTGCGCACCATGCGCACGCGCTACAAAATCGATAGCTATCAGCAAACCTATTTCGTGATTGACAGCTTCCAGCAGCTGTTCGACATGACGGCGCCCGACTTCACGCCGCTGTACGCCCAGCTCAAGACCCTGCCCGAGCTGGCGGCCAACGCGCTTTTGGCGGAAGATGCGGTAATTCAGCGCTGAAAAACAACAGTGTGTGGCGCTCTGGAGGCGCAGCCACCCATTCAATGTTTCGTTAGAGCGGTTCCTCCTCCAAAATGAGGAGGCGAATAATTGTTACACCGCTTACGATGTCTTCCTCACTGATTGAACTCCCCCATTTCATGCATCGCAGCACCAAGGTGCTGCTGGTGATGGATGTGGTGGAGTCGGTCAGGCTCATGGAGCAGGACGAACATGACTTTGTACAGCGGTGGCAACAACTGGTGCAGCAGGCGGAGCAGCAAATTTTGCCGCTGCATGGCGGGCGCATTGTCAAAAGCCTGGGTGATGGCCTGATGCTGGAGTTTGCCAATGCGCAAAGTGGCGTCAGGGCGGCCTTCGCCCTGCAGCAGTTCAGCCAGCAGGCCAACGCCGGCCTGCGCCCTGAGCAGCAGATGCACCTGCGCATGGGTGGGCACTTAGCCAGCTTTGTGACCGACCAGCACGATATCTACGGCACAGATGTGAACCTGACGGCGCGGTTTTGCACCCTGGCCGGGCCCAGCGAGATCGTGGTTTCTGCCGAGCTTCGCGATCAACTCGTTCCCGTGCTCGATGCTGACATTGAGGACATGGGGGAGTGCTACCTCAAGCATGTAGAAAAGCCCATCCACACCTATCGCGTGGCACCGCCAGGCAAGGCGCCAACATTCGTCACCTTGCCAACCGACGACACCGAGCTGCGCCCCACGATTGCCGTGATTCCGTTCACCGCCCGCACCTCGGACCCCGACCACGCGGTGCTGGGTGAAATACTGGCTGAAGAAATCATTGCGGCCCTGTCGCGCACGCCGGACCTGAACGTCATTTCGCGTTTGTCGACCAGCGCCTTGCGCGGCCGTGACGCCAGTCTGCCCGAGGTGCAAAACCACCTGCATGCCAGCTATGTGCTGTCGGGCGCCTATCGGGTGTTGGGCCAACAGCTGATTCTGGTGACCGAACTGATTGAAGCGCGCACCGGCCGGGCCGTGTGGGGCGACAGCCTGAAGAGCACGGTGCAGGAAGTGTTGCATGGCGAAGACCGGATCACCGCAGAAGTGGTGTCGCAGTTGGGAGCCCAAATCGTGCGGACTGAAATGCAGCGCGCGGCCAGTCGCCCCTTGCCCAACCTGGAAAGCTCCACGCTGTTGATGGGTGCGATTTCCCTGATGCACCGCTCCACCCGCAGCGAGTTTGACCGTGTGCGCGAGATGCTCGAGTACCTGATTGAGCGGCATCGCCGACTGCCTACACCCCGAGCCTGGCTGGCGAAATGGCACGTGCTACAGGTCACACGCGGGCTATCTTCAGGTGGCAAGGACGAAACCAAACGGGCGCTGGAGCAGACCCAGCGGGCGCTGGACGTCGACCCAGGCTGCTCGTTGGCGTTGGCCATTGAAGGATTCGTGCATTGCCACATGCTGAAGGATCTCGATGGTGCCGCGCAGCGCTATGAGTCGGCGCTGGCGGCCAATCCGAACGATTCGCTGGCGTGGCTATTTTCTGGTGTATTGCATTCGTTTAGAGACGAAGGAGTCAAAGCGCTCGCAGCCAGCGACAGAGCCTTGAACCTGTCACCGCTCGATCCCATGCTGTACTTCTATCAGTCGCTAGCGGCCTCTGCAGCGCTCTCGGCCGGAGACTACAAGCGCGTGATCGAGCTAGCTACGGCGTCCCTGCGCTCCAACAGAGGGCATACATCCACCTATCGGGTATTGGCCGTCGCGCAAACTCTGGATGGCAATTTGGACGAGGCGAGAGCCACCGTCAAATCGCTGATGCTGCTGGAGCCAAACTTTACCGTGCAAAACTTTCTTCAACGTTCACCCAGCAGCAACTATGCGATAGGCCAGCTGTGCGCACAGGCGTTGCGGGATGCCGGCGTTCCGGAACAAATTTAAATCAACACAAAAGGAAAAACAAATGAGTCAACTAGGCGGGTTCGGGGGATTTGGCGGCTTTGGAGGGTTTGGTGGCTTCGGAGGGTTCGGGGGATTTGGCGGCTTCGGAGGGTTTGGTGGATTTGGCGGTTCGGGAAACCTTCCCGCCCTGGGCGCAAATGGTTTCCCACAAAACCCCTACACCCTGATTTCCAGCAGAGATGCCACCTTGGTCCCCCTGGATCTGGGGTCCTACCCTGTGGTTCTGCCACCGGTGGACGATCCTGCGGCCATGCAGCGCTGGGAGCCTTGGGTACGTGCTTATGTTGCACAAGCTGCGCTGCTGGAGCCGCTGGCGTTTTCAAAAGTCGGCACGGATGGCGCCGGGCTGTGGCATGTGGAGACCAATGTCGGCAGCCCTCCTGATGCCCCTCCCGCATTGACGGTGACGCCCAAGCCCCTCGCCAGGCTTAACCGCCCGGGGGTTCCCGCGTTCAAGGAGCAGGTCAAAAAAGTCCTGTCCTGGGCGGACTTGCGTGAGGAGCGCGCAGCAGAGATCGTGGCGCAGATTGACCCGCAGTTCGCATTCTGGGGTTCCGTCGTGTACCTGCACCCGTCACGCACGCCGCGAACGATCGAGCTCATGAACATCGCGCTGCTGCTGGCAGTCAATGTGGAAATGCAGTTCAAGCATGCGCTGGCCTGCTGGCGTCCGATTGAATATTCGGCACAAATCCAGCCCATCATCACCACGCCGGGTCATGGCGCCCTGCCCAGCGGGCACGCCACGCAGGCCTATATCGTCGCGCATGTGCTGCAGCGCCTGCTGGACCTGCCCGACTCCCATCCGGTGAGCGAGCAATTGCAGCGCCAGTCCGCCCGCATTGCCACCAACCGTGTCGTCGCGGGCGTGCATTTCCCGGCAGACAGCCTTGCCGGCCGTTTGCTGGGTGAAACGCTTGGTGAGTATTTTGTGGCGCGCTGCGAGACCGGAAGCGAATGGACACCGCGTTTCTTTGACGGCACCGTGATGACCGGTCAGGAAGACCTGATGCCGCCTACCCAGCCGCTGGATGGGCCCGATGCCCCGCCGTTTTACAAACCCTTTGGCACCAATGACACGGCGGCAGTTAGCGGCGTGCTCAAGTACATGTGGAACAAGGCTCTGAAAGAGTGGGAAGACGTGAAGTTCAAATGAGCTGGCAACCCATAGCCCACGGGGCCCATGTCAACTGGGCCCAGCCTGACCCCCTGACGGGGCTGGACCCCTACCTGGTCTGGGCCGATGGCTGCGGCTTTGCGCCCTATGGCGGCCTGAAACCGCCTGGCAAGATTGCCACGCTGATCGAGCTCAAAGCGGGCAAGACGGTGGCTGACCTGGTGGCGCAGTCCGGCGGTGGCGTGCAACTTGCCGATATTCCGGGCGTTTATCGCGCGCCAGGCGCACAGCCGCGGTTTTTAACGGCCTGGCCGACGGCAGCCTTCTTCGAGAGACTGAAAACCACGCTGGAAGACGTCGTGGCGCGCGCGGAAATCAGCCTGCCCGTGGTACCCGAACGTCCGAAGTTCGCTCCGCCCGCCGCCCCTACCTGCGGCCCGGCCGTTGATCGGGGCATTCAGCGCAAAACCCTCATCGGGGTGATTGACGATGGCTGCGCGTTCGCCCACTACCACTTGCGCGACTCGGCCGGCAACACGCGGGTCTGCCGGCTGTGGGACCAGGAGCAGCATGGCGCGTTTGCGCACCAGGGCGTGGTGCCCACAGACTTTGGCCGCGGCCATGAAGTCTCGGGAGCCCAGTTGCAAAACCTCATTGACCAATTCACCCGTAACGATGCGCTGGACGAAGACGCCTGCTACGCCACCGCCGACTACGACCGCCTGCGCCGAGCCGCCACGCATGGCGCGCATATCACCGATGTCTTCGCCGGCCAGGTGCCGGTGGGCTCGCTGGTCGGCAGTGCCACCATGCCGCCCAGCTGGGCCGACGCCAACGACGTTGCTTCCAGTGATGAGGCGGGCATCGTCTTTGTGCAGTTGCCCCGTGCCTGCCTGCAGGACCCTTCCGGCGCGTGGCTGGACGTGCATGTGCTGGACGCCCTTCGCTACATCCTGAGTTGTGCCGACGGGGAGACCGAGCAAATCATCATCAACCTGAGTTTCGGCCCGCAGCGCGGCCCCAATGACGGTACGGCGATGCTGGAAAAAGCGTTCGATGAACTGGGGGCGGAGTTTCCCAGCCTCACGCTGACCGTGGCGGCCGGCAACAGCTTTTCGACACGAGGGCACGCCATGTTCGAGCTCGAGGCGGGTGTCAGCAAGACCCTGCATTGGCAAGTCATGCCCGGCGATGAAACGCCCAGCTTTGTCCAGCTCTGGCTACCGCAGGACGCGCATCAGGTGGAAGTCAAAATCACACCGCCCGGCCTGCCTGCCAGCCCGTGGATCAAACCGGGCGATGCCATCGTATCGCCCAGCACGGCGAACCCCTCCTGCGGCGTGATCTACGCGCCGCATACCTCGCGCGGCAATCACGGCACCATGGTGCTGGTGGCCCTGTCGCCCTGTTCCAGCTTCAAGAGCAAGCCGCTTGCACCACACGGTATCTGGATGGTTGAAGTCAACAACAAGGCAGCAACGCCGCTGAGCCAGCCGGTTCATGCCTGGGTAGACCGTGACGACTTCAACCTGGGCACCATGGTCCGGGGCCGGCAGTCTTACTTTGTGGACCCGCTGTACGACCCTTTGCGCTACCTGAAATCGGCCACTGACGATACGCCAGGCAGCGCTGCGCTGGTACGCCGGCGCGGTACTTTGACCGGCATTGCCACCGGAACCGGGGCGCTGGTTGCGGCAGGTTACCGTCACAGCGACCGCAAGCATGTGCGCTACTCGTCGGCCGGACCGACACGCGGACCACGAGTGGGCCCCGATTGCGGCGCTGTCACCGATCAGAGTCGCAGCCTGCCGGGGCTGTTGGCGGCCGGCACGCGGGGAGCCTCAGTGGTTCGGTTGGTGGGCACCAGTGTGGCAGCACCCCAATTGGCACGCTGGGCTGCCAACGAAAAGCCGCCACCAGGGCCGGTTCCGCCGCTGAACCCGGATCCCCAGCTCGAGGGTAGCGGCTTGCTGCCGCTTTAAATTGCACCTATGCCGGAGCTGGGCGGCAGCCCGGTCAGCGGTGCGGGGGCGAGGTAAATGCCGGGGGAATAACTACCAGCGCAGGGGCAGCTTCTTGAGCAGCGTAATGCGCTTGGTTTCCATCTCGATGTAACCGCCCTTTTCCAGGTCTTTGAGCAGGCGGCTGACCATCTCGCGGGAGGCGCCGACGCGGCTGGCGATTTCCTGGTGCGTGATGGCTTCGAGCGTGACGCCGGCAGCCGTGGTGCTGGTTGTCAGGCCATCCTGCTTTTCAAGCACCGCGATGAGCCGGCCATACACGTCCAGCAGCGCCATGTTGCGCGCAGCCTCCGTGGCGTCGCGCGCGCGGCGGATGACCCGCATCACCAGATTAAGGGCAAACTCGGGCGCGCTGGCCAGGTGCTCACCCACTTCGGTGCGGTTGACGACGGCACAGGTGCAGGGCTCCACGGTGATCACCGACGCCGAGCGGGGCCCGCCATCGAGCGACATTTCACCAAAATAGTCACCCGCATGAATCCTGCCGAAAGTGATCTCCCGGCCGCTTTCGTCCATCGAAAACACCTTGACGCTGCCCTTGAGCAGCACAAACAGGCTGTCGCCAATTTCGGCTTCGTTGATCACCACCGCCTTTTTGGGGTAGCTGCGCACCATGCCGCGCACGGCCAGCGCACGCAATTCGGGGGGCAAACGGGCGTACAGGTCCTCGCCTGAGGCGGTAAATGAACTCATGATGAGGCGTAATCTAGCACGTTAGCGTCAAAAAGACGGGCCTGAGCGTTCAAAAGCGCATGCTGGCGCCGGCAAAACCGGTCTTTTGCGGAGTTCGCAAGCCCCTCAACACGGCTCAAGCCATGCGGCAACACCCGGAGCAAGGTGCCGGGATAACCAACCAACCTGCCGGCAGCAAGTGGAGGATCGGGTCACGTCACGCCGTGATAACCCTCAGTGCATTTTCCCCAGTGGCAGGGGCGCAATGGGCGGCAGGATGGCCACCCGGTTGACCAGCTCGCGAACGCCGCTGGAAGCGGTTTTGATGCACAGGCTGCGAACATGGCTGCGCACGGTTGACACAGCCACCTTCATCTGGAGCGCGATTTCCGGGGTGCTCAGGCAGCGGCACAACGAGGCCAGCACCTGCTCTTCGGTGTGCGTGAGGCCATGGCTGCGGGCAAACGAGCCGAAAACGCCCGAGTCGCAGACGCCCGGGCGCGACAAAAACAGCGCGATGCGTTCGCAGGGTGCCCCCATCTGGCGATTGAGGGGAATGACGGCCAGCATGACATCCGCGCCGCTAGCCGTCAACTTGAGCAGACTGCGTTTGCCGTCCACGGCTTTGCCCAAGGCAACCTGGAGTGCCGTGGCATCGGTGGATGAAACGACTTTGAGTTCACCATGACTGGCGTTCAACACAAAACCACGCGCAAGCTCGCGGCGTGCCGCCTGGTTGGCGTGGAAAATCCGGCCCTGCACGTTGATGACCAGCACACCATGGGCCAGTTCATCCATCAGCAAGGCCATCAGGTCCGGCTCATTGTCCGTGGCCGCATCCAGGCCACCGGGAGCCAGCGGCAGACTGGCATTTAAAAGGCCGTTATCCAGCATTGTTTGCATATTCAAGTCGCTCCATCCTCTAAATAGATGAGCGTAGAAAGTCGCGGCTGATCTGGATAGTGAATCTGGTCGCCGATTTTTGTGCGAAATTACCATGTCAACGGTCCTGGCGCCTCTTGGGCTACCGCCAGCGCCGGGGCATGCGTTGCCTGCGGCTTGATTGGCATCTCACCGGCCGCACA
Organism: Polaromonas sp. JS666; assembly: GCF_000013865.1. Classification (NCBI taxonomy): domain Bacteria; kingdom Pseudomonadati; phylum Pseudomonadota; class Betaproteobacteria; order Burkholderiales; family Comamonadaceae; genus Polaromonas; species Polaromonas sp. JS666. The sequence goes on from NC_007948.1 coordinate 4,441,429, forward strand.
AACGGCATGAACCTGGCTCAGGACAACGGATCGTCCAGCATGGCCAGCGTGGCATTCATGACGGGTGGCAAAAACGCCAGCTGCACATGGGCGGCGCCGCGCACCAGGCGGTTATCGGCCCCGGGCAGGGTGGCGGTCGAGGCTGGAAACACGATGTTGTCGCAGTTGGAATACCAGCAGGTAAAGAGCGTGTGGCGATCCTCGGGCATCTGATGGTCCAGCTGCGCCTGCCAGTCGGACAGCAAACGCATTTGGCGGCTGTTGTGGCCATGACCGAAGCGCGCCAGCCAGGTACCGCTGTGCGGCGTTCCTATGGTCACCACCTGGAACACCCGGGCCTCGGCTTTCATGTGCTTGAGCCAGGCCCTGGCGGCCAGCCCGCCCATGCTGTGGCAGACCAGCAGCGGCGGCAAGCCGGTGGCGCGGGTGACCTGCTGGACGGCTTCTTCGATCTGCGGCGCATAGTCGTCGATCGATCCGAACAGGGGCTCCAGGCTGAGGGCTATGAAGGCGTGCCCCCGGCCCTGCAGGCGTTGCAACCAGGGAGTCCACAAACCGCGGTTGCAGAAAAAGCCATGCACAAACACCACGCCGCGCCGCCCGTGGACCACGGCGTGCGGTGCAAGCTGGTCCGGGATGGCATTGGCACGAAAGGGCTGGCGCCAGCAGAACACCTGCGGCGCCGTCCATGTTTCGCCCAGCCAGGCACGCAAAAGCTCTTTCCAGGTGGCTTCAGGCACCGGCACCGGGTCTGCCTTGTTGATCACCCGAAGCAGCATGAATTCGATGGCAAGAAAGGCCGCATGGCCAAAGGTGATCACCAGGAACCCCGCCATGGCCAGCCAGGGCCTGCTGCTGCCGAAGTAAAGCAGCCAGCCGCAGGCCGCGGCCACCAGGGTCAGGGTGATGAGTCTTTGTAGATGTGCCAGCATGGAGCAACAAGCGCAGGCCTGCAGTATCTCAGGCCCTTACCTCAGGCCCTCAGGCCAGTGCGACATCCCGACCGGACAGCCGTTTGGCCAGATCCTGCGCGAGACGGTTCACCGCGCCGTAAATCGACAGCTGCGGATTGGCACCGATGCTGGTGGGAAACAGGGAGCCGTCATGAATCGACAGGTTGTCCAACTGCCAATGCACGCCGTCGGGGCGCGTCACGCCCAGGCGCTCGGCGCCTGCCAGTCCGCAGCCGCCCATGACGTGCGCGCTCACGACCTTGGTGAGCCTGGGTTTCATCGGCAGCGCCTTCACGGCTTCACGGGCCTGCGCCCACGAGGTGTAGGGCCGCGCCATCTCATGCAGGGGCAACACCTGCCGGGCACCCGCGGCAAACTGGATTTCCATCATGGACAGCAGCGCGCGGCGGCCGCCCTCCATCACATAGTCGGTCAGCGGATAGTCCAGCACGGCGGAGTCGTCGCTGCGCAGCTTGACCTTGCCGCCAGGCGACTCCTCATGAAAGCCATCGCGCAGCAGCGCCAGCAGCGTATGGTTGTGGGGAAATGACGTGAGCAGATCATGCTGCCCCTGGCCGAAGCCTGGCACCGTTGACGCAAAAATCACGGGGTGCAGCGGCGGCGCCTCCAGCTTGTAGCCGATGGGGCCGTCCAGTGGCTGGGTGTCCAGAAAATGATCGGAGTAGATGGCTTGCGGCGCGCCATTCCAGGCCTCCACTTTTTGCTCGAACACACTGGACGACATCACCACGGGATGCAGGAAAGTCCTGGCGCCCAGCCGGCCGTGCGGGTCGGGTGCGCCCGAGCGCAGCAGCACCGCCGGCGAGTTGATGGCGCCACCGGCCAGCACGTAGTGTTTTGCTTTTATTTTTATAACTTCGCCTGATGGGTTTACAGGGGCCAATGCCCCATTAGGCGCGACAGCCCGGCAAATCAGCGCGGTCACCTTGCCATTGGCGAACTCAAACTTCTCGGCGCGGGTTTCGGTTAGCAGCTGCGCGCCCCGATCGAGCGCGGCGGGGATGGAGGTGACCAGCATGGACTGCTTGGCGTTGGTGGGGCAGCCCAGCCCGCACGACCCCAGATTCCAGCAGTCTTTGACATTGCGCGAAATGACGGCGACAGGAATCCCGAGCGCGGCCGCACCGCGGCGCAGCAAGTCGTTGTTCTCGTTGGGCGCGACGCGCCATGGCTGGATGTTCAGTCGCTGCTCGGCCTGCGCGAAGTACGGCGCCAGGGCTGGGGCGGTGTAGCCGCTCAGGCCAAACCGGTCTTGCCAGAATTGAAGCGTGGCGGGCGGAGTGCGAAAAGAACTGGTCCAGTTGACCGTGGTGGAACCACCGACGCAGCGCCCCTGCAGGATGTTGATGGCCTTATCTTCGGTTTTGCGGGCAGCGCTTTCCTGGTAGAGCGAAGGATACGCTTCGGACTCCTTCTGGTTGAAGTCGCTGCTGCTCTTCAAGGGCCCCTCTTCGATGATGAGCACCTGCAGCCCGGCCTTGGCCAGCAACTCGGCCGTGATGCCGGCACCCGCGCCACTGCCAATGATGGCTACATCGCAAACAATTTTTGCCGGGACAGGGCCCAGCGCGCCACCCGAGACTTTCCAGCCGCGCTGAATGCCCTCGCGGATCGGGTCGCTCATTTGACTCATGCCGGTATTGATCCTCAGATTTTCAGGGGGCCGGGATACCCCAGCATGGACCAGCTGGCCTGATCCGAGAAGTAGGCGCTCGCCGTGATGTCGTGGAGTGCCGCATAGGCCTGCTGCCGCAAGGCGAGGCTGGACAGGCGCATGTTCTGCAGCACCTGCTGGATGTCGGCGACAGCCGCCTCGGCCCACGGCTGGGCAAGGCCGGCAAATGTGCGGCGACCCGCCGCGCTGGCCAGCAATGACAGCAGTTGCGACAACTCGCTTTGCGCGTGAGGTGGTAGTGATTGCACGAGGGCATCAATCCGATGGAGCAAGCCCTTGAGCGCCATCTGGCGTGCAGCGGGATCAACCGGCAGGCTCTTGTCGAGAACAGCCTGGGCAACAGCCGCAAACACCCCGCGCCCGGCAGAACTCAATGAACCACGCTCGAGCCCGGGCTGCAGCAGGGCCGCAGCGCCACCGGCCAACGCAAGCACGGCCGCCGAGACCATGCCGAGCTTGAGAAGCGTTCGCCTTTGCATGCGGGAAGTTTCTCATAGGCTCCCGCATTTCAATAGAGCACCGTACCTAGATAAACTCCGGGTTTGTATGAACTCAACTGCAAACGATATCCAGGATGCGCTGCAAGCTGTAGCCGGGATTCGGCAGTTGCATGCGGCGGATCCCGCACTGGCACGGGCCAGCGCTGAAATCAAGCGTTTTCAGGCGCGCCGCTTTGAGGCCACTTACGTTGACCTTCTGCACAGCCCGCGCTATAAAACCGCTGCCTCCTTCTTCCTGCAGGAGCTGTACAGCGACCAGGACTACACCGAGCGTGACCAGCAGTTTGCCCGCATCGCCAACACCATCGCCAGGATCTTTCCGCAGCCCGTTGTGAACACGGCGGCTGCGCTGGCCGAGGCGCATGCGTTGACGGAGAAGCTGGACGACCTGATGGCCCGGCAGTGGCTGGCTGACAAGTCGACCCCTTCGGGCGGCAGCGAGTGCGCGCGCTACATCCGGTGCTGGCGCCGCGTGGGGGACGCGGGTGCACGGCAGAGGCAGCTCGACATGGTGCTTCACCTGGGGCACGAATTGAACCACCTGACGCGCAAGCCGGGACTGCGCATGCTGCTCAAGATGATGCGCCGGCCGGCAGCTGCTGCGGGGCTGAGTTCGCTGCAGCATTTTCTGGAAGCCGGCTTTGACGCTTTTGCCGACATGCGAGGGGCGGACGACTTCCTGGAGTTGATAGCCAAGCGTGAAGCAGAGTGGATTCGCTCGCTGTTTGAGAGCGAGGCTGTCACCTGCGAGACCCAATTGAGCCATTTACTGGCTGCCGGCGCACGGCATTAGGACAAGCCCCATGGGTCTTCTGCTGCAGGGCTTACACAATGAGCCGCAAGGAGTTTGTATGAACAGGCATTGGCTCACAAGTTACCCCGAGGGCGTCCCTCACGAAATCGATCCGGAACAGTTCCGTTCGCTCAACCAGCTGCTGGAAGACTCCTTCAGGAAGAATGCGTCGAAACCGTTTTCGGTCTGCATGGACCGCTGGATGTCTTACGCCCAGCTGGATGACTTGTCGTCGGCCCTGGGGGCCTGGCTGCAAAGTCTGGGGCTGGAGCCGGGCGCACGGGTGGCCATCATGCTGCCCAACATTCCCCAGTTCGCGGTAACCATGGCAGCCGTGCTGCGTGCCGGCTATACCTGCGTGAACGTGAATCCGCTCTATACCGCGCGTGAACTGGAGCACCAGCTCAAGGACTCCGGCGCCACCACGATTGTCATTCTCGAAAACTTTGCGGGCACGCTGGCCGAAGTCGTTGAGCGGACGCCGGTCAAGAACATCGTCATGGCGTCCATGGGCGATCTGCTTGGCTTCTGGTACGGAGCCTGGATCACCTTTGCAGTCCGCCACCTGGCCAAGCTGGTACCGGCTTACAAGCTGCCGCTCGGTGACGGCCGTACCGTGACCACTTTCAGCCAGGCTGTTGCCGACGGCGCCAAGCGCTCGCTCGCGCCTGCGCAAAGCAATCTGGATTCGATCGCCTTTCTGCAGTACACCGGCGGGACCACGGGCTTGTCGAAGGGAGCGGTACTCACCCACCGCAATATCGTCGCCGCCATCTTGCAGGCCGAAGCCTGGTTTACTCCGGCGCTGCGGCGGATCGGCGATGTGAGCACAACGAACAACATTGCGGCACTGCCGCTGTATCACATCTTCGCGCTCACCCTGTGCCTGCTCACCATGCGCTGGGGCGCGCATTTGACACTGGTCCCGAATCCGCGTGACTTTGGCAAATTCATTGAGGTGCTGAAAAAGCGGCCCTTCCATTTGCTGCCGGGAGTCAACACCCTGTTCAATGCCTTGCTGCAGCATCCACAGTTCAAGACTGTGGACTTTTCCAGCCTGTGCGTCTCCCAGGCAGGTGGCATGGCGGCGTCTGCGGGTACCGCCAAGCAGTGGCTGCAAGTCACCGGCTGCCCCATGATCGAGGGCTGGGGCATGAGTGAGACCTGCGCCATCGGGACGAACAACCCGGTGACAAACCGGGAATTCACCGGCACCATCGGGTTGCCGCTACCCAGCATTGAGCTGGCCATCAAGGGCGAGGATGGCAACTCACTTGCGCCCGGCGAGTCGGGCGAGATCTGCATCAGGGGCCCGCAGGTGATGACCGGCTATTACCGCCAGCCAGACGAAAATGAGAAGGCGTTTACCCGCGACGGTTTTATGCGCACCGGCGACATCGGCATCATGGATGAGCGCGGGTACACCAAAATTGTGGACCGCAAGAAGGACATGATCATTGTTTCGGGTTTCAATGTCTTCCCGAATGAGCTGGAGAACGTGATTTCCTTGTGCCCCGGCGTCGTGGAGTGCGCGGCCATTGGGATCGCTGATGACAAGCAGGGCGAAGCCATCAAGGTGTTTGTCGTGAAGAACGACCCTACGCTGACTGAAGATGATGTAAGCGCCTATTGCAAACAGCATTTCACGGGCTACAAACGTCCCAAGTACATCGAATTTCGCGATGATCTTCCCAAATCCAATGTCGGGAAAATCCTCAGGCGCGAACTCCGCGCAGCGGCCTGACGCCCGGCCCGCAGTATTACGCGAATGACCACGCCCACCTTGCCTGGCGGTATGCATGTTTTTGAGCGCGGATGGCTATCGTCCAACAATATCCTGTTTGTGGATGGCGAGGACAGCTTAATGGTGGACAGTGGCTACTGCAGCCACTCGGCACAGACGCTATCGCTGGTGGAGGCTGCACTGGGTGGACGAAGCCTTGATTTTCTCGTCAATACCCATTTGCACAGCGATCACTGTGGCGGCAATGCGGCTTTGCAGGCCCGTTATCCAGATATGGAAACATGGATCCCGCCCGGCCATGCACAGCAGGTCGCCCAGTGGGACCCGGTAGCCCTGACCTATCAGCCAACCGGTCAGCTTTGCCCGCGTTTCGGGTTCGACCAGACGCTTCAGCCAGGTACGCAAGTACCATTTGGCGCGAGCAATTGGCAGGTCCATGCGGCAACTGGACATGACCCCCACTCACTGGTATTTTTTGAACCTGCCGAAAGGGTGCTCATATCTGCCGACGCTCTGTGGGAAAACGGTTTTGGCGTGGTCTTTCCGGAGCTGGAGGGAGTCGATGCCTTTGCAGAGGTTGCCGCAACACTGGACATGATTGAGCGCCTGGCGCCGAAAACCGTGATCCCGGGGCACGGCCGGGTTTTCGCCTACACCCCCGAGGTCCTGGCTCGCGCACGCCAGCGCCTCGACGCCTTTGTCAGCAACCCCGTCAAACACGCACACCATGCGGCAAAGGTGCTGCTCAAATTCAAACTGCTCGAAACCCAAAGGCAATCCTTTGATGAATTCACGCAGTGGGCCACCAGGACGCCCTATTTCATGTTGCTCAATGAACAATTTTTTGGGAGTGTCCCGCTTCGCCCGTGGATAGAGCATCTGTGCCTGGAGCTGGTCAGCGCCGGCGTGGCCCGAAGAGAAGGCGCCTATCTGCTGAATGCTTGACTCACGCGGTGTTGCTGAAGCGAGCTACGAACCACGAACCTGGTGCCGCTGTTTTATCCCAGGCAAGTGAAATGCAAAAAAGCCCACATCATTGGATGCGGGCTTCTTACTTCAGATTTCTTATTTTAGGTGCCAACTGAAATCGTTGGCACAAAAGAAAACGCCCAGCTGATCAAAAATCAACCGGGCGTTCCTCGCTGTAAGAGCCTGACGATGTCCTACTTTCACACGGGAATCCGCACTATCATCGGCGCTAAGTCGTTTCACTGTCCTGTTCGGGATGGGAAGGAGTGGTACCAACTTGCTATGGTCATCAGGCATAACTTTTTGATCGATTGTTCGGAGAACAACCCATCGAATTCATAGAGCAAATCAGCTTTTATTTAGTAGTTGCACATCCGGTTGGGGATGCGTCTTTTGAATGCGTCAACTTGGCATAACAACTTTGAATGAATCAAAGTTATAGGGTCAAGCCGCACGAGCAATTAGTATCAGTTAGCTTAACGCATTACTGCGCTTCCACACCTGACCTATCAACGTCCTGGTCTTGAACGACTCTTCAGGGGGCTCAAGGCCCCGGCAGATCTAATCTTGAAACGAGTTTCCCGCTTAGATGCTTTCAGCGGTTATCTCTTCCGAACTTAGCTACCCGGCAATGCCACTGGCGTGACAACCGGTACACCAGAGGTTCGTCCACTCCGGTCCTCTCGTACTAGGAGCAGGCTTCCTCAAATCTGCAGCGCCCACGGAAGATAGGGACCAAACTGTCTCACGACGTTTTAAACCCAGCTCACGTACCTCTTTAAATGGCGAACAGCCATACCCTTGGGACCGGCTACAGCCCCAGGATGAGATGAGCCGACATCGAGGTGCCAAACACCGCCGTCGATATGAACTCTTGGGCGGTATCAGCCTGTTATCCCCAGAGTACCTTTTATCCGTTGAGCGATGGCCCTTCCATACAGAACCACCGGATCACTATGTCCTGCTTTCGCATCTGCTCGACTTGTCAGTCTCGCAGTTAAGCACGCTTATGCCATTGCACTATTAGCACGATGTCCGACCGTACCTAGCGTACCTTCGAACTCCTCCGTTACACTTTGGGAGGAGACCGCCCCAGTCAAACTGCCTACCATGCACTGTCCCCGATCCAGATAATGGACCTAGGTTAGAACCTCAAACACACCAGGGTGGTATTTCAACGTTGGCTCCACCCGATCTAGCGACCGGGCTTCAAAGCCTCCCACCTATCCTACACAGATCTGTTCAAAGTCCAATACAAAGCTACAGTAAAGGTTCATGGGGTCTTTCCGTCTTTCCGCGGGGAGATTGCATCATCACAAACATTTCAACTTCGCTGAGTCTCAGGAGGAGACAGTGTGGCCATCATTACGCCATTCGTGCAGGTCGGAACTTACCCGACAAGGAATTTCGCTACCTTAGGACCGTTATAGTTACGGCCGCCGTTTACTGGGACTTCAATCAAGAGCTTGCACCCCATCATTTAATCTTCCAGCACCGGGCAGGCGTCACACCCTATACGTCGACTTTCGTCTTAGCAGAGTGCTGTGTTTTTAATAAACAGTTGCAGCCACCGATTTTTTGCAGCCTCATTGGGCTCCCCAAGTAAATGGTTCACCTACTAAAGGCACACCTTCTTCCGAAGTTACGGTGTCAATTTGCCGAGTTCCTTCTCCTGAGTTCTCTCAAGCGCCTTAGAATACTCATCTCGCGCACCAGTGTCGGTTTGCGGTACGGTCGTGTGTAGCTGAAGCTTAGTGGCTTTTCCTGGAAGCAGGGTATCACTCACTTCGTCTGCAAGCAGACTCGTTATCACCCCTCATCTAAGCCCGGCGGATTTACCTACCAGGCACGACTACAGGCTTGAACCAACATATCCAACAGTTGGCTGAGTTAACCTTCTCCGTCCCCACATCGCAC